>JAILLE010000033.1 GCA_024693285.1 Bacteroidales bacterium
AGATGAGACTTCCTCACAGGGTCGTCGTAGACCACGACGTCGATAGGCGGGAGGTGTAAAGCCAGCGATGGCAAAGCCGACCCGTACTAATAGCCCGAACTCTTTCCTCGAGAAAGAATAAACGCGAAGCGATACTGCGGAGGTGATCTCTCAAGTAATATATTGCGGTGGTTAAAGCGATGAGGATCCACCTCTTCCCATCCCGAACAGAGCCGTTAAGCTCATCCGCGCCGATGGTACTGGCCCACCAGCTGGGAGAGTAGGTCGCCGCCGTTCTTCGAGTCCCCCCTGACAGGCATTGCCCGTCAGGGGGGACTTCTCATTCCGGCGGCTCCATTCACCCCCCGCCGTTTCGCGGCTGCCCCCCGGGGGGGCGTCACCCTCCACCGCCTCCCTCTCCGGGAGGCCCTGTCGGCCTTCGGCCTCCGAATCGCGTCCTCTGGCCGGCTTGTCCCCCGCCGGACCTGAACTCGCTCTCGCTCGGAGTGGGGTGTGGTCCTGCCATGGGACTTCGGATTGTTATGTGCCAGTCGTCTCGGGGAGCCAGCCCCTGGCGGACCTGTCCACCCCCGGACAGGGGCAGGGGGAGGGGCCCGGCGACAGCGAGTCTGAGCGGAGCGAGGACGATGATGGTGTCGGGAGGGGCCGGAGTGAGCGGAGCGAACGAAGTTCCGATAGGGGCTGGACTCCCCGAGACGGTCCGCATGCTGCATTAACAATGCGGAGAATTACAAAACGGGAGCATGGGGATGTGCCTTGCAGGCGGCCGGGAGGCCGGTTGGCCTGCGGAGCCCCGCGAATAACCGTCTGGGTCCGCGGCCGAAAATGCCCCGCAGCCATTCCAGTGGCCGCTGGGCATGCTCTTGATTTGTAAAAACTTGCGACAAACGCTCCGTCCCGCTGGGCCATCTACAAGAGGATAATGGAGCTTAGCGGCGAGGAGGCTAGTTTCGAGAAGTTCCTGGAATACGACGCTGTGAACCGAGGCAAGAAACAGTCATCGGCTCCCAGGACTCGTTCCGCGGTCGAGTGGCAGCCCACCGCCCCGCCAATAGTAGGGCCGTAGGGGTGCTTTCAGTGTGACTAAGTGAAATAGATTTGCTATCTTTGCCTCCGATGAGAGGCAAGGCTACTGTCGTGAAAAATGCGGGAAGTCATTTCCTGTTGTCGAGGCTCCCCGAATGGGCCCCATTCCCGGCTGTACTCAAAGGCAAGATCCGTCTCTCCGGCAGCGAGGCAACCAATCCGGTCGCTGTAGGAGACGTTGTGACTTATGAATATTCAGAAGAACCATCGCTGACGCATCCCGCCAGCATCGTGGAAGTCGCTGACAGAAAGAATTATGTGATTCGTAAGTCCACAAATCTTTCACGCCAGTCTCACGTCATCGCAGCCAATCTGGACAGGGCTTTTATCGTTGTGACCCTCTATTTCCCTGAGATCAAGCTCCAGTTTTTGGACAGGATTCTTCTCACCTGCGAAGTATATGGCATTCCCGCGACGATTATTCTGAATAAGATAGATATATTCAGGAAGGAGTTTCCGGAGGAACTCGCTGATTTTCATCGCATTTATGAGAGTGCGGGGTATCCTGTCATTGAGACTTCCGCACTGACCGGCGAAGGAATAGAGAACTTGAGAGAGGCGACCGGGTCTAAGGAAGATAGCAAGATCTGCCTTTTCACTGGTGAATCTGGAGTAGGGAAGTCATCGATTATCAAGGCATTGGATCCGAGTCTTGATCCAAAGATCGGAGATATCTCTATCGCTCATCTTCAAGGAAAACACACGACGTCTCTCTATGAGATGTATCCTCTTTCATCTGGAGGCTTCATCATAGATTCTCCCGGCCTCAGGGGCTTCGGGCTCGTCGATTTGAAGAAAGAGGAAATAGGGCTATATTTCCCGGAAATGCTTCGTGAGATGAAAGGCTGTCGTTTCACGCCTTGCACTCATACCCATGAGCCTGACTGTGCCGTAAAACGGGCTGTGGAGGAAGGAAGAATATCCCCAGAACGTTACAATTCCTATCTCGGTATGCTCGAAGAAGACAAGAAATTCCGCGTTTGACTTGTTTAAAAGGGGATATTCACTTATCTTTGCATCTTAGTAAAAGGGCTTACAATAAACCATGGTACTAGAGAAACAGGTATTCCTTTTCCTCAACATCGCTCATAACAGCATGAAACAGAGGATTACGGAGGATTTCCGGAATGGAGGATTCAGTCTGTCTCCGGAACAGTTCCTGGTGATGGACACGCTTTGGGATGAGGGGGTCCTGACCCAGCAGCAGATCGCTGACATCACAATGAGGGATAAGAACTCCATTGTGAAGTTGATTGACGGTCTTGAGAGCCGGAAACTTGTGCAGAGGATCTCCAATCCCTCTGACCGTAGGCAGAATCTTATTAAGGTCACACCTTTTTCCAAAAAGATCAGGGAAAAGGTGGAAACCTTGGCATATGAATCCGCCAGGGATATTATGGGGGATATCTCTAAAGAAGACCTGAAGGTTTTTGTGAAAGTCCTCGCCAGGATGGAGAAGAATATGGATCCGGCCTCTGATCTTGAGGCTCTGGCGCAGAAGTATCCAACTAACAATCAAAAGGATAATGGGTAAACTATATGACCTCTTGATGAAGGATTATCGCCTGAAAGAAGGCCTTAATGCCTGCATCAACTGCGGGACCTGCACGGCTATCTGCCCAGCTGCGGAATTCTACCGTTACGATCCCCGAAGAATTGTGGACATTGTCCAGGGCAAGGACGATGAGGAGATAGAGAAACTCTTGAAGAGCGAAACGATATGGTATTGTGGGGAGTGCATGAGTTGCGTGACCAGATGCCCCAGGAAGAATGCTCCCGGGCTGATAATAATGGCACTGCGTAACCTTTCCGTCGAACTGGGCTATTTCATTGAATCGGAGAAGGGACGTCAGATGTACCTCCTGACCAAGGATCTTTGCTCGAATATCCTTGACTATGGTTATTGTATCTACCCTCGTCGATTCGACTATGCGGGTCATCCGGAAGCCGGAATGGTCTGGGAATGGGAAGAGAGGCATCTTGATGAGGTGTTCGAGCGCCTTGGAGGTAATCTTGACGGCAAGGGACCCGGTGCTATGAGGCGTATTCCCCAGGAGGACCTTGACCAACTGAAGGCGATCTTTGATGAGACTGGGGCCACCGCCAGGATGGAGACTGTCCGAAAGGCAGGTGAGAGGAAGGCCGCTGAACTGGGAATGAGTGAGGAGGAGTTTTCGAAAATGGTTTATTCCCAGAGCGACCCCAAACATTTGAATCATTAGGAACATGATATACGAAGGAAAGCAGAAGATCTGGTCAGATTACCAGAAAGAGATACCGGACGACCACTATTTCTATGTCCGCAGTTGCATCAGGCAGAGTTTCTTCCCCGCTTCCGAGGCGACTTTCCTGGACATCACGAGGAATAAGCTGGGCAAGGACATATTCGAGACTGAACACCATACCACTTGCGGAGGTATCGCCTATCATAGCGACACGATCCCTCAGGAGACGGTCATGACTATTATCGCCCGGCAGTTCGCCTTGATGGCGAAGAATGGTTATGAGAACTATGTCTGTTCTTGCATCACATCTTTCGGCCTTTACTGTGAGACAATGGAGACCTGGAGGGAGTTTCCGGAGCTTGAAGACAAGATACGGGAGAACCTGTGGAAGACCTGTAAACTTGAATTCGCGAAGCCGAAGTTCCTGATACATGCCAGTGACCTTATCTATAAATATCGCAATCTCATCGCTGCTCAGGCGGTACGTAAACTTGTGAATGTCCATACCGGTGAGCCTCTCAAGGTGGTGGAGCATATCGGTTGCCACTATTCAAAGATGTTCCCTTCGAAAGGAGTCGGTGGCGCTGAATATCCCTATGTGCTTGCCGGAATGATCGAGGCCTGGGGCGGAGAGATTGTGGACTATCCGGAAAGGAGGCATTGCTGTGGTTTCGGTTTCCGCCAATATTTCATCAAAGGCAACAGGGGATACTCGCTTTCCAATACTCATAAGAAATTCGAAAGCATGGAGCCGTTCAAGCCTGACTTGATTATCACAAATTGCCCCGGGTGCCCGTATTTTATGGACAGGTGGCAGTATGTGATAGCTGAGTCGACAGGCAAGACATATGGGGAGAATGGCCATGGCATTCCGGTTTTGACTTATGAGGAGGTCGCTGGCCTTGTGATGGGCTACGACCCTTGGGATCTGGGTCTCCAAACGCATCAGATTGGCCCTGAGCCACTTCTGGACAAGATGGGAGTTGAATATGACCCTGCCAAGAAGTATCTTGGAAAGAACGGGAAGGATATAGGTGAGCCTCTTCCTTGCGTATGTCTGAAATAATAGGAGTATGAAGAATAATATATTGATAATCGGTGGAGGCCCTGCCGGGCTGGAAGCCTCCGCACAGCTCCAGAGGATGGGTTACAATGTCATCCTCATAGAGAAGTCCCCAAAATTGGGCGGTCATCTCGCTAAATGGGACAGGCTGTTCCCGGACAGTGTCCAGGCGGATGAGGTGCTTGGTAAGCTTCTGAAGGGTGCTGATGGAGTCAAATGCTTCACTGACACTGATGTGAGAGCGATTAACCGCCTTGACAAGTCTTATAATGTAAGGCTGACGAACGGTATCACTGTCTTGTCCGACGCCGTATTGGTGGCTTCCGGCTTCGATCTTTTCGATGCAGTGAAGAAGGAGGAATATGGTTATGGAATATATGACCAGGTCATGACCAACGCTGATCTCGAGGCATATTTCAAGTCCGGGTCCGACAGGAGGATAGAGAAGCCCGGGAAGATAGGATTCGCCCATTGTGTGGGATCCAGGGATGAGAAATCAGGGTGCAGGTCATGTTCTAAAGTCTGCTGTGCCACCGCTGTCAAGCAGGCCATCGAGATGAAACAAGCTTTCCCTGACGCGGAGGTGTTCTGCTTCTACATGGATTTGCGTCTTTTCGGAAGGCATTATGAGGATATCTACCTTAAGGCCCAGAAGGAATATGGGGTCAGGTTTATCCGTGGTCGTGTTGCGGAAGTATCTGAGAATTACGATGGTACCCTCTTGGTTAAGGCTGAGGACACAGTGGCTGGTAAGCCGTTGAAGGTGACTCTTGACCTGCTTGTCCTGATGGCTGGAATGAGGCCTTCAGCCTCTGGAAAGGCTATCGGTGACCTCCTTGAGATGTCGGTTGAGGAAGATGGTTATTTCGCTGTTAGGAGCGGAATTGCCGCAGGTCAGCGGAGTCCTATTCCTGGGATATTCCTGGCTGGGGCCGCGACTGGTCCCAAGACCCTTCCCGAGACCTTGGCTGATGCCAGAGCCGCTGCTATGGAGATAGACAGGTATCTTACGGAGATATTCCCGGACGCTAAGAATTACAAGCAACTTGTAAGGGAGAGATGGTAGATTTCGGTTTCGGGCTTGTGCCCAGCTCCAGGATTAATCTGGACCTGTTTGACAGGGAGAAATACGAGAAACTCGTCGAGATGGAGCCTGATGCGAGGATTTGCATGGCTTGTGGCAGCTGTACGGCGGTGTGCACGGCCGGGCAGTTCACCCCGACCAGTCTCCGGGAGGCCATTGAAGATGTGTTCAATGCCAAGGACGACAAGGCATTGGATGCTCTGAAGGCCTGCCAGCTTTGCGGCAAGTGTTCCATGGTTTGTCCCCGCGGGATAAATACCAGGCATCTTATCCTTTCGATAATTAAAGTCTATTCAAAGAAATGACACCTCTGTTATATTTGCTCGCCGCTCAGGCCGCGGATCCGGAGGTGATCGACAGGATACCTTCCGGCTACAGCCATTTCGTCATCCCTTTCACAATCGGCATCACTTTCATGTTGTGCTGGATAGGCGTGGGATGTGTGAGATTGCTGGCCGCTATTCCTAAATCCGACAGGATAAAGTTCTGGAAGTCTTTGATTATCCCCAAAACGATCGTTAAGAATCTTAAGGACCTTTTCGGAGACTGTCTGTTCCATGTCAAGATATGGCAGAGAAAACCCTTGCTTGGTTACATGCACTCGGCGATAGCTTTCGGTTGGTTCATGATTATCATCCTGGGACACATAGAGGTAGCTCTTTTTGTCCCGGCCAGACTTAATGTGACCAGGGGAGGCCTGTTCTATCCGATTTTCTACAGGTACTTTGTCTGGATGAATCCAGGGCACACGACATTGAGAGGCTCCTTGTTCTTCTTCCTGATGGACTTTTTCCTGTTGTATATCCTTTCGGGTATAGCTTTGGCAATGTTCAAGAGGTTCCGGTCCATCGTTCTTGGCATGAGGCACACGACGAAACCTTCCTTGGCCGACCGCATTGCCTTGTACAGTCTTTGGCTGATCTTCCCTCTCAGGTTGTTGGCGGAGAGTTTTACCGCTGACTTGAGTGGAGGAAGTTTCCTCACAGTGGGAGTCAATCACTTCTGGCATTTCCTGTTTGGTGACAAACTATGGTTCACTCCATGCTGGTGGGCATATTCCATAAGCCTTGGACTGTTCTTCGCCGCGATGCCCTTCAGTCGTTACATGCACATCTTGACTGAGGTGTTGTGGATTTTGCTGAGAAATGCTGGTGTCAAGCCACATCATCCTCGTAAGGGTGTCGCTGAGGCTGAAATCTACGCTTGCTCGAGTTGCGGACTATGCCTGGACGCTTGTCCGATGAATGTGCAAAAGAAGAATCTGAAGTATTCCTCTGTGTATTTCATTCGCTTTTTAAGAAGGCATAATGAGAAGAAAATCAACGCTATAGCGGACAAGTGCCTGATGTGTGACAAGTGTCATGCGTTGTGTCCTGTCGGGGTTGATGCGCCAGCCCTTCGCCGAGCCCAACGTGCCACCGTAAACAACACCCTTCCGTATGACTACTGCTATCTTGCGAGTGCGACGGCCTCCGCCCTTAACGTGTCGAGGGTGGCAGTGGTCGCTTCGCCCAAGGCGCTGCCGGCGGAGGCTCCTAAGGTATTATATTTCGCAGGGTGCATGACACATCTCACGCCAAGGATCATCAAGTCGGTGGAGAAGGTGTTCAAGGAGGCTGGAGTGGAGTATGAGTTCGCTGACAGGGATGGAGGAATATGCTGCGGAAGACCTTTAATGCTTGCCGGCAAGACCGAAGCCGCTTCTAAAGTCATCGAAGCTAACAAGAAGCTGATAGAAGGGTCTGGTTGTGGGACACTTGTGCTATCTTGCCCGATCTGCTATAAAATATTCAAAGAGGAATATCATCTGGAGGGAATCAAGGTCATCCATTACACCCAGTTCATCAATGAGTTGATCGCTTCCGGGAAGCTCAAGGTCGAGAAGAGCGAAGAGAAGATCGTCTACCATGATCCTTGCGAGCTTGGAAGGGGCTGTGGAGTCTATATTGAGCCTCGGGCAGCCCTGAGGCAGGTAGGAACTCTTGTCAAGGCTTCCAAGGAATATGATGAGAGCGTTTGTTGCGGAGGAAGCCTCGGTAGTCTGACACTTGACACCAGAGATCGCGCGAAGATATCTGAGTCATCTCTTGAGAACCTTCTGGCTGAGAATCCGGAGACCATTGTAACCGCATGCCCTCTCTGTCTGAAGACCTTCTCAGAGGCTGTCTCGAATTCCCGTCTCCATATAAATAACGTGGCGGTTAAAGATTTTGCCGAGCTCTTTTGTAGATAGTTTGCGAAAATATTCCTATATTGACGCAAACTTGACAAAAGACAGGTATGAAAAGAATCCTTATTACTGTAGTCGCCATCATGATGGCGGCTGCTCCTTTGGCCCTGGCGCAGCCCAGAGGCGGACGTCCCATGCCCGGGAAGCCTGACACAGAAAAGAAAGATGAACCAGAGAAACCGGCTCCTGAGTTGAAAGTCACTCCCGGTATGTTCGGTGTGGCTCATCAAGAGAAAGACTGGTATTTCGAGATTCCTGACAACCTCCTCGGACGCAGGATACTTGCTGTGACCCGTTATGTCAGCAACACTCCTGGCGCATCCAAGTACGGAGGCGAGGAAGTCACCGAAAGCATGATTTATTGGGAAAAGGCCTCCAATGGCAACCTCTTGCTCCGCGTTGACGCCCTTACGATCCAAGCTGACAAGGGACAGGATATCGAGAAGGCCGTGAAGGTCAGTTCCGAGAATCCGATCATCGCTTCAATCAAGCCTGAGAAATCTTCTACTCCCGGAACCACGAGAGTCAAGGTCACCAATCTTTTTGAAGGTGATGTCCAGGCCTTCTCTCTGAATTCCATGACCAAGAGGCAGATGAATCTTGGTGGTGTCAAAGGCGACGCCAGCTTTATTGAGAGTGTGCGCACCTATCCTATCAACACTGAAGTGACAGTCACCAAGACCTTCACATATAATGCCCCTACTCCCAACTTTGGTGGCGGCGGACAGAGCCCTGTGCGTGCCCAGTACTTGCCCGCGGGTTCCGAGGCCGGAACAGTGACCATGGTGCTTAACACTTCCATGGTGCTTCTTCCTGAGACCCCGATGCAGCCGAGGCTTTTCGACGCCCGTGTTGGTTATTTCGCTGATGGTTACAGCAAGTTCACAGATGACCAGCAGGGAGTCGAGAACGTTCGTTTCATCACCCGCTGGCGCCTTGAGGCCCGTCCTGAGGATGTTGAGAAGCAGAAGAGGGGAGAGCTCGTCGAGCCTA
This sequence comes from Bacteroidales bacterium, assembly GCA_024693285.1. Classification (GTDB taxonomy): domain Bacteria; phylum Bacteroidota; class Bacteroidia; order Bacteroidales; family UBA932; genus Cryptobacteroides. The sequence continues at coordinate 8,682 of JAILLE010000033.1, forward strand.
TCAAGCCCATCATCTATTACATCGATCCCGCTACTCCCAAGCAGTGGAGGCCTTATCTTATCGCAGGTGTGAATGACTGGCAGAAAGCCTTTGAGCAGGCTGGCTGGAAGAACGCCATCAGGGGCGAGGAATGGCCGGAGGACAATCCCGACATGAGCCTCGAGGATGCCCGCTTCTCGGTTATCCGTTACCTTGCGTCTCCTACCGCTAACGCTTATGGCCCCAATGTCCATGACCCCAGGTCCGGTGAGATCATTGAGAGCCACATCGGTTGGTACCACAATGTCATGACCCTAGTCCATGACTGGTATCAGATCCAAGTCGGTGCGGTTGATCCCAGGGCAAGGAAGATGAAATATGACGATGAACTGATGGGAGACCTGATCCGTTTCGTTTCTTCTCATGAGGTCGGTCACACGCTCGGACTCCGTCACAACATGGGTTCCAGCAGCCAGACCCCTGTCGAGAAGCTCCGTGATAAAGAGTGGGTCGAGAAAAACGGCCATACGGTCAGTATCATGGACTATGCCCGTTTCAATTATGTCGCTCAGCCTGAGGATAATATCGGCAAAGATGGCTTGTATCCCAGGATCAATGACTATGACAAGTGGGCTATTGAATATGGCTATAAGGCCACTCCTTACAAGACTCCGAAGGAGGACCACCTGTATTGGAACAAGGTTATCATCGAGCGTTTGAACGCCAACCCCAGGCTCTGGTTCGGTGGCGAGGGTTCTGATTCCGATCCTCGCGCCCAGAGGGAGGACCTCAGTGACGATGCTGTGGCCGCCAGCAACTATGGTATCATGAACCTCAAGAGGATCATCGGACAGCTTCCTGAGTGGAATGCCGAGGAAGGTGATCAGTACCGCAATGTCAGCCGTATGTACACTCAGCTGACTGGGCAGTACAACCGCTATCTTGGCCATGTGGCCAATAACATCGGTGGTCGTTTTGTGACCTATAGGAGCATTGAGCAGCCTGGCCCCGTGTATGAGGCCGTTCCGAAGGATCGTCAGAAAGCCGCCCTTAACTTCTTGAACGAGAATTTGTTCCAGAAGCCGACCTGGCTTATTGATGTCCCTTACATGTACAACATGACCGACAGCCCTGACACTTATCTGTACTCATTGGTCAACGGTGTCGTGAGCGCTGGCAACCTCTTGAACATCCAGAAGCTTGACAGGCTTGGACAGTTCGTCCAGAACAACCCGGCTAATTACAGCCCTGAGGAGTATTTGTCCGACCTGACTGGTATGGTGTTCTCCGAGCTTTACAAGGGTAAGGCTACTGATAGCTACCGCCGTTACCTCCAGCGCCGTTTCGTCAGTGCGGCTATCGAGGCAATGAACGGAAGGGGAGCTGAGAATTCTGATGGTAAGGCCTTGATCCTCGGCACTTTGACCGAAATCCAGAAGAAGGCCGCGAAGGCTAAGTCTTCCGATACGGTCACCCAGGCTCACTGGCAGGAAATCGCCAAGACCATAGAGAAAGCTCTGAAGTAGTTTTTCTTACTAAGGTATTTATTCAAAGCCTGCCTAGAATGGCAGGCTTGTATTTTATAGTCTGATATAGAGACCGGAATATCAGATGGGTGTAATAGGCGGCGAAAAGAAGATGGACTTTGGCGCTGAGGTTCGCTTGGAGGCCGGTCACCTTAAATAACAGGATTCCTCCGAACCATATGATAAAGAAGGCTATAAGGCAGCCGATATTGGCGTCTCGCATCTCTTTGGTCGCGGTGGCGCCAATATATATTCCGTCCCAGGTGAAAGCCGGGCAGCCGAGCAGAGGCATTATGACGAGCCAAGGCAGGAATGCTTTGGCGGCTTCCACGACAGTATTGTCTGATGTCATCAGACGGAACATCGGAGTCCCCGCAAAGGCATATATCGCCACGAATAACAAGCCTATTCCCATACTCCAGACAAAGGTCCATTTGACGGTTTTGGAGACGGCGTATTTGTCATTGCGGCCGTAAAACCGTCCTGTTAAGGCCTCTCCGGCGAACGCGAAGCCATCGGTGAAGTAAGAGAATATCATCATGAGTTTCATCATAATGGAGCTCATGGCGAGGAGGGTGTCGCCGAAGCGGGCGGAGATGGCGGAGAACGCCAGGTACACTCCCATCAGGCATAACGACCGCACAAACAAATCTCCATTCACGCTGAAGAACTGCCGCATAGACGTCCGCCCAGGCGCATTGCCGCCCGAGGGAGGCGATGGTGCTTCGGATGGCGAGACCACTGCCACCCTCGGCACGTTAAGAGGGGGGACCGGAGCTTCGCTTTGCGAAGCGAGCGGTGGGGCCGAGCGGAGCGAGGCGGTCGAGCCGCCGAAGGCACCATCGG
>JAILLE010000039.1 GCA_024693285.1 Bacteroidales bacterium
GAGAGAGCGAGATTCGAACTCGCGATACCCTTTTGGGGTACACACGCTTTCCAGGCGTGCCTCTTCAGCCACTCGAGCATCTCTCCAATGTTTTCGCTGATTGCGGACTGCAAATATACGAATATTCCTGAAATCTGAAAATATCAAGGCAGATTTTTGCTATATTTGAATATGCGACTCCATCTAATTATCGCCGTTTCACTGGCAGTTCTTTTACCAATAGTCTTACCTGCAAAGGATTACCACGTCTCTCCGAAGGGGAAAACCTTGGAGAAGGCCATAAAAAGCATCTCTGACGAGAAGGGAGATGTCCGGCTTATACTCTCTGACGGGGATTACTTCATTTCTGAACCGTTGGTCTTCAAAGGTCTCAAAGGAGGTAAAATCACGGTAGAAGTGGATCCCGGAGCTGAGCCCGTCATCCATGGCGACCGTGTTATCAAAGGCTTCAAACCTATGAAAGACAAGAATATCCTTAATCGTTTGCCCGAGTCTTCCAGGGAGAAGGTGCTTCAGGTGAGTCTTTATAGTTTGGGCATAAAGGACTTAGGTGCCGCATGCGAAAAGGCTAAACTTACGGATCTGTATTGGAAAGGGGAGAGGCAGAGGATAGCGGCCTATCCGGATGAAGGATTTTTGGTCGCCGGCGAGGCTGTAGGGCCGACTGTCGTCGATGACATCACTAGAAAAGAAGGTATACTCACATATACAGATGAAATAATTGATTCTTGGGCGGATGAGAAAGATGCCTGGATTTATGGCTACTTTCGCTGGGACTGGAAAGATCATTACCAGAAGGTGGCTTCCATCGATCCCGGAACGAAAACCATATCCCTTGAGGCACCCTGGCACATCTATGGATATAAAGACTCGTTCAAGTTCAAGGGCGTGAATATTCTTTGCGGCCTGGACACTCCAGGCGAGTACTACATCGATCGTGAAAAGGGGATGCTATATTGGTACCCGCCGGAGGGATATGCCCCGGGTGATGAGGTCTCGCTTTCGGTCTGCGGCTCTGAGTTTATGATGGAAATAGCTGATTGTGAGAATGTCACAATTAAGGGATTGGCTTTTGTCGGAGGCAGGCGCTCCGCTGTTGGAGTTTCTGATTCAAAAGAAGTTACTATAGAAGGGGTGAAGGCTTTCCGTTTAGGATCGGACGCCCTTCACGTCATTTCATCCCACGATGTCAAGGTGACAGGTTGCCACTTTGGGACGCTCGGACATAGCGGAATGAAACTCTATGGAGGTGACAGGAAGACCATCACTCCTTCCGGCTACGTGGTCGATAACACGATTGTGGAGAACATCTCCCTTTTCCAGCATACCTACGAGCCATCTGTCTTTTTCGACGGCTGCGGCCTTGTCGTCAGGCATTGCGATTTCAGCAGGTGCCCCTCATCAGCGATGCGTCTGGATGGGAGCGAGGTTCTTGTGGCATACAATTATTTCCACGATCTCGTGCAGGAGAGCGATGACCAAGGTGGGATAGACGTGTTTTATGATTACAGTCTCCGTGGACTTGTCATTCGCTACAACTTGTGGGAGAACATCTTGGGCGGTTCGCTCCACGGGGCCGCCGGCGTGAGGTTCGACGATATGATTTCCGGGCAGTTGGTGTACGGGAATATATTCAATAATGTGGGCGCTATCCATTTCGGAGCTGTCCAGATCCACGGAGGAAAGGATAATGTGGTGAATAACAATGTGTTCTACAATTGTAACTATGGGATTAGTTTCTCTCCTTGGGGGCAAGCGCTATGGGACGAGGCCCTGACCCGTCCGGAGGTGGTGAAGAAACTGTTCGAGGATGTTGACATCAACGGGGAACTCTATCAGAGCCGTTATCCGGATTTCGCGAAGGACATCCACGCCAACTTGAACCGTAACATCATCATCAACAACTTGATGGTCGGATGCCGAAGGATGTTCTATGACGACAAGGGCCAGAACTATATGAAAAACAATCACGGGATCTCTATCGGAGAGGATCCCGTGATGGAAAGTCTTGAGTATTACCTCAATCCGGAGGTTTTGTCAAGTTTCGGCCTCAAGCTTATTCCTTACAAAGAGATCGGGACCAAGACCTTCAAGCCGCTGTTATAAAGTGCCCTGTTTCAACTTCTCGACATAGGCATCCAGTCTCCGCAGCTCGCGGGGGATCGGGATGCTCTGAGGGCACTTGGGGACGCACTGCTTGCAACCGACACAGTGACTCGCCTGGCGGAGGGTCGGGATGGCCCTGTCGTAACTGACTAGGTAGGCCTTGCGAAGCTTCTCGTAGTCCTCCTGCTCCTTGCTGCGGGGCTGTAAACCTCTGTTGACCGAATTGTTGTAGTGCATGAATATTCCCGGAATATCGATTCCGTATGGACAAGGCATGCAGTACTTGCAGTCGTTGCACTCGATGGTCGGATAATTGGCCATGATGTCGGCTATGTCGGTGTCCAGGAATATCTTCTCTTCCTCTGTGAGAGGTTTGAAGTCCATGTAGGTCCGGAGATTGTCCTGCAGGTGCTCCATATAGACCATACCGCTGAGGACGCTCAGAACTCTAGGATAAGACCCGACAAACCTGAATGCCCACGAGGCCAGTGAGGCCTGGGGATCTTTTTCTTTCAGACGGTTCACGACGCTGTCAGCCGGCTTGGCCAGACGGCCTCCCTGGAGGGGCTCCATGATCACGATAGGAATCTCTCTCTTGTCCAGTTCGGCGTAGAGATACTCGGCATTGACATTCCTTACTCCGTCGGCATGCTTCCAGTCATAATAGTTCATCTGGATCTGAACGAAGTCCCAGTGGTACTTGTCGTGCAGAACCATCATGTCATCAAATGACTGCTGGTCACCGTGGAACGATAGTCCCAGCTGGCGGATCTTGCCCTTCTCACGCTCCGCAAGGAGGAAGTCCATGACTCCGTTGTCCTCGAAACGGGCCTTGAAACCATTCGCTCCTCCTCGTCCGAGGGAGTGGAGGAGATAGTAGTCTATATAATCGACCTGTAGGTTCTTGAAGGCGTTGTTATAGAGCTGCATGGCGACCTTTCGGTCGTTGCTCTGGAAGTTGGACATCTTCGTGGCTATGTAGTAGCTGTTCCTGGGATGCCTGCTTAGGGCTATTCCAACAGCCTTCTCCGATTGGCCCTGGAGGTAAACCGGGGCGGTGTCGAAGTAGTTGACTCCATGAGCGATGGCATAGTCAATCAAGTTGTTGACATTATCCTGGTCCACGATGTCCTTTCCGTTGGAGTCTTTCTTCATCGTGAAGCGCATGCAGCCATAACCCAGCAATGACACCTTGTCACCGTTGCCAGGGTTGGTCCGGAGCTCCATTTTTCCGGTTTCCAGCGGATCTGTCCCGTCGCCTGACACTACGGCTCCGGCCACAGCCTCGGCTGTCTTCTTTGGGGCGCAGGCTCCAGCCATTGCCACAGCACCGGCCAGGGCGGCACCTTCTCCTGTCTTCTTCAGGAATTCTCTTCTGTTGATATTCTTGCTCATGGTGTTAGGCGTTATGGTGAATTTGGTATCCGTCGACTGTGATGGCGCTGATCGGCCTGGAAGGGCAGAGATTCTCGCAAGCTCCGCAGCCGATGCACTTGCTCTCGTCAACTGAAGGTATCCTGACCGAACGGGGATTGTTGGGATCTTTCCTGACCATCTGAATCGCGCCGGTGGGGCAGTGTCGGGCGCAGTTGCCGCATTCCTCGACTGTTCCGTTATCTACAAGGCAGAGCCAAGGGGCGATCTTTGCGGTTCCGACCTTCCATTGGGTCTTCTCCTCGGGAGTGATCTTAAGGATCGCTCCGGCGGGACATACTTCTGAGCATTTGACGCATTCGGGACGGCAATAGCCTCTCTCAAAGGACATCTCGGGCTGCATCAGGTGCTTAAGGTCCTTGGATGGCCGAAGGACATTGTTGGGGCATACGGCCACACATAGCTGGCAGGCTGTACAGTGGCTGTAGAATGATTTCACGCTCTCAGATCCGAAAGGAGTGATCGAGACCGTGCGTTTGGGAGCGACCTTGGGGATGATGTCGGCGAATCCGCCTTCTCCTTCGATCTCGACAAGTGTGTCATCGGCCGGCTCTGTTTGCGCCATAGCCTTGACGCTTGATAATGCGGAACCACCTAATGCCAAGGCACTTCCGATCATGAACGCCCTTCTTGTCTTGTCCGCCGGAGCAGCCTCCGGGCTTAGGCCGTACTCAGCCGCAGCGGAGCGAGGATGGACGCGGCCGGGCTCGGACGGCTGTCCGGCGGTCTTGCCCCAGGCGAAGCGATAATGGAGCGCGTCGAATTTGCAATTGTCGATGCAATTGAAGCAGTCCACGCAACGAGAGTAATCAATCTTCTTGCCCCCGTCGATATCGATACACGCCGCCTTGCACTTGTGCTCGCAAAGGTGGCAGCTCTTGCACTTCGAGGCGTCGATGACAGGACGGAACATGGCGAAGCGTGAAAAGAAGCTCAGCGTCGTTCCTACAGGACAGATCGTATTGCAATAGGTCCTGCCGTTCTTCCATGCCAGAATCACGATGGCGACCAGTGTGACAGCGGCGATGATAAATGTCGGAAGGCTCTTCAGCCAAACCTCCTTGGTGTAGAAGGCGTAGCTCTCATGCTTTTCGGCTATCGACGCGAACAGGTTGTTACCCCACTGCCAGACAGGAGCCAGGAAGTTCTGGACGATCCTTCCCCAAGCGCTGTAGGGCGCCAGAAGCGCCACCAGAGAGTTGAGGCCGGCGATCAGGGCGATCACAAACAGGGCAAAAACTCCGTAGCGGAGCCACTTGAGTTCCTTTGAATACGAATACTTGCCTTTCTTCCCCTTCTTGCTCAAATTGGCCACACCGTCCTGGAACACGCCCAGAGGGCATATTACCGAGCAGTAAATTCTGCCGAAGAGGATGGTCAAGACCAGCAAGGCGATGATAACCATCAGGTTGAGGGCCAGTACGGCCGGAAGGAACTGGATCTTTGCTACCCAACCGAGCCACTGGTGGATTGCTCCGGTAAAGTCAAGGAAGAGCAGGGTGACGGCCACGAAGAAGAGGACCGCCAGGATGACTCTTATTTTCTTTAGCATATTTGATAAGATTATTGTCCTATTTGACAAATATAATCAAAAAATGGTTAATCGACGATAATGAGTACCAATGATTTGTGAGAAAAATCGAGGTGGATGGTATCATCATCGGTCCGGTTGAGGGTGGCAGGCCACCAATTGTCGAAGATGACATTGTCGGTGGGCCACACAAGGCCTTTAGATTTAAGTTTCAGGGAATTGTCCGGGCTGAACAGGGAGATCTTCCTCCCTCGGCCGAGAATGAGGTCACAACTGTCCGTGACGACAAAGGCGGTGGTGTAGTCGGAGATCATGTCGATCTGGAGAAGAGATCGGCAGGATGGAAGGGTGCGGGCGTATTCCATCAGCAAGCCGAGATTGCCGACAGTGTGGTCTTCCCGCTTTCCGGTGGCTGCCAAAATATGGATCGTGTCGACATCGGGATAGTGATCCAGGATGTGGTGCAAGGCCTTGGTCTGGTCGTTGTCATCCTGTTCCTCGATTTTGACTAGGAGGTTTGAATATTCCTTGGCGAGCTTCGGGGACATAGAGTCCATGTCACCCACGATGGCGTCTGGTCTCCTGTTGTCGTTTCCGAATATGGCCTTGCGGTTTCGCAGGAAGGCTTTCAGGGCGTTGCCGTCACAGCAGACTATGATGTCCGCGCGTCGGATGAGTTCGCGGGGATATGGCTTGCGGGGAAAGTCTCCGCCTCCTATGATAACGGCGGTGCTCATTGGGCGACCTTTGTCTTGGCGATCTCGGCTTTGGAGGTGCCGGGGGTGGTGGAAAATGTTTCCGGGTCACGGAAGCCCAGCAGGAACGCCTCGATACCCATCCTCTTCTTTCCGGCCAACTGCACTTCCTTCAACGAAATAGCTCCGTCTCTTGTCATAATCCACAAATACGACTTCCCATCAGAGATAATCTTGCCAGGGATAGCCCGGAGCGGAGGGTATGGTGGTTCAGACGCCTCGCTCCGCTCGGCCCCACCGCTCGCTCCGCTTTGCTTCGCTCCGGTCCCCCCTCTTACAGTGCCGAGGGTGGCATGGCCTTCACTCACCATGCCCTCCGCTCCGGGAGTCACTGGCTCGGCGGAGTAGATCTTGAGCTGGAGGGGAGCGGAACCGTCTTTGACGAGTTCCGTGAAGGCAGCGGGGTAAGGACTGAGACCTCGGATGAGGTTGTAGACATGCTTCGTGGAGTCGTCCCAGTCGATATGGCAAAGCTCACGGGTGAGCTTCGGAGCCGGCTTGAGAACCTCGGAACCTTGGATGAAACTCTTCTGGACCCTCGTTTCGACATTCTTCTCAATGATACCCTGAGTGGTCTGGACAACCATCTCGGCACCAATCTCCATCAACTTGTCGTGGAGTTCCCCGGCCGTCTCATCCTTGCCGATCGTGACATCCTGGCGCAGGATGATGCCTCCTGTGTCAATCTGCTTGTCAATCATGAAGGTGGTGGCTCCGGTCCTGAGCTCACCATTGATTATGGCCCAGTTGATAGGAGCGGCGCCGCGGTACTGCGGCAGAAGTGAGGCGTGGAGATTGAACGTCCCGAGCTTCGGCATACTCCAGACCTCCTCAGGAAGCATCCTGAACGCGACCACGATGAACAAATCGGCCTTGAAGGACTTGAGCCGCGCCAGGAACTCCGGATCCTTGAGCTTTGCCGGCTGCAGGACAGGAATACCCCTTTCGGTAGCGAACTTCTTAACGGCGCTCTCGTTCACCTTCTGTCCACGCCCGCTGGGCTTGTCAGCCACGGTAACCACAGCGACAACCTTATAATTCTTGTCAAGCAATTCTTTCAGGGGAGCGACAGCGAACTCCGGAGTACCCATATAGACAATCCTTGTCTTTCTGAACAGGCCCAGAACGGTACTCTTGGCCTTCCTCCACCAGTTCTTGATGGAGTCGACATTGGACATGTCAGTGTCGTGTATGGCCTTGGAAGTCAAGTATATTCCTATCGCTAGCATGACTACCGACGACATGAACGCTCCTACCCAGGCGCTGACGCTACCGTCCCTCGCGAGCTTCACTCCGGTGATGTCGACAATGTAATAAAGCACGAAGAACAATATAGCCACGATGGCTGAGACTCCGAGCCCGCCCTTGCGGATCAAGGCTCCCAGAGGGGCGCCGATGAAGAACATGATGAAGCAGGCTATCGCCTGACCGTATCTGCGCAAGAACTCCAGGAAGGTCCATCGGAGCTTCACCGTGTAGTCAAAGGCTCCATATTCATAAGTCTGAAGGTTGGATTGGAGCTGTTGGGCGCTGTTGGCCGCCCTCTCCAAGGCTCCGGCATGAGCCGAGGGGTCCGAGAACACCATGAAGTCCTTGGCCTCGAAGTTATGGGTGATTCCCTTGGCGGTAGTGTCTAGCTGTGAGTTCAAGTTGAATAGATAAGTGGCCGCGGTCGCCAGCAGCTGATGGGACTTGACACTGTCCCTCTCGTTCATGAGCAGGATCTTGTTCTCCTTAAGCTGAGCCAGAGGCAGGGTCTTGACCTGGTCTCCAAAACGAGCGCTGTCGGATTTCTGGAAGGCGTAGTTCTCGAGGGTCACCAACATCTCCTGCTTTCTGAATAGGATTTTTTGGAGCTGGAGGGATGTGTCCCTGTAGGCTTTCTCGTTGGTTTCCTGATAGTTGGTCCCGTCGTACATCTTTATCGTCAGGTACGACTTGTCCTTCGAAAGGCGTATCTCGGCGGAGTCGGCGATGGTTAACCTGGTGTTGCCCTTCCCGTTATGGTCGTAAAGCATTACCCCATGCATCATTCCTTTGTCGTCAGTGTTGTCGACCCTCAGCACATAGCCATCGACACCATCGTAGAATACTCCATCTGGAATCTTGATCTCATTCTTGGTTCTCTTGATATCGTCACGAAGGGTGTAGATCTGGTTGAATGCCACCGGAACCAATTCATTGATAACGTAATAGGTTCCGATACTGATAAAGACCGAAGCTATCATGACCGGAGTCATCACCCTCGCCACGGACACTCCGGCCGCCTTCAGGGCGATGAGCTCGTTGTTCTCGCCCATATTGCCCAGGGTCATCATCGAGGCCAATAGGGTGGCCAACGGGAGGGCTAGCGGCAGGATGGTGCAGCTACCCCAGAAGAGGAATTCGGCTATAACCTTGAAGCCCAAGCCCTTACCGACCAACTCGTCAATATAGACCCAAAGGGTCTGCATCATCAGGATGAATATGACGACCAATAGGATCATGAAAAACGGTCCTATGAACGAGGTCAGTATGTACTTGTCGATCTTCTTCATTTATCTGGTGATAACCTCCACCAATTTATCCAAAGCATACTTCAATCCAGCCGTGTTCCTTCCACCTGCGGTGGCGAGGAATGGCTGTCCGCCTCCTCCACCTTGGATGAACCGGGCAGCCTCCTTGATGTCGGCTGCGGCGTTGTGGCCGGCGGCGACAAGATCCGCTGAATACATCAACAGCAGCTGAGGTTTGCCGTCATGCTCGAAAGCCGCCGCAAGGGCGAAATTGGTCACCTCCTTCTGGAGGATGGCCGCGGCCTCGCGGAACATGTTCGGGTCAACGTCGCGGTTGAAGGTCGCAATATTTATACCATTGATCTGCTCCGAATTCTCGGCAAGGACCCTGGCGAAGGCAGCGGCCTTCTCCTTTGCATATTCCTCAAGTTTCTTGCGGGCGTCGCTGTTCTCACCGATCATCTTGGTAACGGCTGCGGTGATGTCCGGCACGTTGTTGAACATCTCCCTGATGCCCTTGAGAGTGTCGGAGACTGTGTCGAGAAGATTCTCGGCGGCTTCACCGGTCAAGGCCTCAATCCTCCGGACACCGGCGGCGATAGCTGATTCGGAAACGATCTTGAAGAAACCGATCCTGCCGGTTGAGGTGGCGTGTGTTCCGCCACAAAGCTCGACTGAGGGACCGAACTTAACGACCCTGACACGGTCTCCATATTTCTCACCGAATAGGGCGATAGCCCCCATCCCTAGAGCCTCGTCCATCGTGGCATCCCTCTTTTCCTCAAGATGGAAATCGTTGCGGATCATTGAGTTGACAAGATGCTCAACCTTGCGGATCTCCTCGTCTGTGACTTTGGAGAAATGTGAGAAGTCGAACCTGAAATAGTCCGGCCCGACGAATGAGCCTTTCTGCTCGACATGGGTTCCGAGCACTTGCCTGAGAGCGTTGTCCAGAAGGTGGGTGGCGGTGTGGTTGGCTGCGATCTTAAGGCGGCGGGCGCCATCGACCTTCAAAGTGAACGCTCCTTCGCAGTCCTCAGGGACACGCTCGGCGATATGTACTGTCAAATTGTTCTCTTTGACCGTGTTGAGGATCCGGATCTCCTCGCCGCTGGCGGAAATGGCCACGCCGGTGTCACCGACCTGTCCACCCATCTCGGCGTAGAAGGGAGTGCGGTCGAAGACCAGCTGGATCATAGTCTTGTTCTTCTGCTTTACGGTGCGGTGCTTCAGAAGCCTAACTCCCTCAATCTGGAGACTGTCATATCCAAGGAAGGCCTCCTCTTCTCCATCCACGAAGACTGTCCAGTCACCGAACTCGTTGGCGGTGGCGTTGCGGGCCCTCTCTTTCTGCTTCTGGAGCTCGACATTGAAGCCGTCCATGTCGACAGTGTACCCGTTCTCGGCGGCGATCAGGCCGGTGAGGTCGATCGGAAAACCGTAAGTGTCGTAAAGGATGAAAGCGTCGACTCCGGGAATTGACTTGGTGTCAGCGTTCTTGGCCATATAGTCATCCATCATCCTGATACCCCTGTCGAGAGTCCTAAGGAAAGAAAGCTCTTCCTCACGGATGACACTTTCGATGAGCTGGCGCTGTTTCACAAGCTCAGGATAGGCCTCGCCCATATCCTCTATAAGCTGGGGAACGAGGGCGCAAAGGAAGGGTTCCTCGAAACCGAGGAAGGTATATCCGTAGCGGACAGCCCTGCGGAGGATCCTCCTGATGACATAACCGGCCTTGACATTTGAAGGCAGCTGGCCATCAGCGATCGAGAAGGCGATCGCGCGGATGTGGTCGGCGATGACCCTCATGGCGACCTCGGTCTTGGATGACTCGTGGTATTTATGCCCGGAAAGTTCCTCGATCTTGTGGATCATTCCGGAAAACACATCGGTGTCGTAGTTGCTGGCCTTGCCTTGGAGTACCATGCAGAGCCTTTCGAATCCCATTCCGGTGTCGATGTTCTTGGCGGGGAGGGGCTCGAGGGAGCCGTCAGCCTTGCGGTTATACTGCATGAACACCAGGTTCCAGATCTCTATCACCTGGTCGTTATCGGTGTTGACCATATCCCTGCCGGGAATCTTGGCGATCTCTTCGTCGCTCCTGAGATCGATATGGATCTCGCTGCAAGGTCCGCAAGGACCGGTGTCGCCCATCTCCCAGAAATTGTCATGTTTGTTACCATATACTATATGGTCTTCCGGAAGGTGCTTCTTCCAAGCCTCGAGAGCCTCGGAGTCCATCTCGGTGCCGTCATCGGCTGATCCTTCGAAAACGGTGGCGTAAAGCTTGGTCTTGTCGATCTTGTAGACCTCGGTCAGAAGCTCCCACGCCCAAGCGATCGCCTCCTCTTTGAAGTAGTCACCGAAACTCCAGTTTCCGAGCATCTCGAACATCGTGTGGTGGCGTCCATCGTGGCCGACGGCTTCAAGATCATTATGTTTTCCACTGACTCTGAGGCATTTCTGTGAGTCGGTCGCCCTTTTGGACTTAGGGGCGGAATTGCCAAGGAATATGTCCTTGAACTGATTCATACCGGCGTTGGTGAACATCAAAGTCGGGTCATTCTTCACTACCATGGGGGCCGAAGGCACCACCAGATGTCCCTTGGACTCGAAGAAATCCAGGAACTGTTGTCTTATCTCTTTAGCTGTATTCATCGTTTATCTGTCCCTTTTTGGCACGGAAATAGCAAAATTATAACATTTTTAGCGATTTATAGCAAAAAAGGGTATATTTGCGAGCTATGAGAAAATATATTCTCAATCCGGAGACCCTTCTCTATGAGATCAAAGACGTGTCTTTGAAATCGAAATTGATCAAGGGGCTCCTTCTCGTCGCCGGTAGTGTAGGACTGTCGGTGCTATATTTGTGGGTTTTCACGTCGGTTCTTGGGATGGATCTTCCCAAGACGGCTCTCCTTAAGGCCGAGATGGCCCGTTGGGACGCTCGAATTGATTTGATGAACTCCCGCCTGGACCGTTATGAGAGCAATCTGGACGCTTTGAGGATAAGGGATGACGATATCTACAGATCCATATTCGGAATGAATGAGATTCCCGCCTCGATCCGCACCGCTGGTATCGGCGGAGTGGACAGGTACGCGTTCCTGGATGGGCTGGAGCCCACCAACACTTTGAAGAACACCGCTTTGAGAATAGATAAGCTGACTAGGATGACCTATGTCCAGAGTAAGTCATTCGACGAGGTGGCGGCGGTCTCCAAACGCGCCGGTGACATGGCGTCATGCATCCCGGCGGTCCCGCCGATTATTCCTGATCCTTCCAAGTACAACCTCTCCAGCCAGTTCGGATACAGGACGGATCCTTTCACGGGAGAGTCCAGGCTCCACACCGGAGTCGACCTTGCCATGAAGGTCGGCAATCCCATTTTCGCCACAGGTGACGGAGTTGTCGAGTCTGTGGAATATGACTTCTTCGGTTACGGCAATTGCGTTAACATCGATCACGGGTTCGGTTACAAGACCCGTTACGCCCACCTCGACAGGATGACTGTGATCGAGGGGATGAAGGTCAAGAGGGGAGATAAGATAGGCGAGAGCGGCAAGTCCGGAAGGGCCAGCGGCCCCCATCTCCATTACGAGGTGTTCTACAAGGGAGAGAGGGTCAATCCGATGAACTATTTTGATCTCTCGATGTCCAAACAGGACTATATCGCGATGACGAACCGCCAGGAGAAGGAAAATGAGACCATCCCTACCAGGCGTTCTTTCAGTGTGACACGCAGGTAGAGGCTTATGGCAGACGGTGAGAAATACGTGTTCGACAAAAGCCGGATGGAATTCCGGAAGGTCACTCGTTCCGTCTGGTCGGTGACCAAGAAGGCCTTGGGGTATTTCCTTGTCACGGCATCTCTCGCGGTGGTCTATTATGTGGTGTTTTCCCTTTTGGTCAGCACGGACTCTGAGCGTGCCCTCAAGAGGGACATCCAGATGTACGAGCAGATGTATGCCGAGATGCTCCGCAAAGAGGAGCTTGTCGGTGATGTTCTTGAGGGTCTAAAAGAGAAGGACCAGGAGATTTACCGCCAGCTTTTCAATTCAGATTCGCCTGATCTGGGCAGCATGTATCCTGATGGACTCCTCTCGGCGATTGATTCTGTCGAAGACAAGGATATAGTCGAATATGTCGGGAAGAAACTGGATTTGCTGGATATCGCTTCAGCCCGGGTCGAGAATAACCTTGCCAGGGTAATGGAGGTCCTTGATAGTGGAGGAGTGAAAAAGCTTCCCCCCATGACTATTCCTCTAGGCTCGTTCTCTTATGCGAGGACTGGAGCGTCTGTCGGCCAGAAAATCAATCCTTTTTACAAGGTGCCGGCCAATCATGGAGGGCTCGACCTCATCTCCCAGCAGGGGGAGCCGGTCTATGCGGCGGCTGACGGGGTCGTGAGATATGTCGACCATTCTTCAAAGGGCCTTGGCAATGTCGTGGCTATCGACCATGGCAACGGCTATGTCACCAGCTATGCCCATTTGGAGAACACAAGGGTGAGCAGGGGGCAGAAAGTCCAGAGAGGCAAGCAGATAGGACAAGTGGGAATGTCGGGCAACTCTTTCGCGCCGCATCTGCACTATGAGGTCAGGAAGGACTCATTGAGGATGGATCCTCTTAATTACATGTTCGCCTCTGTCACTCCTGAGGACTATATGGGGATGCTGTTCATGTCTTCCAACACAGGGCAATCAATGGATTAAATATATTATATGGAGAAATTATATTACACTATCGGCGAAGTGTCCGAGCTTCTGGGTGAGAGCACATCTCTTGTGAGGTTCTGGTCCAACTCGTTCCCGAAATACATCAAACCCAAGCGGAACGCCAAGGGCAACAGGTTGTACACCGCTGAGGACCTTGATTGCTTGAAGCAAGTCCATCTCCTTGTCAAAGAGCAAGGGTTGACCTTGGAGGGCGCATCCAAGAAACTCGCCGCCGAGAGGCAGAAAGTTGAGGGCAGGGTAAAGGTCCTGGACAGCCTTAAGGAGATCAGGAGCCAGCTTGTCGAAGTCAAGAAGTCGCTATGATAGTGAGAGATATCACATCGGCAATCCAGGAGTTCGCTCCTCTGCCGATCCAGGAGAGCTGGGACAATAGCGGGCTGATTATCGGTTCTCCTGACCAGGAGGTTAAAGGTGTACTTGTCGGATTCGATTGCACTCCCGAACTGGTTGACGAAGCTATTGCTTGCGGCGCTGACATGATTGTCACCCATCACCCACTCATCTATGGAGGAATCAAGACGATAGCGCCTGAGGATCCGGTCGGGCTCGCGGTAATCAAGGCTGTGTCCGCCGGAATCGCTGTCTATGCCGCACACACAACCGCGGATAAGGTTATCGGTGGGGTAAGCGGGATTATGGCCAGACGTCTTGGCCTCAAAGACGTCGAGGTTCTGGACCAGGAATCGGACGGGATTGGTTTCGGATCTGTCGGGAACCTTCCCGCGCCGATGGGAGCCGAGGAGTTCATCGGATATGTCAAATCTTGTTTCGGCCTTTCTATCGCCCGTTGCTCCAGGCCGCTTGATATCCCGATTAGCAGGGTCGCCATGTGCGGTGGCTCAGGCTCTTCCCTGATCGGGAAAGCCATGGACGCGGGCGCCCAGGCGTATATCTGCGGAGATATCACATACCATCGTTTCTTCACTCCTAAGAACTTTATGGTCATTGATATAGGCCATTTCGAAGGGGAAGTGGAAATTTGCGATGTATTATTTTCTCTCTTAAGGAAAAAATTTCCTACCTTTGCAGTCCGTACCAGCGAGAAGCTAAGGGCGAGCAATCCGGTTTTTTATTATTAGAACAGTCAGATTTCAATAGCTACTATGGCAACCAAGAAAATCAAGAAAGTTGAGACACCTATAGACGAGAGGGAGACTTTCGTCTCCTTGCAGAAGAATTTCGCCGACTCCGAGATTAGCGTCGAGGAGAAACTCAAGACCCTGTACGCTCTTCAGGAGGCCGATTCGGCGATCGACAGGATCGTCCAGCTCCGCGGCGAGCTTCCCTCTGAGGTGGAGGCTCTTGAGGAAGAGGTGGCGGACCTTAAGGCTCGTCTCGCCCAGGGTGCGGCTGTGATTGACGTGTTCAACCAGACCATCGCCGAGAACAAGCAGAACATAGTCGACTGTGACCTCCAGATCGAGAAGTACCAGAAGCAGTTGGATGACATCTCCAACAGCCGTGAGTACGACTCTATCAACAAAGAGATTGAGAATCAGGGACTTCTTCGTCAGATCGCCCAGAAAACCATCAATGACACCAGGACCGCTATCATGGAGAAGAAGGCGGACCAGGATAACCTGAAGGATTTCATCGCCATCCGTAGCGAGGACCTCAAAGCCAAGAAGGAAGAGCTCGCGACCATCGTCGAGTCCACATCGAAAGAAGAGGAGATGCTTGAGCAGAAGAGGAAGGAGTGCGCGGCCAAGATCGATCCCAGGACCATGAGCGCTTATGACCGTATTCGCGCCAGTGTCCACAACCACCTTGCTGTGGTCTCCGTGTACAATGGAGACTCCTGCGGAGGTTGCTTCAGCACCATCACCCCGCAGCGTCTTGTAGATATCGCTTCCAACAAGAAGCTGATCATCTGCGAGCATTGCGGACGAATCATAGTCAATCCGGATTTCGAATAGACAATCACAGTTATGCCTGACCAGCCTGGAAAATCCTCAAGGAGAAAGGCCCAGGCAGTCAACCTGGACACTATAGGGCTTGAGATGGGGAACAAACCGCCTCAAGCCCTTGAAGTCGAAGAGGCTGTCCTCGGCGCTATGCTCATCGAACCCTCATCCGTCGACATGGCGCTTGAGGAGCTCAGCCCTTCCTGTTTCTATGACCCACGGCACAAGATGATCTACGAGGCGATGTCCGAGCTCGTCAACGAGCACACTTCGGTGGATATCGTCACTGTCAGCGCCAAATTGCGCGAGAAGGGCAACCTGGAGGCTATTGGCGGACCTGTCGTTCTTGCCGGACTGTCCGAGAAGGTCGGAGCTGCCGCACATATCGAGTACTACGTCAAGATCCTCAAACAGAAGAGCATACAAAGGGATCTTATTACGGCTTCATACGAGATTCTCAGGGATTCGTATGACGATTCCGTAAAGGTGGACCAGCTTATTGACGAGGCCCAGACAAAGGTCTATAATGCCATCCAGAACAACCTCAAGAAGGATGTTCAGGAAGTCGGCTCGATCATCAATGACGCCATGCGCGAGATCGAGAAGAACCAGAACATCCAGGGTCTCAGCGGGGTACCTTCCGGTTTCCCGACTTTGGACCGTGTCACAAGGGGCTGGCAGAAGTCCGACTTGATCATTCTCGCCGCCAGGCCTTCAGTCGGTAAGACGGCTTTCGCCCTTAACCTTGCCAGGAACGCAGCGGTGGACCACAATATGCCAGTGGCTGTTTTCTCTTTGGAAATGTCTGCCCTTCAGCTGGTTATGAGGCTTATGACTACAGAGTCCGGCCTTCCTGCTGACAAACTTAAGGGCGGATCGAAACTGGATCCGTGGGATTGGCAGCAGCTTGAGACCCGGCTCGCGGCCTTGTCGAAAGCTCCACTTTATATTGACGACACTCCTAGCATCCCGCTGATGGAGTTCCGTACCAAAGTCAAGAGGCTTGTCAAGTCGAAAGATGTGAGGCTTGTGATCGTTGATTACCTTCAGCTGATGCAGGGCCCGGTCGAGCTGAGAGGCCTGCGCGAGCAGGAAGTCGCGGCTATCTCCAGGACCCTGAAGGCTACGGCCAAGGAGTTGAATGTACCGATTATCGCATTGTCTCAGCTGTCCAGAAATGCGGTCCAAAGGACTGGAGGCACTGGAAAGCCTCAGCTTAGCGACCTGCGAGAGTCCGGATCAATTGAGCAGGATGCCGATATGGTCATATTCATACATCGCCCTGATTATGTGGGCCTTGGAGAAACTCCGGACGGAAAGGAGACCACTCAGATCATCATAGCCAAGCATCGTAATGGCGAGGTCTGCGATATCGACATGCTGTTCAAGTCCGAGCAGGTCCGCTTCGTGGAGCCTGGCGATTCTCTCGCCGCTCAGGCTGAATCGATGGTCGGCACGGAATCTGCAATGAACAGTGAGTTCGACCAAAACACTGAATTCTAATGAGACTCGCTAGACTGATAACTGTTGTCGCCGCCGCTTTCCTGGCCGCGGGCGTAACGCTTTCCGCCGCCGACAACAAGAAATGCCTTCCTGTCAACCTGGCCAAGGATCAACTCGCGTTCAAAGGCGGTGAGAAATTGGTTTTCACAATCCACTACAAGTTTGGCTTGATCAACGCTGACGTCGCTCAAGCCACATTGAGACTGGATGAGACTGTTCTCAATGGTCAGAATTGCTATCACGGATCCCTGAAAGGTAAGACCCAGAAGATATATGAGTCAGTCTTCAAGCTGAAGGAGGATTTCGATTGCTGGTTCACTAAGGATGGATTCAAACCTGTGAAGTTCATTAGGGATTGCCGAGAGGGAAATTATTGGTGCACAAACCTTTACACCTATGCCTCTGACCATATCAACGCCCAGATCAACAATTCACGCAAAGGGGAGTTCACTGTCGAGTTGCCCAAGGACGAGTGCACCTATGACATCGCCACGATGTTATTCCTCATCCGCAACATGGATCTCTCGAAATTGAGCGCCGGGGGAAGGTATCCTATGACTTACGCCATCGACCATCATATCCGGGACATATATTTCCGCTACTTCGGAGTAGAGAATAAGAAGATTCCGGGAAAGGGTACTTACAGGTGCCATAAATTCGGTTTCGAGATGCCGAAAGGCGAGGCTTTTGATGGCGAGAGCAGCCTTTACGCATGGATCACTGACGACGGCAACAGGATTCCTATCTATTTCGTCGCTCCATTGAAGATAGGCCAGGTCCGCGGACGCCTTTACAGCGCTGACGGATTGAAACATGAGTTCTCAAGCGTGGTCCAGTAATGGCTGACGCTGTTTCCCATAAAGGTAGAATTGTGGCTGCGGACAAAGGGTCCGTCAGCGTGGAGATAATCTCTGAATCAGCATGCGCCTCCTGCCATGCCGCCGGGCTTTGTGGCCTCACCGAGTCGAAAAAGAAGACAGTCGTGGTCCCCGTCAGGGATCCAGGGGCTTATGAGATCGGTCAGGAGGTTGAGGTATGCCTCGGAACGAAGGCCGGAATGAAAGCGGTTCTGCTTTCTTATGTGCTTCCAGTGCTGTTTTTACTGATTTTAATATTATCTTTGTCAAAGATTGGCCTTGGCGAGCTGGCCACAGGAGGAATATCGCTTCTGGGTGTCGCCGGGTACTATCTCGTATTGTACTTTTTACGGGATCGTCTCGCTGAAGGGTACGAGTTTTATATAAGGGAAAGATAAATCACCAAATATTATTTATGACAACAACAATTATCTGGACCATCGCGATCATTTCGGGTCTCGGCCTGCTGCTCGCGTTGACCCTCTACCTTGTCGCACAGCGCTTCAAGGTCGTGGAGGATCCTCGCATTGAGCTGGTTGAGAAGGCTATGCCCGGGGCGAATTGCGGTGGCTGTGGTTTCGCTGGTTGCCATGCTTTCGCTGATTCAGCGGTGAAGGCGCCGAATCTGGACAATCACTACTGTCCGGTCGGAGGCAACGAGACGATGAAGAAGGTTGCCGAGATCCTCGGCTACGAGATCAAGGAGAAGGCCCCTATGGTGGCCGTGGTCCGTTGTAACGGCACCTGCTCCGCCAGACCTAGAACCAGTGAGTACGACGGCACCCTTTCCTGCAAGGTGAAGGCGTCTCTCTATGCCGGTGACACCGGTTGCTCTTATGGTTGCCTTGGTTGCGGGGACTGTGTGGCCGCTTGTAAGTTCGGGGCGATCTCTATGGATCCCGAGACCGGACTTCCTGTGGTGGACGAGGAGAAATGTACCGCTTGCGGCGCTTGCGCGAAGGCCTGTCCAAAGGCTATTATCGAGCTTCGCAAGAAGGGACCTCGCGGTATGAGGGAATATGTCTCCTGCGTCAACAAGGACAAGGGACCCGGGGTCAAGAAGGCCTGCGCTAACGCTTGCATCGGTTGCGGAATATGCGCGAAGACCTGTACCCACGACGCCATAGTCCTGGAGAACAATGTGGCTTACATTGACTTCGAGAAGTGCAAGCTTTGCCGTGAGTGTGAGGCGATGTGCCCGACCGGAGCCATCCACGGAGTCAACTTCCCGAAACCGATTGACAAGGATGCCATAAAGGCCCGTGTACAGGAACGCCAGAAGAAGGCCCGTGAGGCAGCCGCCGCGGCAGCGGAGGCCGCCAAGGCTATTGAGGTTCCAGTCAAGCCAGCTGTTGAAGAAGTAAAAAAGGAGGAAAGCAATGGCTAAAAGAACATTCTCGATAGGCGGTGTTCATCCCGCTGATTCCAAGATATCCAGAGGCTGCAAACTGGAATACCTCCCGATCCCTCCGACAGTGTATATCGCTCTGTCACAGCATATAGGCGCTCCGGCCAAGCCGGTTGTCACTGTGGGTGACAAGGTGAAGGTCGGTCAGGTACTGGCCGAACCGGGCGGTTTCATGTCGGCATATATCCATTCCTCAGTCTCCGGAACAGTCAAGTCTATAGGTCCGAGAAAGGATCTTTCCGGCAACAACCAGATGGTCGTCGAGATCGCTGTCGAAGGAGACGAATGGATGGAGAATATCGACCGCACTGACACTCTCGTGACTGATATTCCCGATGATCCCAAGGCTATTATCGAAAAGATCAAACTTGGCGGTGTGGTCGGACTGGGAGGAGCCACCTTCCCGACCCATGTCAAGCTCAGCCCGCCTCCGGGGAAGGTCTGTGAGATGCTGATTATCAACGGCTGCGAGTGCGAGCCTTACCTCACATCCGACTTTCGTACCCTCCTTGAGAAAGGTGAGCAGGTGGTAATCGGTACCGCTATCATCAAGAAAGCTCTCGGGGTCGCCAAGGCAACGATAGCTATTGAGGATAATAAGCTGGAGGCTATCGAGCATATTCAGAAAGTAGTCGACGAGTTCAAGTCCAAAGGTCCTGAATATTCCGGGATCGAGGTCTTGTCACTTATGAAGAAATATCCGGAAGGTGGTGAGAAACAACTAATTGACGCTGTGATGCACCGCCAGGTCAAGTCCGGCGGACTGCCTATCGATGTGGGTGCTGTCGTGGACAATGTCTGCACCGCCCTCGCTGTCTATGAGGCCGTCCAGAAGAATAAGCCTCTGATCGACAACTCGGTGACTGTCACAGGTGAGTGCTTCCCGAAACAGGCCAACCTGATTGTCAGGGTCGGTACTCCGCTTAATTATGTCATAGATTATCTTGGCGGTGTGCCTGAGGCTGCGGCTAAGGTGATTAGCGGAGGTCCGATGATGGGCAAGTCTATCGCCAATCTTGAGGCCGCCACGATGAAGGGCACCGGAGGTCTTTTGTTCCTCACAAGAGAGCAGACCAAGAGGATGCCTGAGAGCAACTGTATCCGTTGCGGAAAATGCGCTGAGGCCTGTCCTATGGGTCTCGAGCCTTTCCTTCTTAACCGTCTGGCGAAAGCCGGTGACACGGATGCCCTGGAGGCCAATGCTGTCCAGGACTGCATCATGTGCGGTTGCTGCTTGTACTCCTGCCCCGCCGGGATTCCGCTGCTGGACATCATCAGCCAGGCCAGGGGACAGGTCATGGGTATTATGAGAGCCCGCGCGGCTGCCGCGAAGGCTGCCGCTGAGGCCGCCAAGGCCGCCGCTGAGGCAGCTAAACCTAAATCCGAATAGAGTATGGACAAGATATTGGTTTCCCCTAACCCTCACATCCATTCAGCGACCACAACAAAGGTCCTGATGAGGGATGTCGTGATCGCCCTGCTGCCGGCCGTCATAGTCTCGGTCGTGTTCTACGGCTGGAAAGAGCTGCTCGTCCTTGCGGTGAGCGTGTTGTCCTGCCTGGCGATCGAGTACCTTATCACAAGGTATTGCATGAAGAAGGCCTCCACGATCGGTGATTGGTCAGCCGCTGTCACCGGAGTCCTTCTGGCTCTCAACTTGCCTCCGACCACTCCCTGGTGGGTTGTGTTCCTCGGCGCCCTGGTGGCTATCGGGGTCGCGAAGATGACCTTCGGAGGTCTTGGCCAGAACATTTTCAACCCGGCTTTGGTGGGACGTGTGTTCCTTCTCATCTCTTTCCCGACCTATATGACCCATTGGGAGATTCCCCAGGGCCTGTTCGGGGTTGATGCCATCTCCGGAGCCACTCCTCTGGGAGCTATCAAGGAAGGCTTGATGCAGGGCGCCTCTGTACCTGACCTGATGGCCAGCCATGGTTACACATATTCCCAGATGCTCTTCGCCAACATAGGCGGCTCAGCCGGAGAGGCTTGCGCGATAGCTATTCTCGTCGGTTTCATCTACCTGGTCGCGCGCAAGGTCATCAAGCCTTGGATCACCCTGTCGATCCTCGGTACCGTGGCCGCCGTGTCCTGCATCTTCTGGCTCGCCAATCCCGCCCAGTTCACCGATCCTCTGTTCAACCTCCTCACCGGTGGTCTCCTCCTCGGTTCCTGCTTCATGGCGACTGACTACGTGACCAGCCCGATGAGCACTAAGGGTGGAATCATCTTCGGTATAGGTATTGGTTTCATCACATTGATGATCAGGTACTTCGGTTCTTATCCGGAAGGTGTGAGCTTCGCTATTCTCATCATGAACTCCACGGTTCCTCTTCTCAACAACTGGTTCCATCAGAAAAAATACGGGAGGGCTTAGAATATGGCAGCAAAATCAAATCTCATTAATATGGCCCTGTGCCTTACGGCCGTCTGCCTTGTCTGTTCAGCCCTGCTGGGCGGGATGTATGTCCTGACAGCCGAGCCGATCGCCAAAGCGAACGCCGAAATCCTCAAAGCCTCCATCGGAGCGGTTCTTCCTGAAGGTGGGGAACTATCTGAGGCTAAGCCTGTTGAGGTCGGTGGACAGCCTTCCGAATATTATGTCAGCACTTCCGGTGATGAGGTCAAGGCCTATGCCGTCAAGTCCACTGTGGTCGGTTTCGGAGGCCCCTTGACCCTGATGGTCGGAATCACCCCTGACGGGAAAGTATACAACACCTCAGTCTTGTCACATACAGAGACGCCCGGACTCGGCGCGAAGTGTAACACGGACGAGCATTTCTACTCACAGTTCAAAGGTTTCGACCCTACCTCCAAGATCCTGTCTGTCAAGAAGGATGGCGGGGATATTGACGCTATCACCGCTTCCACAATCACCTCCAGGGCATATACCCTGGCGGTTAAAAACGCTGTGGAGGCTTTAAAGACCATTAAAGGAGAATAGGCTATGAGCAAGAGAAAATTAGGCATATTCACTAAAGGCTTCTTCAAGGAGAACCCGACCTTCGTCCTTCTCCTTGGACTTTGCCCCACCTTGGCTACCACGACTTCAGCCATCAACGGTATGAGCATGGGTCTCGCGACCTTGTTCGTACTGGTGCTCTCGAATATCGTGATCTCGGCTATCGCGCCTGTGGTTCCGGACAAGGTTCATATTCCTGTCTATATTGTGGTTATCGCGACCTTCGTCACGATTCTGCAGTTCGCCATGCAGGCCTACACTCCTGACATGTACAAGACCCTGGGACTCTTCATCCCGCTGATCGTCGTGAACTGTATCGTCCTCGGACGCGCCGAGGCCTTCGCCAGCAAGAACGGGATTGTTGACTCGGCCCTTGACGGACTCGGGATCGGATTCGGCTTCACAATGAGCCTCACCGTCCTTGGCCTTGTCAGGGAGATCCTCGGAAGCGGATCCGCTTTCGGCTGGAAGTTCATCTCCGGCGACGGTATCCTGGTGTTCATCATGGCTCCCGGAGCGTTTATCGCCCTCGGCTACCTGATGGTCCTTTTCAACAAAATCGCTAAAAAGAGCTAGGCTATGGAATTTTTCCTCATAATTATTTCGGCGATATTCGTCAATAATATAATGCTGGCCCAGTTCCTGGGCACATGTCCGTTCATCGGAGTATCCAGCAAGGTTTCGACAGCGACCGGAATGTCCGGAGCGGTGGTCTTCGTCATCACTCTTGCGACTCTTGTCACCTACTTGATTAACAAGTACTTGCTGGTAGCATTCGGCTTGGAGTTCCTCCAGACGATCGCTTTCATTCTCGTGATCGCTTCCCTGGTCCAGATGGTTGAGATCGTTCTGAAGAAGATCAGCCCCTCGCTTTACCAGGCTTTGGGAATATTCCTTCCGCTGATCACCACCAACTGCGCCGTTTTGGGTGTCGCCCTTAACGTCGTGACCAAGGAGTTCACATTCGGCGGAGGCCCTGCGCATATGCTCAACCTCGGACAGGCTATAGTCTACGCTTTCGCTACGGCTATCGGCTACGGAATGGCTCTGATCCTCTTCGCTGGAATGCGTGAGCATCTTGAGCTCAACGATGTCCCGAAGCAGTTCAAAGGCGTTCCTATCGCTCTTGTGACCTGCGGCATCCTGGCCATGGCGTTCATGGGATTCTCTGGAATGGTGTAGTTATGAAAAGAATTCTATTGGCATTAGCCGCGGTGGTGGCTTTTTCCTTTGTGGCAGTTGCCCAACCTAGGGCTGTCGGGCTTCGTGCCGGCAACTACGGGGTGGATGTGAGCTACGAGAATTACGCAGGGGAGTTTGACTTCCTGGAGTTTGAGCTCGGACTGGATGACGCGTTCAATACCAACGCCTTCCATTTCGACGGGGTCTATAATATCATGATTGCCCAGCCCGATTGGAGCGCTTATGGACAGTGGGGTATCTATGCCGGCCCTGGAGCCAGCGTCGCTGTCTGGACTAACGAGAAAGACGAGAATTTGGTTTATGCGGGACTCCTCGGGAACGTTGGGTTGGAATATATTTTCGACTTCCCGCTCCAGTTCTCCCTTAGTTTGCGGCCACGTCTTATGTTCGGAGACGGCAAGATCCGCAAGAACGGGCTTTTCACCCTGGGTCTTGGAGTGAGGTACATGTTTTAGAATCAATGCTTTTTAGAAAATGGGTGGATAAACAGTCCACCCATTTTTGTGCGATTACTGACAAATGAGGAAGCAATCGGTTTTATTATTAATATTAGCGCTCGCGTATGCGTCAAGGTATTTCAATGAACCGTCGTACCTGGCTCTCGCTGAAAAGGCGGGCGACTATTACTACGAAAACCACCTCGCGAAGGGCTATGTGGGAGGCGGTCCAGCGGAGATACTACAGGCTCCGGACAGCGAGTCTTCCGGCGAGCTCGCTGAGTCGTTCACAGCCCTTTACGAGATTACCCGTGATGAGAAATGGCTGAAGCGAGCTTGCGATGCGGCCGCATATTTCTCAACTTGGGTCGTTTCTTATGACTACAAGTTCCCGGAGAATTCCATCTTCGGCCAGCATGGTGTCCAGTCCGCCGCTCCGTCTGGGCGAGCGTACAGAATGAGCACAGCGGCCCCGGTATCTATGTGCTTTCGGGCGATTTCCTGCTGAAACTCTATCGTCGCACCGGCGACAGGCGCTACCTCGAACTAGACAGGGATATGGCTCACAACATCGTGCAGTATGTTAATACTGAGGGCAATCACATCCAGAGCGATGGTGGATTCGGCTATGTCACGGAGCGTGTGAATATAGGTGACTGGGAGGGTGAGAGCGGCATAGGCAATATTCCGCGGGATGACTCGAATATAGCTTGGGAGAATACCACTCTATTCCATACCACTGAGAATCCTGGCATTTACGTCCAGCCGGGCAAGGGTGAGATCACGGTCTTTGACCATGTCACCGCGAAGATTGCCAGTAGCGACGCCTCGAGTGTCACCCTTGAGATTTCCAACCCGACCTACCGAGATGGCGATATCTCCGTCCTGGCGGAGACTTCCGGATATGCCCAAAAGAACTCCCTGGGCTGGAACGCCTTTTATACATGGCCCAAGGTCCACGTCCCAGCGGAGGGACCGTCACCGTGACTTTGCCTGTAAACTTCTGATATAGAAACCTTTGCTTGTCGGAGCGTCGCTCCTGCATTGCATGTGGAGATAAGACAGTCCCAGCGGGCTGTCTTTCTTTGTATGCGCGCGGGTGATTTGGCGGCCGTCGCAGGAAACCACAACCCATTCTGGGTCATAGTCCAATTTTAGGGTATGCCATGATTTGACCGGCAACTGGGCTGATGATAGATCAACCGAGAATTGAGCCTGAAGATCCACGTAAGGGTCGCAAGGATTGAACCAACAGTCTGTCAAGCTGATGCGCATCACGTCTTCGGATAGGTAAAAGCCGATTTCCACCTGCCCGCTGTGACTCGCCGGGAAATTCCATGTGAGTCCCTGCAGGTCATTGAATAGCCGCTCGTCGGGATACTTCGACACTTGAAGGACATCGGAATAGCCTCCTTCCGGATCAGGTACGAGCAACGCTCCGTTGGTGCGATTCCAGGCGCAGTGGCCATTTCCGACATAAGCCTCTGCTGAACCGGAAATGCTTTTGACATACACGAAGGTGCTTAGACCTTCCAATCCATCCATGAAGTCTTCCTGCCGATCAGTCTCTTTGAGCCAATCCAGGTCGAAAATCAGCATCCTTCTTGAAACAGGATTTTGCCCCACGGAGACCAGAATCTTATTGAAGGGGAGCTCAAAAGCCTGGAATTGGTGGACGCTCTTGTCCAGGGAATACAATACGCCGCCAACATATCGGAAATCTGCGTTGTTCCTAATTCCGTTGAGGTATAGTTCACGGACACCTGTCCAGTTCTCGCCCTTGTCTGATGAGATGGCGGCATGAGCGACGTCCCTGTTGGTGAAAACATCCTCCCAGGTCCCGTCCTTGACTGTCTCTGCCACGGGAGGAGTCTGCTTCTCGTGGTCCAATTCCGGCAGAGGACGGGTGTTGTTCCAAAAATTAAGGATTCTGCCATCCGACAGCCGCAGCATGAATGGGGTCGTGATACATCCTTGAAATACAGATGGTTCCGGCTCGGACCATGTCGTTCCTCCGTCTTCGGAAAAAGACTGGTAGAAGGCATCTGTGGCATTGCGGATTAACATCATCATTTTCCCCAGGGAGATCTCGCAAGCCATAGGTTCGGTACCGCAGTCATTGCTCCATCTGATGCCTTGGTGCGGGAACACTATTTCCGGTTTCGGCGGATGGGGGAGCTCCACCAGATGAAATGTTTTTCCGTAATCGTCTGTATAGATGAAAGTCGGGACTGATTCATTCCGTTCATTGCGGCGTTGCCCAGTGAAAAAGATACGATCGGAATAATCTGATTTGGTAGGTTGGAAACAGTCTGAAAACCGGTAGGAGGAGATTTTAACCTGCTCAGGCTCAGGATCTTCCGGACCAATCTTGGAAATCAGGAACCAAGTCCCTTCAGCATCTGCCCGTGAGGTCACGAAAATGTCTTTTACGGGAATATAGGTACACGCTCCCATCTTGCCATGGGAATACCTGGTTTTCCACGTCAGGCCTCCATCGACAGAGGACAGGTAGGCGGCCTTCCCTTTCGGATTCTTTTTGTCTCGTTCAATCGAGCCGTAGCATCGGATCTCACCGTCTGGAAGTATACAGACGCTTCGTCTGGCATCTTCCAAGGGTATGGCTACGACTGTCGGCGCATAAATGCTCTGGAGCATCTCTTTCTCCTCGACAGACATCCTGTTTTCCATCGCTTTAAGCCAAGGACGATTCAGAGGTTGGCCTGATAGTGTAGAGCTTAAGACAAGGCAGAATAGTAATAGTGTTCTTTTCATATGGCGCAAGTTACCAAATAATATGTTTCATTGTCTTTTTTCGCTATTTTTGTGTTGGTCATTTAGCTTATTATTATGAAATCCTTTGTGAAATTTCTGGCTTTATTGCTTTTGTCTGTCCTTTCTATTTCACTGGCATCCGCCCAGGATGCGAAGAAATATTACTACACCGACGCTTCAACTTTCCCTATCTATGGGAAGGCGATAGAGAACACCTCAGCCACTTACGAGCGGCTTCCCGCATCTTTGGAAGGTGTTATCCGCCAGCCGGTTTGGGACCTGGCGCATCATTCTGCCGGGATCTCGGTGAGGTTCCGCTCGGACTCTCCGTCTATCAAGTTGCGGTGGGTGTCGTTCGGGCTTCATACGATGAACCACATGACCGACACGGGTACCCGAGGTCTTGACCTCTACACCCAGGATCCTGTCGATGGTCATTGGAGATTCGCTCGGAGCGCCCGTCCGCAGAAAGACACTCTGAACGACCAGGTGGTAGTCTCAGGGATGGATCGTAAGATGAGGGAATTCATTGTGTATCTATCACTTTATGAGGGCGTGAAGAAACTGGAGATTGGGGTTGAGGAAGGTTCGGTTATCGACCAGCCGGCTCTTGACAGCCCTCGCAAAGGTTCTCCTATTGTGATGTATGGCACCAGCATTCTTCAGGGCGGCTGCGCCAACAGGCCGGGGATGGCTTTTACGAATATAATCTCCAGGGAACTAGATAGGGAGGTCGTGAACCTTGGATTCAGCGGAAATGCCCGCCTGGACTACGAGATCGCTGAGCTGATGGCGGCCGTAAAGGATCCTTCGCTTTTCGTGCTGGACAATGTGCCGAACTGCGAGGCTTCGCTGATTGACGAGAGGCAGGAGAAGTTCTTCAGGATAATCAGAGACGCACATCCGGACGTGCCGGTTATATTCATAGAGAATCCTAATTATCCCCATGCGGTTTTCGACAAGGTGACCGCTGCCGACATAGCGGCCAGAAACGCCTCTATGAGAGCGGTTTACGAGAAACTTAAGAAGGCTGGGGAGAAGAAGATATATTACATCAAAGGGGACAAGATGCTCGGCTTGGACGGCGAGGCGACCGTTGACGGGGTCCATTTCACAGACCTTGGAATGGTCCGTTACACTGAATATGTACTTCCGATGTTTAAGAAAGCACTCCGGAAAAAGTGACCGTTTTAAGGTTACTATGGCTTTTTTCTGATGAGCAAGACCTATCATACCAGGAAAGCGTTCGAACAGAGGATGAGGGAAATCCGTCAAGTTCGGGAACGGCTTGCTGAGGAGAGTTCCGTCACTGTGCTTTCGTCGCTGAATCAGTTTGATAGTGGCTTGACTAAAGCAAAGCTGGGCTTGTCCAGGCATCCTTCAGGAACGAAAGCCTCTGGCCTTCGGCGTGATCTTAGAGGAAAGCTGACAGTGAAAGATTTCAGGGATCGCTTCGGTGTGGCGGAAGAGTGGAGTTCCCGCCTCAGGCGTTTCCGCAAAGCCGCCAAGCATTCCACCCGGAGCCAGGCAAAGAAGGAGCTTGGGGGGGGTAATACCACGAATAAGATAGACTATGAAAAAGAGTAAGAAGCATAGGAGACTCAGGATCACTGAGGATGATTATATTTTGGCGAACAGGCGCGCGGCAAGGGCGGAGGAAATTGAGCTTCACGGCCGTCCCGTCTCGTTCCGTAAGATGCTGCATAAGTCCAAGAAAACCTATAATCGTAAACGCCTGAAGGATTTCAAGTTGGAGGGAGATTGCTAGATGCCCGTGAAAGTTCGATTTTTGTAGTGAGGACCTTGCTGGTAAAAGTCTATTTGCTGGGATTTGGAAAAAAACCTATCTTTATGACATAATATTGGATACCGCAGTACTCTGAGTCTGCACCGCGATATAGGAGATTGTGCCTATGTCGCGGTGTGTTTTTTTTAAAGAACTGATTGAATAATAGAGAATTTACATGAAAAACGAAGAACTATTTACGGGAAGGGGAGAAATCGTTATTTTCAATCCTGATGAGAGAGTGAGACTTGATGTGAGGATAGAAGGTGAAACTGTTTGGTTAACCCAAGCACAGATGGGAGAGTTGTTTGGAGTTCGGAGACAAGCGATTACGAAGCATTTGAAAAATCTATTCAAAGAAGGGGAGCTTGAGGAGAATTCAGTATGTTCCATTTTGGAACACACTGCCACTGATGGAAAACAATATAGCACTATGTTTTATTCTTTAGATGCGATACTTTCAGTAGGGTATAGAGTCAATAGTAAAAATGCCACACTATTCCGTCGTTGGGCTAATACAGTCCTAAAAGATTATCTTCTTCGCGGATATGCGGTCAACCGAAGGTTGGAGGATTTGGAGAAGCGCACAACTGCAAATGAAAAGAAGATTGATTTTTTTGTGCGCATGTCACTTCCGCCGGTAGAAGGAATATTCTTCGAGGGGCAGATATTCGATGCCTATGTTTTCATGGCTAACTTGATAAAGCGAGCCGAGCATAGGATAATACTGATAGATAACTATGTAGATGAAAGTGTTCTGGCGATTTTGGATAAGCGAAGTCAAGGAGTGAAGGCAACGATATACACCAGCGTCATTTCAGAAGTGTTGAGGTTGGATGTACAACGGCACGACCTACAGTACCCATCAATGGAGATAAAGAGCATTAGAGGTGTTCACGATAGGTTTTTGATTGTCGACCATGAAGTATACCATATAGGAGCTTCTCTCAAAGATTTGGGTAAGAAGTTATTCGCTTTTTCAAAGATGAGTAGGGATTCATTGGCCGGTCTGTTATCTGTGATTGAGACTAGCGGCCCGACCCTGTCATTCTGAGTGTAGCGAAGAATCTTCTCTAGATGAGTGATTTTACAGACCGGGAGCAGCCCAAGTCGCTTCCCAATGGCCTGTAGTGCGTTTCAACATGCGAACAGCCTTACCTCACCATCTCCCTCAGGACCGCTTCGACGGAGTCGGTGGTTTGGGAGACCATCTTCAGGATGTCCGGGGTGGCGTCGCTCATAGCGATGGGGCAGCCTGCCATGGCCAGTAGGGGAGCGTCGTTCTCATTGTCTCCGAAAGCCATGCATTCGGACCGGTCGATTCCGAGATGCTTCAGCAATATATCCATCGCGGTGGCCTTACTGACGCCCCTGGGAGTCATGTCCAGCCAATCTGAACCGCTTACCTGGACAGTGCAGAGGGAACCGTAGCGCTCACGCCAAGGGGTGACATCAGTCAAGCCGTTTTCACGGAACATGGACACTTTAAGGATAGTATCTTTGACCTCGGAAATGTCTGATATTCTCTCGACCTGGACCCTGACCGTGTCCCTCATATGATAAAAGAATCTGTCCTCTTTCGGTATGACAAACTGTGTCCAGGCAGTGCTGATTAGCAGTTCCCCCTCTCCGTTCTCAAGAATATCCAAGGATAATTTCTCCGCCAGATCCCTTTCCAACGCGGCTTCCATCAGAATCTTTCCGTCGCATATCACCAGGCACCCATTTTCACATATGTATAGAATGTCGTCCTTAATCGGCTCGAAAATGAGGCGTAGATTGGCGTATTGCCGGCCGCTAGCAGCCACGAAAAGCCCGCCTTTGTCAAGCCATTGGCGGATAAGATCGCAAGTGCCTTCCTTCAAGGCTTGTGTGCCGAGAGGGTGCAGCAAAGTGCCGTCAAGGTCACTAGCTATAAGCCGTATGTTCCCCGGATAAATCAATTATTTAGCTTAGAGACAGCGCTTTCCAGACGAGCCGCGGTCTCTTTCTTCCCAATGCGCGCGACTATGTCAGCAATACCGAGTCCGCTGGCGCTGCCGGCCAGAGCCAGGCGAATGGCGTTCATCACCTTGCCCATAGGCCATTCATTTCCTTTGATAAACTCTTCAATGCCCTTCTCGACTTCCTCGACGGTCCATTCTCCCGAAAAACCTTTGATGAAGTCCCCGACCTTCAATACCATCTCGACAATCTCCGGCTTCCAGAACTTGTCCACATCCTTAGCCAGATAAGGGGCTGTCAGTGCGTCATCATACACTTTCGCCCGAGGGTCGACCGGACGCTTCTGTTCGGTTTGCTCTACGGCCGCTCCGGCCTTGATACCGAACCGCTCGAAATCACGAGGAGCCACGAACAGATAGGAAGCTATTGTCCAGAAGTCATTTACGAAAGTGGCTCGCTCCTTTGTGAAGGCCACCACGCTCTGGACATAATCCTTTGTGAATATATGTTTTTCCAGGTCTCCTCCAGCCACGTTGAACTCGGCTCCGGCAGTGAGGGCGCACTTGGGGCATTCAACGATGTTGATCCCATGCTCCTCAAGCACAGGCACCAGCAGATCAGTTAGTTCCTCGTCACTCTTCATGCGGAGATATTCCCTGTTGTACCATTTCGCTTTCTCAGGATTGAACTTCGCTCCGGCCTTCTGAACCTTGTCGAGAGAGAACGCCCCGATGAGTTCCTCCATTGAGAACATCTCTCGGTCGTCGCCCGGGTTCCAGCCCAGCATGGCGAGCATATTCACGAAAGCCTCCGGGAAGTAACCGTCCTCGCGATAGCCTCTGGAGGTCTCTCCCTCCGGTTTTGTCCAACGGAGAGGGAATACCGGGAACCCCATCTTGTCTCCGTCCCTCTTGCTGAGCTTGCCGTTGCCGACCGGCTTCAACAGAAGTGACAAGTGGGCGAAACGAGGCATCGTGTCCTCCCAGCCGAACGCCTTGTAAAGCATATAATGCAAGGGGAGCGAAGGTAGCCATTCCTCACCGCGGATGACCTCGGAGATCTCCATCAGGTGGTCATCCACGATATTGGCGAGGTGATATGTCGGAAGCTCATCCGCTCTCTTCCATAGGACTTTGTCGTCCAGAGTGTCTGTGTTGACCTCGATATGGCCACGGATAAGGTCGTCCATCTTGACGACAGTGTCCACTGGCATCTTGAAACGTATGGTCCAGCCGGTGGTTTCGGCGAGCAGTCTCTCTACCTCATCCGAAGGAAGGGTGAGGGAGTTGCGCATACTCATCCTCGTGACCTGGTTGTAAATGAAGGTCTCTTTCGAGGCTTCGGCATCCGAACGGGCTTTCTCAAGCTCCTCAGGAGTGTCGAAGGCGTAGTATGCGTAACCGTTGGCGATCAGTTGCTCGGCATATTTCCGGTATATGGGTTTGCGTTGGCTCTGGCGGTAAGGCGCGTGCGGATGCCTCGGGGAAGGGGTCTCTACGACCTTCCCGTCCTTGTCCACTCCCTCGTCGGGAATGATTCCGCACCAATTCAAGGCCTCGATGATATATTCCTCGGCACCAGGGACAAACCTGTTGGAATCGGTGTCCTCGATCCTGATTATGAAATCTCCGCCTTTCTGCTTGGCGTAAAGGTAATTGTAAAGCGCCGTCCTGACTCCTCCCATGTGGAGAGGGCCTGTAGGGCTAGGCGCGAACCTCACTCTTGTCCTTCTTTCCATCAATGAATATCTTTAATTGTTCTCCTTCTCCTGGCGCACCGTCCTCTTGATGGCCGGAACGCTCTCTAACTCACCTATGCTATCCCCGTGTTCAACAGCCAGAACCGGCTTCTTGTCCGGGTCGAAATGATATCTCTTGACATTGTCAGCGGCATTGTAACCTATCATTTTCATCCCGCTCGGCAGGTCGGAAATATTGACTTCCTCGGCCCCCACCATGTTTTTCTTTTCGAACTTGAAGTCCTTTCCGATTATGATCAGATTACCGAGATCAGTCTTTGTTATCTTTGATAAGTCGTTGACTTTGAACCCGGTAGCGATGGCTGTGATCTTGACTTTATCTCCAATCTCAGGATCAGTCTCCCAAACCAAACCTGTCTTGAACTTGTTGACGACGTTGCCTGTGTAGTCAGCTATCTTTGCGTTGATCTCTTTCAGGTCGTCCATCGTGAGTCCGTTCTCATTCTTCCCACAGGTGATGTTCACGAGGAGATTCTTCGCTGTCGTGAGATCGAAATCGTTGAGCAGGGGAGAGTGAAGAGCGCCTTGGACAGCCTCTTCGATACGGTTTTCGCCCGACCCGATTCCACAGCCCATCAGAGCCATGCCGCTATTCTTCATCATGGTCTTGATGTCCTCGAAGTCGACATTGATGTAGCCGGGTTTGGATATGATCTCGGTTATGCCCCTTACCGCGGTCGCCAGGACCTCGTCCGCCTTCGGGAAGGCGTCGTGGATCAGCAGGCCGCCAAAAAAGTCATAGAGCTTCTCGTTATTGATTATCAGGAGGCTATCCACGTTCTTCACCAGCTCGTGGATGCCGTCAATAGCCCTTGAGAGAGCCATGTCTCCTTCGTTCTCGAAGGGAATGGTCACCACGGCGACAGTCAAGATACCTTTATCCTTGGCCATCTTGGCGATCTGGGGAGCTGCTCCAGTTCCGGTGCCTCCACCCATTCCGGCGGTGATGAAAAGCATCTGGGTACCCTCGTTCAAAACCACTTTCTCGATTTGCTCCTGGGCTTCGAGAGCGGCGTTACGGCCTTTTGTGGGATCAGTGCCGGCTCCGAGGGCGTTGCGGCCGATATGAATCTTGATCGGGACAGGACTCTCCTCAAGAGCCTGCCTGTCGGTGTTGCACACCATGAAACTGCAACCCTCCACGTTCTCACGGAACATGTAGTTGACAGCGTTGCAACCGCCTCCGCCAACTCCGATGACCTTGATCATCGACTGGATAGGAGTCCAATCGCTGTTGTCGGCTACGTCGAATTTCTCAATGTCTCCCATGACTATGCTTTTTTATATTTCCTCGTTTTCCATGCCGTCGAATATGTCCCCGGCGGCCTTACTGATGGTGTTCTGTATGTGTTTGAGCCAGGTGAACTTAGGCCTGGATATAGGTTTGCGCTCCTTTACCGGTTTCTCACGCTTGCGGTTCTTTGCCTCCTTGATCTCCTCCGGAGTGTACTCGTCAAACACTGTGGGACCGTCATCTTGCGCCGCTATCACAGACTCCTCGATCGCGGGTTCCTCGACAGGTTTCGGTTCATCGACCACCTCAACTGGTTGTGTCTCCGCGGTCACCTCATCAGGCTCTGTGACTGTGACTTCAGGTTGAGCCATCTCCGGTGCTGGTTTCGGGGCGGTCCAGTACCTGCGCGCGGGAGCCTCTTTTACGCAATTCAGCAGCTGGTCACCCTTGGCGGCCAGGATCATACCCATCGAAGTCGCCGCCGATGCCTCTGTGGCTTCCGCGCAGCCCTCGCATGAGAAGAATCTCCTCGGGTATCCTACTTTGACTGAATATCCCGAGAGTTCCTTGATATAGTTAGCGCAATTGACCAACTCGGCGCCTCCACCGGTGACCACGACTCCGGCCCTCAGCAGATCCTCACTGGCGTATCCGCTGGCCTGGATGTGGTACAGAAGGGCCTCTATGATCTCTTTCATCCTCGCGGTGATGATTTCAGAGATATACTTGACGCCTACTTGGGCCGTAGGCTCGTCATTCTCGTCAACGATCTGGATCGACTTCTCTCCGAGGGCTGAAAGCTTGCCGGGCATGCAAGCTCCATAGGCCTTTTTTATGTTCTCGGCCAGGTCAAATGAGAAGTTGCATTCAGTCTTTATGTCCCTTGTAATACTGTTGCCGCCGAAAGGAATAGCGGCATAGTACCTCATTATCTTGCCTTTGAATATGGTCACGGAACTCACACCGGCACCAATGTCGATAAGGGCCACACCATTCTCCATCTGCTCCTCTTTCAAGACGGCCCTGGCCGTGATTCCGGGAGTGAAATACTTCTTCGCGATGGCGATCCCCATGCTGTTGAAGACATTGTCGATATTGATCGAATGCCTCCTGCTGCCGATGAAGACCTTGAAATTGCCCTCGAGTTTCTCGGCTGTCATTCCAACGATGTCATTCTCCAGCTCGTTCAGGCTGTCTTCCGTAGAGAAAGATTGAGCGACGGCCCCATAGATCACCTCGTTCTTGGAATCGCTCAAAGGATATTCCTCGAGAGCCATGGACTTCAATGTCCTGACCTCTCCTTCCTCGATTTGGTTGTCGGGATCCGTCCTGTCCATGCTCGCGGAGGCGTTTTCCTGCCTGACATAATAGCGTGGCAGGCCGACAATCACCTGTTGGATCTTGATCTTGAGCTCCTGCTGGGCTTGTGAGAGAGCATCCCGGAGGACATTCTCCACCTTGCCGGGATTGTTGACGTAGCTGTACCGGATTCCTTCGGAGGGAGTTTCCTTGTAGTAAATCACCTGGACATCATGGCCCAGTATCCTCGCCACGCAGACCGCCAGTTTGGACGTGCCCAAGTCGACTGACGCTATGTACCTTTCTTCCATATTTTTATTTTCTGCAGATTATCTGATCGTTGTATTTCAAATTGACCGTGGAGTAATATCCTTCCCCCTTCTGAGGCAATATTGTCGTATAGTATTTCCCCATCTTGGAGAACTTTTCCTCGAAACCGTCCGGTTGGCCGAAAATGAAGAGTTCCTTGCCCTGCCTCGGCACCATCACCAGATCTCCGTCTGGTCTGACAGAAATCTGGCTGATGTTCTCCGCCCAAGTCTTGGATTCTTGCATAAAGTTCACTAGGTCAATTATTTCCTTAAGCCAAACCCTCTCTTTCTCAGAGACTGGCTCCCCTTTATAGCCACTGGCGAAGGTAAGCGGGACCTCTCCGTCAATTATCGGCACTTGAGAGGTGTAATTGCTTTGCAGAGGGAAAAGGAACCCTCTCTCGTCTGCGTAGAAACCGTTGTCGCCTTTCTGGAACCTTACCACAGGTTCCCTCTGGAACACCTTGACATTCAGCATTCCGTCGGCGGTGGTGTAGGCCTCGGTCTTAAGGATGGCGCTCTTTCCGTCAAGGATCCGCTCAACCTTGGCAAGGTCGACGCTGTCCAGCCGCTGGCCGATGTAGGCTCCGTATTCACTGTCCAGGTAGCCGGCGATGTCATCGGCGGTCACGAAATTGTAGCCGTCGGCGAACTCGACATTGACTCCACCGCAGGTCAGCTGGCGCTTACGGATCCCGTTCATCCCGAATATCATGAGGATGAGAAGGGCCAGCGCACAGGCTAATCCGGCGATTATGGCTATCCTGAGTCCTTTTTTCATTTCCTTAACCTTTCTTCAAGCATTTCCGCAATAGGCTCGATGAACCTGTCGATGTTCCCGGCCCCGAAGGTAGCCAGCACATCAAGTGGCTCATCTTTAATATATTCCATCAACTCCTCTTTCTTCAGTAACACCTTCTCGGGAGCTGTAACCTTGTCGAATATGATCTCTGACGTCACTCCAAGAATCGGCTCCTCACGAGCTGGATAAATATCCAGCAATATAAGTTTGTCGACCGCGCTCAGAGACTCCGCGAACTCGGCGGCGAAGTCCCTGGTCCTGGTGAAAAGATGTGGCTGGAAAATAGCTGTCAGCTTCCTTCCAGGATACATCGCCTTTATTGAGGAGATCGCGCTCGAGAGTTCTCTCGGGTGGTGCGCGTAATCGTCTATGTAAGTCAGCTTCGGGCTGGCGACATGGACGTCAAGTCTTCGTTTGACTCCGAGGAATGTGCCGATCGACTCCTTTACCGCGTCTGGAACCAGGCCTTGCGTAAGACAAACGGCCGCCGCCGCGACGCTGTTCTCGACATTGACCCATCCCGGAATCCCGCACCGCACATCTTTGATCACGCCTCCAGGGTAGACTATATCGAAAACATAATGGCCCAGCTCGTCGGGTTTCGCTCCCACCGCATAAAAGTCAGCCGAGGTATCGTCGTAGCTGTAAGTGAGTATCTTGGCATTAGTGTCGGCTGGAGTGATGTCCAGTCCCTTTTTCACTATAACTGTCCGTGAGACCTGTGAGGCGAAAGCCTTGAAGGCCTTGCAGTATTCCTCATGGGTGCCATAGATGTCAAGGTGGTCGGCGTCCATCGCCGTGATGACCGCCACCGCCGGATGGAGCTGGAGGAATGACCTGTCATATTCATCGGCCTCGGCGACGAAGACCAGATTCTGGCTGACGAGCAGGTTGGTCCCGTAGTTCTTGGAGATTCCTCCGAGGAAAGCGGAGCATCCGGTGCCGGTCTCAGTCAGGATGTGGGCGATCATCGTGCTGGTGGTGGTTTTCCCATGGGTGCCGGCGACCGCCAGGCAGGTTTGTCCGGCGGACAGCTCACCGAGCATTCTGGACCGTTTCACAAGAGTGTAGCCAT
This sequence comes from Bacteroidales bacterium, assembly GCA_024693285.1. Lineage (GTDB taxonomy): Bacteria > Bacteroidota > Bacteroidia > Bacteroidales > UBA932 > Cryptobacteroides. Next base: position 36,323 of record JAILLE010000039.1, read on the forward strand.
GTTCCCTGACATATACCATCTCCCCGAGATCATCCGGAACCGCAGGAGTGTAGACCACAAGGGTGGAGGCCACATCTTTCGGAATGTAATCGGGATCGTCGGTGTAATGGACATATATGCCCTCTTCCTCGAGCTCATGGGTGAGGTCGGAAGGTGTCCTGTCGTAACCGGCCACGGGGTATCCTTTTTTCTTGTAATACCTCGCTATGGCGCTCATTCCGATACCGCCTATTCCAATAAAATATATCTTTGAATACTCTGACATGTCTTTTATACGAGTTTGTAGACCTCATCGGCTATTGTCATCGCCGCATCGGGTAGAGCCATCTGTCCGGCGTTCTCCTCAAGCGTCTTGATCTTGGCGGGATCCTTCAGGAGCTCCAGTGCCGTGGGGATCATTTTCTCCATCGCCTCCGCATCCTTCACTATCATGGCGGCATCCCTGTTCACCAGAGCCATGGCGTTGTGGGTCTGGTGATCCTCGGCGACATTGGGCGAAGGAACGAACACAACCGCCTTGTGCGCGGCGCAAAGTTCCGATACGCTGCTGGCTCCAGAGCGGGAAATGACCACATCAGCCGCCGCATAGGCCAGCTCCATTTTTCCTATGAAGTCGGAATATTTGACAGTCTCCGAGAGTTTCGGATTCTTGGCAAGTTCCTCGTTCATGAAGGCGTCAATACTTGATTTATAGTACTTTCCGCACTGCCATAACACGTCGGTTCCTTCTCCTCCGGGGCAACCCCTCGAGATCCAGTCCCGCATACAGGCGTTGAACTTGGCGCTACCGAGGCTTCCTCCCACAATGAAAATGTGTTTCTTCGCGGGATCCAGGCCATATTCCTTAACCCCGGCTTCTTTCATCTCAGGAGTGCAAGGTACGAATACGCTCCTGATAGGATTGCCGGACATCACTATCTTGTCTTTCGGGAAGAACCTATCCATCCCTTCGTAGGCGACACAGACGCATTGGACTTTGTCTCCCAATCTCTTGTTGGTCAAGCCCGCGAATCCGTTTTGCTCTTGGATAAGGGCGGGGATTCCCATCTTGGTGGCGGCCATCAGCAGGGGAGCGCTGGCATAGCCTCCGACTCCGATCGCCACTTGGGGTTTGAACTCCTTTATTATATGTCTTGCCTTCCGGATGCTCGAGAGAACTCTGAAAGGCACGGTCAAGTCGTTGATAATATTCTTCAGGTTCAGCTGGCGCTGAAGGCCGGTGATCGGCAAGCCGATGATTTTGTATCCGGCAGCAGGAACCTTCTCCATCTCCATCTTGCCCTCCGCTCCCACGAAAAGGATCTCAGTTTCTGGATTGAGTTCCTTCAGTTTGTTGGCGATAGAGACCGCGGGGAAGATGTGACCTCCCGTGCCTCCTCCGCTAATTATGACTCTCAACGCTTTGTATTCCATGATCTTATTCGTTGTTTTGGTCGTCAGTTCCAGTGTCCAGCACATCCAGATCGTCGAGCCTGCTCTCGATCTCATCATTCTGGTCATGCTCCACGAGAGGAGCGGCTCTCTCCGCTTCCCTAGCTATTTTCCTTCTCGCCATCTTGCTGATAGACAAGATTATACCGAAGGCCAGGCTGAACATCAAGAAGGATGAGTTGCCATGGCTCACAAGCGGCAGGGTCTGTCCTGTCAGCGGGCCGAGATCACAGTTGATCATTATGTGCATCATCGCCTGTCCGGTGATCAGCAGCACGAGGCCTGCCACGGCTGTCTTGGCGAAGTGGTTGTCGCAGTTTCTGGCTATGATGGATCCTCTGGCCAACAGGCTGATATAAAGGATTATGACAAGTATTCCTCCAAGGAGACCATATTCCTCCACGATGAAACTGAACATGTAGTCCTCGAACATGATCGGGACGACATATCTCTGGGTGCTTCGCCCGGGTCCTTTGCCTATCAGGCCTCCCTCATGGATGGCGATCTTGGCGCTGACCGGCTGCTTCATCTTGTCGAGAGTCTCCTGGAACTTCTTGCTGTTCCTGGGCTCTGTCCTGAGTATCTCGATCTGGTTGTCGATGCTGTCTGAGGTGACTCGATTCTTGGCTGATTCAAGATGGGGGAAGGGCTTGTGGTCGTCGGGCGAGATCGCGTTGATCCCGAAGCAGGCCGCCAGCACTCCCACGGCGACCACTCCAGGAAGAATCAGTTCCTTGACGCTGATGCCTCCGATCAGGATGGTGACGAACATTATGCCTCCGATGAATATGGTGCTGGAGAGGCTTCCGACCATGATTCCGATACAAACCGTGAATATCGGGAAGTAGATGTAGACGATCTTCTTGACAAGGGGCTTGTTCCAGAATTTATATTTCTTGCCTAACAGGTTGGCTATCCTGAACTTGTCATTTCTGTAGGCGTTCACTGCCCAAGCGAGGTACATCACCATCGCCACCTTGACTATCTCGAACACATGTACCTGGAATCCTCCTATCTGGACGATTCTCCAGGCGCTGTTGACCATGATAGGCTTTATGGGGCCGATCTGCTTGTGGGTCGCCAGAATGATGAGGAAAAACATCGAGATAGTGTACCCAAGCTGAGAGAAGACTCTGAAGAAACCGATGCTCCTGATGCTGTAGCAAAGGATGATGAGCGCCAACCCGAGGATGGAAATCTTGATCTGCTCCGTCACGATGGCCATCCTGGATGTGTTCTGGGAAATGGCCAGCTGGGATGTGGAGGAGAAAATGGCCACGATGGAGATCAGCATCAGTAACAATGCTATCATCCACACGACCTTATCCCCTTCGAGATTGTCGAAGAAGTTCCAGAATGTGCTCTTTTTCTTCTCTCCTGCCATATCCTTGAATATTCCTAAAGCATTCTCACCGCCTCTTTGAACTTGCGGCCCCTGTCCTCATAGCTGGTAAACAGGTCGAAGCTGGCGCAACAAGGGCTGAGCAGCACGACGTCACCGGCTTCGGCGAATTTGCTGGCTTCCTTCACGGCATCTTGCGCTGAACGGGTCTCAACGAATTTGTCTCCGCCGACAATCCCCTCAAAAGCCTCGCGGATCTTGCTGTTGTCGACTCCCAGGCAGACGATAGCCTTTACCTTGTCTTTGACAAGACCTTTGAGAACATCGTAGTCGTTACCCTTGTCCTTACCACCGACAATCCACACTACCGGCTTGCTCTGGCATTCCAGCGCATACCATGCGGCATCCACGTTGGTGGCCTTTGAGTCATTGATATACAGCACGTCTTTGATGCTCAGCACCGGCTCCAGCCTATGCTCGACCGGCTGGAAGGTCGCCAGCGACTCGCGTATTACCTGGTTGTCGATCCCGGATGCCTTGGCGGCCAAAGCGGCGGCCATTGAATTGTAGATGTTGTGCTTTCCACCAAGGGCAAGTTCCTTGAGGAATATGTCGCATTCCTCATCCTCATATCTGACTACGATCTTGTCATCCTTCAGGAAGGCTCCCTGCTCGACCTCAGTCTTCTGAGTGAAAGGCAGACGTTTGGCGGAGAGGATAATCTTGTTGAGATGGTCGATTGTGATCTCGTCATCGGAGTCAAAGATGAAGCAATCGTCCGGGCTGAGATTACGGGTGATCCTGAACTTGGCCTTGACATAATTCTCCAACTGGTAGCCGTAGCGGTCCAGATGGTCGGGGGTAATGTTAGTGATGATAGCTATATCGGGATGGAAATCATAGCAGTTATCCAGCTGGAAGCTGCTGATTTCCAGTACGTAATAGTCAAAATGTTCGGTAGCGACCTGATAAGCGTAGCTCTTTCCGATATTCCCTCCAAGGCCGACATTCAGGCCGGCGTTCTGGAGAAGATAATAAATCAGGGAAGTGGTTGTGGTCTTCCCGTTACTTCCGGTTATGCATATCTTCTTGGCGCTGTCGTAACGTCCCGCGAACTCTATTTCGGAGAGAATAGGGGTTCCCTGTGCCTCCAGTTTCTTGACCATAGGCACGGTGCTGGGGATGCCGGGGCTCTTGATGACCTCGTCGGCGTTGAGGATAAGATCCTCGGTGTGCCCTCCCTGCTCGAAGGGAATGTCCCATTTGCGGAGGTCGTCGGCATAATGCCCGGCGATCTCTCCGTTATCCGAGAGAAAGACGTCAAATCCTTTAACTTTCGCGAGAACAGCGGCTCCGACTCCGCTTTCTCCTCCTCCCAATACTACAATCCTGCTCATATTATCGTTTATTCTTTATTATCTCAGTTTCAACAACGCCAACGTGGCGACTGCCAATATTATCCCTATCAACCAGAAGCGGGCGACAATCTTCGCCTCGGGGATGGCATGGACCGGTTTCTGGATCAGCGCCGGGATGCCTTCTTTCTGGTAATGGTGGTGGAGGGGACTCATCTTGAATATCCTCCGGCCCTCTCCGTATTTCTTCTTTGTATATTTGAAATAAGTCCTCTGCATAATGACAGAAAGCGACTCCACAAGGAATATCCCGCAAAGGATGGGAAGGAGAAGCTCCTTACGCATCAGGACGGCGCCAACTCCGATGATTCCTCCGATCGTGAGGCTTCCGGTGTCGCCCATGAACACTTGAGCCGGATACGAGTTGTACCACAGGAAGCCCATAAGCGCTCCAACGAACGCGGCCATGAACACGGCGATCTCACCGCTGCCTGGAATATACATGATATTCAAATAGTCTGAGTTGAGGAGGTTGCCTCCGACCCAGGCCAGCACGCCCAGGACTACTCCGACAATCGCGCTGGTGCCTGCCGCCAGTCCATCCATGCCGTCAGTCAGGTTGGTTCCGTTGGAACAGGCGGTGATCACTATGACTATCATAAGGACATATATCGCCCATTTGCAATACCAACCCCATCTGCCCTTGAAAGGGGAGAGCCACTTGTAATCGAACTCATGTCCCTTCACAAAAGGGATTGTGGTTGTCGTACTCTTCACGACATTCTCCATTTTCCAGCCGGAATCCTGGGCGATAAGTGTCTCGGAATCAACATTGAGGGAGTTCCTGTTGCCTTTCTCGACCACATTGGCCACACCTGCTTCCACAGGGACTTTCTCCCTGATGACTATGTCGTTGCTGAGCCATACGGTCATGCCTACCGCGAGGCCGAGAATCATCTGGGCCAGGAGCTTGACCTTCGGATGCAGGCCTTCTTTGTTCTTTTTGAACACCTTGATATAGTCATCAGCGAAACCGAGAGCCCCGCACCACAGTGTCGTGAAAAGAAGAAGCTGGAGATAGACATTGGTAAGGTCGCAGAACAGCAGCACCGGAACGACTATCGAGATGATAATGATGATTCCACCCATTGTCGGGGTGCCTTTCTTCTGCATCTGACCCTCGAGTCCGAGATCCCTGATTGTCTCTCCGATCTGCTTTCTCTGAAGCCAGGAGATAATCCATTTACCGATGAAGAAGGCGATAAGCATCGCGGTGACGCTGGTCAACATCGCCCTGAAGGACAGGTAGGTGAAAAGCCTCTGTCCGGGGATGTCGTAACGCTGGAGATATTGGAACAGGTGGTATATCATTATAAACTTCTATTTTTCAATTGTTTCCATTGATTTGAACACTTCCGAGACAACCTCTCTCTCGTCAAAATGGCGCTTTTCGGTTCCGATGATCTGGTAGGTCTCGTGTCCTTTTCCGGCGAGAAGGATCGACGCGCCTTTTGAGGCGAACATAATCGCCGCTCTGATGGCCTCTTTCCTGTCCGGGATGAATATGGCTTTGGACAAGCCGACTGGGCTGAATCCTGCCTTGATCTCTTCGAGAATGTCCTCAGTCCTCTCTGTGCGGGAATTGTCTGAGGTCACTATTATCCTGTCGGAGTATTTCTCTGCCACGGCCGCCATTTCCGGGCGTTTGGTCCTGTCACGGTCGCCTCCGCAGCCGAAAAGGCAGATGAGCTCCTTGCCCCTGTCTATTTCCCGGAGGGTCTTAAGGACATTGTCCATGGCGTCAGGAGTGTGGGCATAGTCTATCACGACCGAGAGATCTTTCGGACCTCTCATTACCTCCAGTCTTCCCGGAGCGGGCTCAAGCTTGCTGATGGCGACCAGTGTCTCTTCCGGGTCGGCTCCCAGAGCCATCGCCGCACTGTAAATCGCGAGGATGTTGCTGGCGTTATGCCTTCCGACAAGCCTTGTCCAGGCCTCTCGACCGTCAATCCGGAGGAGCATTCCCTCGAAGCTTTCCTCAAGTACACGGCAGGTGTGGTCGGCCAGGCCCTTGCATGAGAAGGTCATGACCTTGGCCTTGGTGTTCTGAACCATGACCTCACCGTGATGGTCATCAATGTTGATTATCGCGGTGGCCTTGGGGCTGAGGTTGTCGAAGAACAACTTCTTGCAGCGTAGATATTCGGCGAAGGTGCCGTGGTAGTCAAGGTGGTCGTGGGTGAGGTTGGAGAATATTCCGACCTTGAAGTCCAGCCCGGATACCCTCTCCTGCTCGACACCGATCGAGCTGACCTCCATGAAGCAATACTCGCAGCCCGCTTCCACCATCTCTGCCATAAGGGAATTGATGGTGATAGGATCAGCTGTGGTGTTCGCGGTCTCGGAACGGCGGGTCCCGACGTAATTGGCTATCGTGGAGAGAAGTCCGCAGTTATATCCCTGGGCCATGAACAGTTGGTAGAGGAGAGTGACAGTGGTGGTCTTGCCGTTGGTCCCGGTAATGCCCACAAGGGAGAGTTTCCTCGACGGGTTGTCATAGAAATTGGCGGCTATAATAGCGACCGCATGGCGGGAAGAGGCGACCTTCACAAACGTGACAGATCCTTCATTTTGTCCTTCTTCATAAACAACTGCCGCGGCACCTGCCTCGATAGCCTTGGCTATAAAGGCATGGCCATCGGCTCCGTGGCCTTTAACTGCCACGAACAGAGCTCCTTCCGACACTTTCCTCGAGTCGTCGGTCACAGCGGTTATCCTGATATCAAGATTTCCCTTGACATCGATAACTCCGCAATCTTTTATGATATCCCTAAGCGTCATTTCAATCCAATTGTCACACTTGTTCCCGGGGCGACCTTCTGCCCGGCCTTGGGGACCTGCGAGGTCACATGGCCTGTCCCGGAATATATGCACTTCAAACCACTGTTCTCAATCATGTACATGGCGTCCTTAAGCCCCAATCCCTTAACATCCGGCACTACAGGCTCCTTCGGATCAACGAAGGAAGCCATGGCCGTCTGGACCTCCATCTTCGGTATGGTGGTCTTGGGCTCAAGGGTCTCACCCCAAGAAGGATCGAGCGAATAAAGAGCGTCCACGATCTCTCTCATTGCCGCCGCTGGCAGCACACCGCCATATACACTTCCTCTGATCAGGAAAGATTTGAGACAGATGATGGCGCTGTATTTGGGAGCGTCAGCCGGGAAGAATCCCACGAAGGTGGCCAGGTTGTGATAACTGCCATCCCTTGTGACATAGGGATTCTGCATTCCGTATTTCTTGATTTCTTCTCCCGAAAGGACCTGTCTTGATGTTCCGGTTTTGCCGGCCACCTGCATCTTCGCTCCTCCGAGTCTGCGGGCGGCGGTTCCACCATCCTGGGTCACAGCCTTCATTGCCCTGAGCAAGGTGTCGGCGGTGGCTTTCGAGCAAATAGAGGCGTTGAGGACTGACGGTCCCTTCTTGGTCTTGACGACCCCGTTCTTCTCGATGCTCTCCACAAGGTAAGGCTTCATCATCTTTCCCTTGTTCGCCACAGCGTTGTAGAAGGTAAGGATGTGTAGGGGAGTCTCTTTGACAGCGTAACCCATGGCTACGGAACCCAAGTCGGTAGGACTCCATATAGGGGAGTCCGGATTGGGTATCTCCGGCACTTGGAGGCCGTCCAGGTCGAAATCGAAGGCTTGGCCCAACTTGTAGAGATATAGTTTGTCAAGGAACTTCTTGGGATTGTCGGCGTAGTTCTTAACCGCCAGATAACGGAACACGTAGTTGGAGGAAATCTCGAATCCGTGGAGGATAGAGATGTCCTTCATTCCGATCACATGGTCGTCCTGAGGATATCCTGGGATGATTCCGTTGTTGGTCGGGATGCGGTCATCCAAAGATTTGATCACACCGTCCTCAAGGGCGGTCATCAAGGTTGTGGCCTTGAATACTGAACCGGGCTCGGAGCTTAGTCCGATCGCCATGTTGTAAGTCTCGTTGAGGCTCCAGTCGGTGGAATCCCTGACGAGATTGACCATAGAACGGATCGCTCCGGTCTTGACATCCATTAATACGGCACAACCCATTTCGATAGACTTGTCCTCCTCAATCTGCCTGCGGAGAGCTCTGTCGACGATGTCTTGCATCGTGATGTCGAGGGTAGTCCTCACGTCTAAACCATCTTCGGGCTTGACATAGAGGCTGTCATAGTTCTGGATCCTCTCCTTGTTGTCGGTAGGTCTGAGCCACATTTCTCCTTCCTTCCCGTGGAGGACATAATCATATTTTCCTTCCAGACCTATGTGGTTGTTACCGTTGGAGTTGCTGTTGTCCTTGACATAGCCGATCGTCCTGACGGCAAGCTTTCCGTATGGATATTGGCGGGAATCCTTCTTCACGACAATGACTCCGCTGCGGTACTGTCCCTCTTCCATCAAGGGGAGTTTCTGGATGCGGAGAAGAGTCTCCCGGTCAATGGGGTGGCCGAGCCGCATGTACTTGTTACCATCCTTGCGGCCTTTCTGGATCATTTTCCAGTAGTTTTCCCCATCAGCGCCCATCTCGGCGGCCAGGCCTTTGGCGAATTGTTTGGCCTTCGCCTGCCATTCGTCCTCCAGTTTCTTGCTATCGGAACCCTGCTCCTTGAAGTAATCCTTGCGGACAGTGCAGTCCATGTAAAGCTCGTACAAGGGAGTGGACATCGCGAGGAGTTTTCCGTCGCAGCCGATGATCGCGCCTCGCTCAGGGTCGATGACGGATTTCGAGCTGGTCGGCCTGAAATATTTCTCAATGGTCTTGTCGGGTTTCCAGAACCACTGGATATAGGCGATCCTGCCTACCAAGACCACCGAAAGGATCAGGAAGGCGGCATAGAGGTAGTACAGGATCATTCCAATCCTGTCCCTCTCCTTCTTTGTCGAATTCTGACTCTGTGTCGCCATCTCTTTGTCCTATTTTATCTTATCGGCGGGTTTCTGGGGGATAGTCAGAGCTGATCCCTTTTCCCGCAACATGTCTTCAATCTTGCTCATCCTGCCCATCGAGGCAAGCTCAACGGTCTTCTGGGCATGATATATCTCAGTGTCCTGCAGGACCTTCCGGTTCTCTTCCACCCTCGTGAGCGTCTTCTCGATCTTGAGGCTCAGCCAGATGCTGACCCAGAAGAGGAAGAACGTGTAGAGGATGTGGATAAAATACTTGCCCACATGAAGTCTCAGGAGGAACTCACCCCTGATGGCCGCCAGGAAGGCGTTCTTGAGCCACAGACCCACATCGGCCAGTTTCCATTTCCTATGTTCCTTCTCTCCCAGCATCTTATCTTCCTCCGTTTTGGGTCTTCTTTCTGGCTACCCGGAGCTTGGCGCTCCTAGCCCTTGTGTTGGACGCGATCTCGTCCTCTTCCGGGGTGACAGGCTTCCTGTTCACCGCCTCCAGAGGCGCTATCACTACTCCGAACATGTCCTTGTTCTCCTTCCCGTCGATCCTTCCGCACTTGATGAAATTCTTTACCATCCTGTCTTCCAGGGAATGGTAAGTTATGACCGCCAGCAATCCTCCTTCCTTGAGGGTGGCGGGAGCGCCCTCGAGGAATTTCTCCAGGGAGCGCATCTCATGGTTGACCTCGATCCTCAAGGCCTGGTAGACCTTCGCGAGGTACTTGTGCTCGGCGAATTTCGGCAAGACCGGGGCGATCGCCTTGTCAAGGTCCCCTGTTGTCTCGATCCTGGCATTTGCCCTGGCCGAGGCAACAAGCGCCGCCACTTTCCCTGAGTTCTCGACCTCGCCGTAGATCCTGAATATCCTCTCCAAATCTTCTTGCGGATACTCATTTACCACGTCGGCCGCCGTCTGCCCGCCCTCCTGGTTCATTCTCATGTCAAGTGGAGCGTCATACCTGAAAGAGAAGCCCCTGTCAGCGGTGTCGAACTGGTGGGATGAGACTCCGAGATCGGCCAGGATGCCGTCCAAGCCATCCTCAAGCCTTTCTCTGAGATCCTCCCTCTCATGGGCGATCTGGAGAATGAAGTTCCGGATGAAACGGAAGTCTCCCCGTACCAAGGTCAGCCTCTTGTCGTCGATGCTGTTCTTTAAAGCGTCGGCGTCACGATCGAAGGCGATGACGTGACCGTCTTCATTTAAGCGTGAAAGGATTCCGGCGGTGTGACCACCGCCTCCGAATGTGACGTCAGCGTATATTCCTGAAGGGTTTTTGACGAGAGCGTCAAGCGTCTCGCCGAACATGACCGGAGTATGGTAAACAGACATTGACCTCCCTCCTACCTCTCTTGAGATAGCTGGCCGGCAATATTCAAGAATTCCTCGTTCGAGATCTCGCTGGCCTCATAATTTTCCTTGGCCCAGATCTCTATCTTGTAATCGTTGCCCGAGAAGACTACCTCTTTCGTTACACCAATGGACTCCAGAAGCTTCTTGGGGATCGAGACGCGTCCGAGCTTCGGGTCAGGTTCGACCACGGCGCGGCCACGCATATACTCTCTCCAGAAAGCGGCGTGAGCACGATTAAAGATGTTAAGTTTCGACTTGACCTTCTCGGATTGGCGCTCCCATTCCTCGAAGGTGTACATCTCGAGGCAGGATGTGAAGATGTCTTTCTTCACCACAAACCTCATGTCACCTTCGGGATCCATCAAAGACTTGAATGGCGCCGGGAAGACAACTCTTCCCTTGTCGTCGATCTTCGATGTGTATTCGCCAATAAATGTGATCATGTCTTAAAATTCGCCTTTCACGCTGACCACAAAGATAAGAATAATTTTCCACTTTATTCCACTCGCTTACATTTTTTTCCACAATTTTTTCCACTGATGAAAAAAGCCCTCCCGAGGGAGAGCTTTAAAAGGAATTCTGGATGAATACTATGTTCGTCTGAAAACTAGATGTCGGCGATTTTCACGATTTGATATACCAGATGGGACTGGCTTCCTTCGTAGAGGATTCCGATGGTCTCGTCATCGATCATAGCCATGCAGGAATATCCCCAACCGCCCTCCTCGTCAAGGAGGAGTGACCGGTTCCAGGTCTTGCCCATGTCGTCACTCGCTTTGATTGTGAACATGTTCCTGGTCACTTTGGATTCCGGATTGGCGAACAGGAGGACATTCCCGGCTTTCAGGATACTGGCCTGGCAGACCGGCTCGATCAGAGTGTCGTTTGAGACATGGGGAGTCCAGGTATTTCCAAGGTCTGAAGAGACATAAACCTTCCTTGTACGGTCCTCGCTGCCATGATTGCGCATATTCAGCATCAAGACTCCAGGGGCGATCTCGGCCACCTGGTCCTCGCAAACGTGGTTCACGGCCATATTGGAAACATGCCAAGTGGCTCCGTGATCCTTGCTGTAAATGATTCCAGCTGAAGGGACCTTGTCTTTGTCCCATTCCTGGATCGGAACGACAAGGGTTCCGTCTGACATCGTGATGCCACATCCGGGGCCTTGGAACAAGGTTGAGCTGGCGGGGTCCTTCACCAACGGTGTGATGCTGATTGGCTTGGACCAGGTCTTGCCTTCGTCGGTGCTCTTAGCCATCACCAGCTGTGCGACATCTATCGGGTCAAAACCGGTCGTTGACGCGAATATCGAGGATTTGCCTTCGAGACCGTGTGACCAGATGGCGAACACGTAGATGTCACCTGTCACTTCATCGACTAACACGCAGGGATCTCCGGTGCCGTTCTGGTCCTTTGGCAAACCTCCGTATTCACCCATGTCAAGAGCTATTCCCATCTTGCTCCAGGTTCGTCCACCATCTTTGCTGGTCTGGAAACCTATGTCAATGTCAGCTTGGAGGTCATAATACGTGTTCCAGCGGATGTCATAGACAGCGATAAGATTGTCCGACTTCATTCTGGCCAAGCCAGGAATGCGGTAAGTGTCTACCCCGTCATCACCATGGTTGCGGAAAGCCTGGGCGTAACGCCTTCCAGAAGAGGGGCCTTTTTCATCAATGGAAACCTTGGTCCCGTCTAAAGTAATTGACTTCACACCACAAGAGAATGTGCTGGCCAAATCCACCTTTTTGGAGGCAATATTAAGGCTGATATAGAAATGGTTATCCCCTTTGACCAGTGGCCTGTCGAAAGGAAGCTTTACAGTGTCTGATTTCGGTTTGACCTTGCTTTCGATGAAAGTTGACCGGGGGGCGTACCAATCCTCCTGGCCGGCTCCCCAATAATTGTAATGCGACTTCATCACATTCGACTTGGTCCTCGACATGATAGGGGATATCGTGCCGATGTAGACGAGGCGGATATCTTTGATAGCGTTGATTGGAATGCCCTCCAAGGCGATTTCCACCTCACCAGAGGCCTGACGGGCGCTCTCGCTCGGAATCACAATCTCTGAGACCACATTATACTCACGGTCCACAATGACCGGTACCCTTGGATTGTACACTCCGACAGTCACCGCCGCCAGAAGTGTGGAAAGAATGTAACTTAACATGGCTTAAATATAGTAAAAAATCTGGCGAATGCCTATCTTTACATGTTATGAATACAACTATCCCAAGATTGTCCCAGGTCATTCGCCCGTTGATGGCTGGATTGGCTTTCCTGTTCTCGGCACTCCTTCCCGCCCAGACGTTTGAGAAGGATTTTGACGAATTATATGAGAAAAAGACTGGTTTCCTGTCCGAGGCTGGAAAGACAGTTTATAATGGGGTCGTCCAACCGGTATGGAAAGGCTCGGATTCCTTTTTGTTCAGCGCTTCGACTCCTGACAGCGTGAAGGTCTTCGAGGTCGATCTCAAGAGTAAGACTATCAAGGAAGCGACTCAGTCTGAGCTTGATGAGCTTAGGAAAAACCTTCGTGGAGGTTATTATGACCCTTCCGATGAGAGCATGTACGCGAGGGGTGAGAAAAGGCCTGTGAAATCACCTGACGGGAAGCTTGAGGCCGTATTCCGGGATAACAATATTTGGATTCGGGAAGCGGGTTCCAAAGAATCCGGCCGGCAGATCAGTTTCGACGGGACGGACCAGGACAAATATGACAGGGTGCTCTGGTCTCCTGATTCCAAGAAACTGGCGGCATTCAGGAAGGAGGTCATAAAGGAGAGGCAGATTCTTCTGAGGAATTCCCGTCCCACAGACCAGGTACAGCCTGAATACAAGTGGCTGGATTACGCCAAGCCAGGTGACGCTCTTCCTCAGGTGACCCCCGCTTTGTTTGACGTGGAGTCAATGACTGGAATTCCTCTTGAGACCGGCAAATGGCTGAACCAGTATTTCTTGACTATGGGCCGCTGGTCACCCGATTCGGAATTCTTCACTTTTGAATATAACCAACGAGGCCACCAGTTATACCAGTTGGTAGCTATTGACGGCTCGACAGGTAAGAGCCGCGTTATAGCGGAGGAAAAATCGGAGACCTTCGTGTATTATTATGATTTGTACCGCTATTATTTCAAGGATGGAAACCATATCCTCTGGATTTCCGAAAGGGACGACTGGCGTCACCTCTACATGATTGACACCAGGAACGGATCCACCAGGCAGCTCACCAAAGGGGAGTGGAATGTAAGGGAAATACACAAAGTGGACGAGGATGGAGGATATGTCCTTATGAATGTCAACGGCCTCCATGCCTCTGAAGGGGAAGACCCATATAATAAGCATCTGGCTCGTTTTGATCTTTCCACCGGACGGATTACGGACCTGACTCCCGAGAACGCGAACCATACCGTCAGTTTCAACAAGGATTATTCTTCCTTTGTGGACAACTATTCCCGGCCTGACAGTCCTAATGTGTGTGTAGCTCGCTCAGTGTCAGATGGTTCCGTGATGATGGAAATCCAGAGACAGGATATCTCAGGCATCCTCGCGAGAGGTTACACTATGCCGATCGTTTTCAAGGCTAAGGGCAGGGATGGGGTTACCGACATCTGGGGCACGATCTATCTCCCGTACAAATTTGATAAAAAGAAAAAGTATCCTGTCATCGAATATATCTATGCGGGCCCTCATGACTCCCACGTAGTCAAGGACTTCCGTCCCGAGATGCGCTTTTCTAAACTCCTCGAGCTGGGTTATGCCGTCGTCAGCATAGACGGAATGGGGACTGACAACCGTTCGAAATCATTTCAGGATGTCTGCTGGAGGAATATCAAGGATGCTGGTTTCCCGGACAGGATTCTCTGGATAAAGGCCGCTGCCGCAAAGTACAAGTTCCTGGATATCAGCGAGGTGGGGATATACGGATATTCGGCTGGCGGACAGAATACCCTCTCCGCTCTGCTCTTTTACCCGGAGTTCTATAAAGTGGGCGTCGCTCTTTGCGGCTGCCACGACAACAGGATGGACAAGATGTGGTGGAACGAGCAGTGGATGGGTTATCCTATTGGCCCGTGGTACAGCGAGAACTCCAATGTGGACAACGCCTGGAGGCTGGAGGGGAAACTCTTGCTGATCAATGGGGAGATGGATGACAATGTTGATCCGGCTTCGACTCTTCAGGTTGTGGCTGAGCTGGTTAAGAACGGGAAATACTTCGAGCAAATGTTCCTCCCGGGCCATTCCCATAACCTCGGTTCGGATTACATCAACAAGCGTGTATTCGAGTTTTTTTGGAAGAACATCCCTCGGAAATGATTAAATTCGCGAAGTTTTGACCCAGGATGAATAAGACAGCGGACTACGAGCTTACGATTATCGTTCCCGTATTCAATGAGGAAGATAACCTCCATAGGCTGGAGGAGCGTCTGTCCGCCTTCTTGCCGGGAAGTTCCAGGAAGGCCTGCGTCTTGTTTGTGGACGATGGATCCAAGGATGGGAGTCTTTCTGGAATAAAGGACATCTGTTTGAGGCATCAAGATTTCTTTTATATCTCATTTGAGAAAAACGCCGGTCTCTCTGCCGCCCTGAAGGCTGGTTTTGATTATGCTGAGTCTGGGCTGGTAGGGTATATTGACGCTGATCTCCAGACGGAACCTGAGGATTTCAATCTTTTGCTTCAGGCTATTGACGGATATTCGATGGTTATTGGGATACGGACTGGAAGAAAAGACTCATGGTTCAAGAACGCCCAGTCAAAGATAGCCAATGGTTTTCGTAGGATGATGACTCATGACGGGGCTGTTGACACCGGTTGCCCGCTGAAGGTGATCCATACTGATGTCGCTAAGAGGATACCAATGTTCAAGGGTATGCACAGATTCCTGCCGGCTCTGGTGCTCCTTCAAGATGAGGCATCTTTTAAACAAGTGCCAGTCAGGCACTTCCCTCGAGTGGCGGGCAAGTCAAAATACCATCTTTGGAACAGGTTCTGGGGGCCTTTGGCTGATTGCTTCACTTACCGTTGGATGAAACGACGGTATCTGAATTATAAGATCGCGGAAAGTAATATTGATTGACGGATGCACGGGGTCGCACATTGGATAGTCTACTTGATCGGCTTTGCCGCGCAGTTCTTCTTCGCCGGAAGGACCGCGTTCCAATGGCTTGATTCCGAGCGTAAGCATACAGTGACTTCCCCCGCCGCATATTGGGGACTCAGCGTGGCCGGAGCCTTCCTGATGTTCATTTATGGAGTTTTGAGGGATGATTTCCCGATAGTTCTCGGGCAGCTCATTTCCTATTCCGTTTATCTTTGGAATATGGATGTGAAAGGTATGTGGAAGCAGCTCGGGAAGGTGGTCAGGGCGGTTTTGATCCTTACTCCGGTTATCGCGGTTGTCTTCTTGCTCCACAATACCGGAGGAGTCTTTGACAACATGTTCAGAAATGAGAATATACCTCTAGGGCTTGTTATCTTCGGCTCCGCGGGACAGGTGATATTCACATTGCGGTTTATCTACCAATGGTTCTACTCCCATCGCCGTCAAAAGAGCATTCTTCCGGCCGGCTTCTGGATCATCAGCCTGATCGGTTCCGGAGTGATCTTGTCTTACGGTATATTCAGGAAAGACCCTGTGCTTATTCTGGGCCAGTCTTTCGGGTTTGTGGCTTATGTGAGGAACCTTATGATAGGTTTCAAAAAGAAGGATGAATATGAGCAAGCCGTTGTTTGACAACATATTGACCCGGAATCCACTGGTAGTCACCTTCGTTTTCATCACCTTGTGCCTTCTTCCGGTGATGATAATGAGGGATTTCTCGCCAGACAACGAGCTGAGGTATCTCCAGATAGCTGATGAGGCGATAGAGAACGGCAATGTGTTCGCCTTCACTCTTGACGGGGAGAACTATGCTGACAAGCCGCCGCTTTATCTTTGGATAGTGATGCTGTGCAAGCTCCTCCTGGGTAAGCACTCAATGCTTCTTTTATCTCTGTTCTCGCTGATTCCCGCGTTTGTGATCATAGCTGTGATGGATCGCTGGTCCGCTCTCGAGAAGGTGACGGACAGGATAGCTGTGGCGTTCATGATGATGACCAGCGGCTTTTTCCTCGGTCTTTCTTTCTTCCTACGTATGGACATGCTGATGACAATGTTCATCGTGTTGGCGTTGAGGTCTTTCTGGCTGATGTACACCGGCTCGGGTAACCTGCGGAAGCAATCTTTTCTCTTGCCTATATGGATATTCCTGGCCTTGTTCACCAAAGGACCTGTCGGGATACTGATGCCTGTTTTGGTGATTGTTTGTTTCCTGCTGGTCAAACGTCAAGGTAGGGAAATCGGGAAATATCTAGGTTGGAAGACCTGGGGGATACTAGCCGGACTATGCGTCCTGTGGTTCGCCGGAGTCTATCTCGATGGTGGCAAGGACTATCTTGAGAACCTGCTTATCCATCAGACGTTAGGCCGTGCTGTTAATTCTTTCTACCACAAGGCCCCCTTCTGGTACTACTTTGTCGCCATCTGGTATATAGCTGTTCCGTACACCTTCCTCTTGATAGGTGCTCTGGTCGTCTCTCTGTGCCAACGGCAGGAAGAATCCATGTGCGGCGACAGGGAGGTATTCTTCTCTGTGACAGTCATTTCCACACTCGTGATGCTTTCCTTGTTCAGCTCCAAACTGGCCATCTACCTTATCCCGGTGATGCCATTCATGGTTCTCCTTTTCGTGGAGGTCCTTCGCCGCACTGGTTGGAAGAAGTGGATGTCATGGGCGTTGGCCGTGCCAGTCGGTTTTATCGCCATTTTGGCTATCGCGGTTTTCATCGGCCTGTGCTTCAGGAATTCCTTCCCCGCTTTGGCTGAGTTTATAGAACCGTATTCATTCTTGGATTCCTGGACTTTGAAACTTGCCCTGTTGC
Source organism: Bacteroidales bacterium (assembly GCA_024693285.1). Classification (GTDB taxonomy): domain Bacteria; phylum Bacteroidota; class Bacteroidia; order Bacteroidales; family UBA932; genus Cryptobacteroides. The sequence goes on from JAILLE010000039.1 coordinate 53,673, forward strand.
TGATCCTTTCGGGAATGGTGTTTTCCTTGTATTACCTATTCTCCAAAAAGAGTCCAAGTGTCGCGTTGATGTTTGTGGGGGCCTCGATGCTTCTGGCCGGGTACACTGCCTCTTCCGCCATTCCGAAGGCCAATGATTGGATCGGTTACGGTAATCTCTGCAAGACCATTCCGTCCGAAGCCGAGGTGGCGACTGTCCAGATCCGTAGACCACTTCCGATGAAAGTCTATCTTGGAAGGGGAGTGACTGATTACCAGAAAGATTTCAACGCATTTAAAGAGGCTGAGATTGATGGTCGTAAGGTTTCGGACGGTCCTCTTGTCCTCGTGACCAGGACCGGGAAAATTGGTTCTGACGAGGATCTTGCCAAATTCGTGGAAAATAACAACCATTGGTTTGTCGGCCCGTATTGTGCCGTTTCATATATTCCTGAAGAAGATAATAATCCCCAACAATTAAACGAACTATAGAGTTATGAGTATCGACAGATTTTCCCTCGTGAGAGAGTCCTTCGAGAAGAAGGCGGTTCCTGCTGAGAAACCCGAAAAGAGGCCGTCAGAGTATTTCGGCGAGTTGGTTTTCGACCGTCGTAAGATGGCTGAGTACTTGGATGAGAGTACCCTCGCCGCCTTACTTGACTGTGTCGACAATGGAAAGCCTTTGGATCGCGCCACCGCCGACAAGGTGGCCGAAGGCATGAAGGAATGGGCGTTGCAGCATCATGTGACCCATGTCACCCATTGGTTCCAGCCTCTTACTGAAGGCACCGCAGAGAAGCACGACTCCCTTATCGAATATGACGGTAAGGGCGGGGTTATCGAGAAATTTGACGGGAAGTCTCTCGCCCAGCAAGAGCCGGATGCCTCCTCTTTTCCCAACGGTGGTATCAGGGCCACATTCGAGGCCAGGGGCTACACTGCCTGGGATCCTACCTCCCCGGTATTCATAATGGATGACACCCTTTGTATTCCAACGGTGTTCATATCCTACACTGGTGAGGCCCTGGATTACAAGACCCCTCTCAAAAAGGCATTGAGGGCTGTCGGTGAGGCCGCTTTGCCTATTTGTAAATTGTTCGATCCTTCTGTCGAGAGGGTGTACTCATATCTTGGTTGGGAGCAGGAATATTTCCTTGTTGACGAGTCGCTTTACGCCGCCAGGCCGGATCTGATGATCACTGGCCGTACTCTTATGGGGCACGCCTCATCCAAGAACCAGCAACTTGACGACCATTATTTCGGTGCCATACCTTCCCGTGTCGCCGAGTTCATGCGTGACCTCGAGATAGCCGGCCATAAGTTGGGGATTCCGATCAAGACAAGGCATAACGAGGTGGCGCCCAACCAGTTCGAGTTGGCTCCGATTTTCGGGGAAGCGAACTTGGCTAATGACCAGAACCAATTGCTGATGAACCTGATGAACCCTATCGCCCGCAAGCACGGTTTCGTGGTTCTGCTCCATGAGAAGCCTTTCGAGGGAGTGAACGGCTCAGGAAAGCACAATAACTGGTCTCTCGGTACAGACACCGGCACGATGCTTCTTGCTCCAGGTAAAGACGCCAAGGGCAATCTTCAGTTCATCACGTTCTTCGTGAATGTCCTAGCTGCTGTACAAAGGCATAACGGTTTGCTGAAAGCCTCGATCGCATCGGCGACTAATGCCCATCGTCTTGGTGGAAACGAGGCTCCGCCCGCCATCGTCTCAGCGTTCCTCGGTCGTACCATGACCGGAGTTTTGAGAAAGCTGCTGGAAGTTCCTTCCGACACTCCTATCGAGATCGCCGGGAAGAAGGGCCAAAGCCTTGGACTTGTGGAGATTCCGGAGATATTCGTGGACAACACCGACCGCAACAGGACATCACCTTTCGCTTTCACCGGTAATCGATTCGAGTTCCGCGCCGTGGGCTCTTCCGCCAATTGCGCGGGTGCGATGACAACCCTTAACGCCGCTGTGGCCGAGCAACTACTTGAGTTCAAGGCTAAATTGGATGTCGAGCTGGCTTCAGGGAAACCGTTGAATGTCGCTGTGTTAGATGTGTTGAAACCTATTATAGCCTCGATCATAGATGTCGTCTGCTTTGATGGAAACGGTTACGCTCCCGAATGGCAGGAGGAGGCTCGCATGCGAGGGCTCAACGTCGAGACCAGTGTTCCTGAGATGATCAAGGAATTCACCAAGCCCGAGTCTGTAGAGATGTTCAAGAAAACAGGCGTGTATTCTCTTAAAGAACTTGAGGCTCGTAATGAGGTCAAGTGGGAGATGTACATAAAGAAAGTCCAGATCGAGTCCAGAGTGATGGTCCGTATGGCGATCAACCATATCATCCCCGCGGCACTTGATTACAAGCGTAAGCTATTGAAAGAGGTCACGTTGAGCAGGGCTGTGTTCGAGGATACGGCTGGCTGCTCCGTGGAGCTTGGGCTGATTAACCAGATCAATTACTACATCGAGGAGATCAGCGCCAAGGCTGAGACCATGAAGAAGGCTCGTAAGATGGCGAATTCAATAGAGGATCTCTACGAGAGGGCGGTGGCTTACCACAAGATAGCCGAGGCACTCAATGATTTGCGCCGTCCGATAGATAAACTCGAAGAGCGGGTCGACAACCGTACCTGGCCTCTTCCCAAATATCGCGAATTGCTGTTTATCAATTAGTTTGATTGCTAGAGCAAAGGAGACAGCAGCTGGATGATGGATTCGGCTAGCCGGTTGTGCCAGGGGCGCTTTGACCATTCTTCCAAGGTCAGTTCACGGCTCTCTTCGAGGTCGGCCTCATAGATTGCCTTGCATTTCCGGGCCGTTTCCTCATCATAAATATATGTGTTGATCTCGTAGTTGATGTCGAAACTTCGGCTGTCGATGTTGGCGGAGCCGATGCTGGAGAGATAATCGTCACAGACGAATGTCTTTGAATGGATGAATACCCCTTGCCTTAGGAACAGCCTGACTCCGGCACGCAATATCTCTTCGTAATATGCCCGATTGGCTGGTCTTGTGATGAAGTTATCCGCCCGTTCAGGAAGCATGATCCTTATGTCCACTCCGCTTAGGGCAGCGATCTTCATCGCATCAAGGACTGGCTCAGGTGGGACGAAGTAGGGGGTCTGGAGCCAAATGTATTTCCTGGCATGTTGGATCGCCCATTCGTAGCTGTATAAGAGCATCGGCATTGGCAAATCCGGCTCATCCGGCACAATCTGCATCAGCTTTCCAGGCTCAGGCTGCCGTCCAGCCGCTACGGGATAGTAGTCGATGAGCGGACGGTCAAGCTCGGCTCCGGCCGTGAGCCAGGAGTCCATGAAGGCATATTGGAGTGACGCCACGGCAGGGCCTGTGATACGAAGGTGAGTGTCCCTCCAGAGGTTGAAATAATTGTCGTTGATATTCATCCCGCCAGTGTATCCGATCTTCCCGTCTATGACCACTATCTTCCTGTGGTTGCGGAAATTGATCGAAGTTACGAACTTCAGGAAATGTGACCTCGGATTGGTGAAACGGACAACCTCGACCCCGGCTTCCCTCATGTCATTATAGTACCTCGGCCGGATCGGGAAATTGGCTATGTTCTCAAGGATAAACCTGACTTTTATCCCCTCCCGGGCCTTCTTCATAAGAAGCTCTTTGATTGCCTTGCCACCTTCGTCATTCCCGAACTTGAAATACTCCATGTGGATATATTCCTTGGCCTGGAGAATATCTTCGCAAAGCAGCTCGAACTTCCGTTTGCCACGGGTGATTATCTCGAAATCGTTACCGCTGGAGACCGTCGGGTAGGCATCCCGACCCATTAAAACGGCCAAAGGGCGGAAGTCCTCCCTGACTAGGGACTCCGCCTCATGACCGAATAGAAGAGAATTCAAGGCATCATTGGTGCCTTTCTCGAAGATGTCTTTGTATTTCTGATGTCGCCTGTCGAATATCCAGTGGTGGCGGTAATTGATCCCGACCAGAAAATATAGCAGGATGCCAAGAACCGGGAGCGCGGCTATGATCAGCAACCATGCGAACTTCCTTCCCGCATCGCCTTTGTCTACCAAGATGACGACAACGACCGTCAGGATCAGGAGGATGTACAGAATGGTGGCGATCAGCTGCAGCATCGTTCAGGTCTAGTAGACGAGAAGGAAGATTCCGGCCGCGATGACGCATCCGACCATAGGACCGACCACTGGAACCCAGCTGTAGCCCCATCCGCTGTCACGCTTGCCCTCAAGCGGGATTAAGGCGTGGATGCAGCGGGGGCCGAGATCCCTGGCGGGATTGAGAGCATAACCGGTGGTTCCTCCCAGTGACATACCTATTGACATGATGATGGCCGTCACGGGGAAGGCTCCGATGCTCCCGAGACCGACAGCCGGAGTATTGGCCTGTGTGCCGATGGCAAGGATCAGGAATACCAGCACGCAGGTGGCCAGGATTTCGCTGAACAGGTTAGCCGGCTTGTGATCGATGGCAGGCATTGTGCAGAAAGTGCCGAGGATGCCGTCAGGATTGCATGTGGAGGCCTTGTAATGATCTTTATAGTAGAGATATACCAGGCCGGCACCGACGAAGCCTCCGAGCATCTGGGCTACACAATAGGGAAGAACCTCATTCCAAGGGAAAGTTCCCGCTACGGCGAGTCCGAGGGAAACGGCGGGGTTGAGGTGGGCTCCTGAATATGGTCCGGCGATGAACACACCGGCCATCACCGCGAAGCCCCAAGCGAGGGTAATGACGATCCATCCGGCTCCTTTTGCCTTGGATCTCTCTAGGGTTGTGGCGGCGCAGACGCCGTCACCCATAAGCACTAGCACAAGCGTTCCGATGAACTCGAAAACGCATTTTGTCCATAAAGTCACTTCCATATTCCTAAAGTTTATTGATTGTCCTTCTAATAGCGTCGGCCCAGCCCTCTTTGAGGGCACGGACTTGATTCTCACTAGCTTCCGGCGTGAATGTCCGTTCAGCTAGCCATTGGCTCTTGATGTCTTCGATGCTGTCCCAGAATCCTACCGCGAGTCCGGCGAGATAACACGCGCCTTTCGCTGTGGTTTCGGTGACCTGTGGCCGGATCACATCAGCGCCGAGGATGTCAGCCTGGAACTGCATCAGGAGGTTGTCCCTGGAAGCTCCTCCATCGACTTTCAACTCAGCCAGACGCACTCCAGCGTCTTTTTCCATAGCATTCACGATATCCATCGTCTGGAAGGCTATGCCCTCCAAGGCCGCCCTGGCAATGTGACCAGCGGTCGTGCCTCTGGTTATTCCATGGATGCTGCCTTTGGCATATTGGTCCCACCAAGGGGCTCCCATACCTGTCAGGGCGGGAACGAAATAGACTCCTCCGTTATCCGGAACAGTCTTGGCGAGTTCCTCGACTTCCGCTGAGCTCTTTATGATCCCGAGCCCGTCCCGGAGCCATTGGATAACTGATCCACCCACGAATATGCTGCCCTCGAGAGCGTAGTTTACTGTTTCTCCGATTTTCCAAGCGATAGTGGTGAGTAGGTTATTCTTAGACATGATAGGTTCAGTTCCAGTGTTCATCAGCAGGAAGCATCCGGTGCCATAGGTATTCTTGACAGAACCCGGCTCAGTACACATCTGACCGAACAGCGCGGCCTGCTGGTCGCCTGCGATTCCGGCTACCGGGACTCCCTCCGCGAAACCATATCCCGAAGTCTTCCCGTAGACTTCGCTTGAGGATCGGACCTCTGGCATCATCGAGATGGGAATATTCAGAAGGTCAAGAAGTTCCTGATCCCATTGGAGGGTGTTGATATTGAAGAGCATGGTCCTGGAAGCGTTGCTGACATCGGTGACGTGGGTCTTTCCGCCTGTCAGGTTCCAAACCAGCCAGGAATCGACTGTTCCGAAACGGAGCTTCCCAGCCTGAGCCTTCTGCTTGGCTCCCGGGACGTTCTCAAGAATCCAGCGGATCTTGGTCCCGCTGAAATACGCGTCGATAATAAGACCGGTCTTCTCTCTGATCTTGTCCGTCAGTCCGGCCGCTTTCAGGGAGTCACAAAACTCTGAGGTCCTGCGGTCCTGCCAGACTATGGCGTTGTGGACAGGGGTGCCGGTCTCGGCGTCCCACACAATGGTGGTCTCCCTCTGGTTGGTTATGCCGATCGCGGCGATGTCGGCACCGGTCAGTCCCAAGGTGGAGATGGCCTCGGCCGCGACTCCGGCCTGGCTTGACCATATCTCCATGGGGTCATGCTCCACCCAGCCCGGTCTGGGAAAGTGCTGGGTGAACTCTTTCTGAGCGACCGCCACCGCATTGCCGCCGCGGTCGAAAACGATTGCCCTGGAGCTGCTTGTGCCCTGGTCCAAGGCGAGTATGTACTTGTCCATATACTAGTTATAGTTTCAGTGTTATTCCACTATCTGTCCAAGAAGGGTGGCCGAAGTGCAGGATCCGATCTTTACCTGCACATAGTCTCCAGCCTTATGTCCAAGCCCGGGGAAGACGCACATCTTGTCACTGCCAGTCCTTCCGCAAAGCTCCTCGGGATTTTTCTTGGAGGGTCCTTCCACAAGCACCTCGAAAGTCTTCCCGACATCACGGAGGTTGCTCTCCAAACTAAGCTGATTCTGAAGCTCGATTATCTCGTTCAGTCTGCGTGTCTTGACATCCTGGGGTACATCGTCCGGATAATGCCTGGCGGCCAGGGTCCCGGGCCTTTCCGAGTAGCAGAACATGTAGGCGTAATCGAAGGCGGCCTCCTTGAATATGGACAAGGTGGCTTGGTGGTCTTCCCCAGTCTCCGAGCAGAAACCCGCTATCACATCGGTAGTTATCCCGCAACCAGGAAGGATCTCCCTTATCTTTCGAACCCTTTCCATGTACCACTCCCTTGTATATCTCCTCCTCATTTTCTCGAGCATCCTGTCGCTGCCTGACTGGACGGGCAGGTGGATGTGGTCGCAGATATTTTTGTGTGCGGCCATGGTCATAATCAGCTTGTCGCTTATATCCTTCGGATGGTTGGTGGCGAACCTGACCCTCAAAGACGGGTCAATCGAGGCTACGGCATCCAGAAGATCCGGAAAATCAACATCCTTATCTCCTGATTTCCAATGATATGAGTCCACGTTCTGTCCCAGGAGTGTGACTTCTTTGTAGCCTCTTGAGAAAACATCTTTCGCCTCGGCGAGTATAGTCTCGGGATCGCGGCTGCGCTCGGCGCCCCTGGTGTAAGGTACGACGCAATATGAGCAGACATTGTTGCAGCCCCTCATGATGGATATAAACGCCGATACTCCGTTCTTGTCCGTACGGACGGGGACGATGTCAGCGTAAGTCTCTTCACGGGACAGCAGGACATTGATACCAGGCTTTTCCGGAGTGATTTCCTTGATCATATCCGGGATGGTCCTGTAGGAGTCCGGCCCGGCCACGAGGTCTACTTTTCCGGTCTCTATCAGTTTGTCCTTCAACCTCTCAGCCATACAACCCACAATCCCGATAATGGCTTCGGGCCTGCTCTCTTTCTGCTTGCGGAACACCTCCAGGCGCCCCCAAATCCTTTGTTCGGCATTGTCTCGTACCGAGCAGGTGTTGGCTAGTATGATATCGGCGTCATCCATCGAGGTGGTCCTCTCGTAGCCCTCTTTCCTCATTATAGAGAAAATGACCTCCGAATCCACCACGTTCATCTGGCAGCCGTAAGTCTCTATGTATATCTTCTTATCCATCCGGTTCGCTATATGTACAAAGATATGGATTTTTCAGTGAATAAGTATTTTTTCCTATATTTGTAGGACTTGAAATATGTTCAAGATATGAGAAAACATTGGTCCAAGTTGCTCCTGACCCTACTGGCGGTCGTGTCGTTGACTCTCTCGGGCTGCGCCAGCCTGAAGAAGGTCAAGGACATCAAGATCACTTCCGTAGGCGTTGAGTCATATTCGTTCAGCGGGCTCAGGTCCATCAATGCCTTGCTTGCGATCGGGATTGACAATCCCACTTTCGCATTCAAGGTTACGCAGTTGAACGGGATATTGAAATATAAGGGAGAGGACTTCGCTTTTTATTCGGCCGACACTCTTAATGTCGACAGGCAGTGTGTCAAGGTTTATGACCTTCCATGCGCCGCTACCCTGAGCGAGGGAGTCAACCTGATGCAGGCCATCCAGATTATGAGGGATGGCACTTTGGAAGGGTTCACCACCGATGTCGAGGCGAAGGTGAAACTAAAGAGTGGGGCTGGTACGACCTTGAAATACAAGGATATCGACCTCCAAGAAATGACTGAGAGAAGATGAGAAGATTATTTGATTTATTCATAGTTCTTGCTTTGTTCCTTGGCTCGGCCGGGATTGCCGCCGCCCAGGACACCACAGTGGATCCCTCTGTGGGACCCGCCGTGGACTCCACGCTTATAGGCAAGAGTATTTTCAACTTGATGCCGAACGTGACTATCCATCAGTCGCAGAATATCTTTACCGCGATGAACAGGCAGATTTCCTCTAATTCTTCCAGGAAGGTCTCCGGCTTCAGGGTCAGGATATTCAATGACAACAAACAAAACTCCAGGGGAGCTTCTGAGGCGGCGATGGCCCGTTTCAAAGGAATGTATCCCGGAGTGGCCGCCTACAGGACATATTCGAATCCGTTCTTCAAGGTCACCGTTGGGGATTTCAGGACTAAGTCCGAGGCCATGCAGCTCATGCAGAGCATCAAGGGCTCATTTCCTTCGGCGTTCATTGTGAAGGAGACAATCAACTACCCTCCGGTGGGCTCAATCTATTAGGCGATGCTCAAGCAAGGACTCGAACTCAAGCAGACACAGAAGCTATCCCCGCTCCAGATCCAGACGATCAAACTGATCGAGCTGCCGATTCAGGAGCTTGAGCAGCGTGTCAAGGCGGAGCTCGAGGAGAATCCTGTGTTGGATGATTCCCCGGCTCCCGAAAAGGAAGACCGGGATGACGAGCCCAGGGATGTGTCTATCGATGAGATGGACGCCGATGATCCCATCCCGTCTTATAAGCTGAGAGTCAACAATTACGGCAAGGACGAGCGTCCCCAGTACAACACCTTCTCGGTCAAGGAAAGCTTCACCCAGAGCCTTATGGATCAGCTGGGTTACCGTAACCTGTCCAAGCATGATTATGATGTCGCGGCTTTCATAATCGGCAGCCTGGATGAGGCGGGTTATCTCCGAAGGAGTGTGGACAATGTTGTGGATGACCTCGCTTTCAGGGCTAACATTGAATCTACTCCAGAGGAGGTCGAGCGGCTTCTTATGCTCATCCAGCAGTTTGAGCCGGCAGGAGTCGGGGCCAGGGATTTAAGGGAATGTCTTCTCCTCCAACTCAGGGCCCAGAACCAGACCAAGGAAGTCCAGATGGCCGAGACGGTCTTGAGGGATTATTTCCAGGAGTTCTCCAACAAGCATTTCCAGAAGATTATCTCGAAACTCGGTCTATCCGAGGATGATATGAAGGCCATCATCTCCAGGATTATCAAATTGAATCCTTCTCCCGGAGGGCAGATAGACGATTCATATAACGATCAGGCCCAGCAGATTGTTCCGGACTTTGTGCTGGACATCGTTGACGGGGAGATGAGGCTTTCGATGCCTCGGTTCTCTATCCCGGAGATCCGGGTCAACAAGAAATACGCCGACCTTCTGGCTGAGGCGCAGGGCTCCACCGACCGCCAGCAGAAAGAGGCCGCGACTTTCGTGAAACAGAAACTGGACTCCGCCAAGTGGTTTGTGGAGGCTCTCAAGCAGCGCCAAAATACCCTTCGGAGCACAATGGAAGCCATCCTTGAATACCAGCATGATTATTTCCTGGATGGTGACGAGACCCATCTTAAACCGATGGTCCTGAAGGATATCGCCGAGAAGACCGGTTTCGATATTTCGACTATCTCCAGAGTTGTCAACAGCAAGTACATCGAGACCCATTTCGGAATATTCCCTCTCAAGGAATTCTTCTCGGAAGGTCTTGAGAATCAAGATGGTGAGGAAGTCTCGACACGAGAGATCAAGAAAGCGCTTAAAGATTGCGTAGAGAACGAAGACAAGCGCAAGCCTCTAACTGACGACCAACTGGTCGCCGAGATGGGAAAGAAGGGCTACAAAGTCGCCCGACGCACAATAGCGAAATACCGCGACCAACTGGATATCCCGAAGGCGCGGCTCAGAAAGGAATTATAGGATTAACCGACCTTTGCTCCGAAGGCCAAATCTCCGGCGTCTCCGAGGCCGGGGATAATATAAGATTGGCTTGTCAGTTCCTCATCGATGGCGGCTGTCCAAAGGCAGGTGTTGTCTGGGAACCTCTTCTGGAGATACTCTATAGCGTAAATGCTTGAAATCGGGCTGACGAAGTGGGTGAAAGCAGGCTCGCCACCCTCGTCAACGAGCTTATTGTAAGCTATTTCCATAGATGCACCCGTGGCGATCATAGTGTCGGCCACAACAAGGGTCTTACCGGTCAAATTCGGGCATGTGCAGTACTCGATGGCGATGTGGAACTCGTCGATCTTGTCATATTTGCGATATGCGGCGATGAAAGCGCTCTCCGCACCGTCGAAGATGTCCATCATACCCTTATGGATTGGAAGACCCGCCCTGAGGATAGTCGCGGCCACGATCTTGGTGTCAAAAGTCTCAATGGTGGCTGTGGCCAGGGGAGTCATCACCTCCTTCGGGGAATACTCAAGTGTCTTGCTCAACTCATAAGCGAAAATCTGTCCGAGCCTCTCAAGATTGAAACGGAAACGGAGGCTGTCTTTCTGGATCTTCCTGTCGCGGACTTGTGCGATAATGTTGTTCAGGGCAGAATTGGTCTCCCCGAGGTTGATGACTTTCATGGTATTCAGTGGATGGTTGTTACTGAATCCAAAAGTAAAGATTTATTTCTGATCAAGCAAATTTTTCGAGACATATACCTTGTCGTCAGCGAAACTGTAGTATCTGTCGTCACAGATAATCACATGGTCTGTAATGGATATGTCGAATGTCGAGGCGGCCTTTTTCATAGCGGCTGTCTGAGCGAGATCCTCCATTCCCGGCATGGGATTTCCGGAAGGATGGTTGTGCACCATGATTATCCCGCACGCCCGCTTGTCAAGGGCTTTCTTTACCACCAGCCGAGGATCCACCACAGTGGCCGACAGCCCTCCCATGCTGAGCATCTCCTTATGAATCACGTAGTTCGCTCGGGTGAGATAGATTATCCATAATTCCTCATGGTCCAAGCCTTTCAGCCTGGGAAGCATCATCTTGTACACCATCGCCGGATCACATAACGGAACTTTCTCCAGTCCTGGATCCTCAAGGCAGCACCGCCTTCCCAACTCAAAAGCGGCGGCGATAGACGTGTATCGGCCTTTCCCGATCCCGTCCATCGCCATCACTTCAGTCTTGTCCATTTCAGCTATCCGGGAGAGATTCCCGTCTGCTGAGGAAAGCAGCCTGTTGGCCACTTCCAGGACATTCTCTTTTCTCGTTCCGGAGCCAATGAGAATTGCCAGTAATTCGGCGTTGCTCATCGCTCCCGCTCCTTTGGAGAGCATTTTCTCGCGCGGACGCTCGTCCACGCATAAATCTTTGATTCTCATAGTTTTGTTTAGTATTAATAGTTAAAAAGGATGGTTATTTCCTTTCTATCACCAAGCGAGCCGCTTCAGCGATGCCGTTGGCGTCGATTCCATAGGCGGCAAGCAACTCGGAAGGAGTGCCGCTCTGCCCGAAGGTATCCTTGCCATTGACAAACTGGATGGGCTTGGGTGATGTGGTCGCAAGCACTCCGGCGATAAGCTCGCCGAGACCTCCGGCCATGTTATGCTCCTCTGCCACTACAACGGCTCCGGTCTTGATGGCGGAAGCCAGGATTGTGGACTTGTCGAGGGGTTTGATTGTGGCGACATCGATCACATCGGCGCAAATGCCCTCAGCCTCAAGTGTTTCCGCAGCTTTCAGAGCTTCCCAAACCATGTGTCCTGTGGCGATGATAGTCACGTCCTTGCCTTCGTTAAGAACATAAGCCTTGCCTATCTCGAAGGGCTCATCAGGCATGAAGTCGGCCACTTTGGGTCTTCCGAAACGGAGATAAACGGGACCGTCATACTTGGCCGCCGCGATCGTGGCGTTTTTGGTTTGGGTCCAGTCGCAAGGGTTGATCACGACCATGTCGGGAAGAGCGCGCATCAGGGCGATGTCCTCCATCGTCTGGTGGGTGGCTCCGTCCTCTCCAAGGGTGATTCCCGCATGGGATGAGGCGATCTTAACGTTAGTCTTTCCGTAGCAAACCTCCATCCTGATCTGGTCATATACTCGTCCGGTGACGAACTCGGCGAAAGATCCGGCGAAAGGAACGAGGCCGGTCAAGGCCATTCCGGAAGCGGTTCCGATCATATTAGCCTCAGCGATTCCACACTCGAAATACCTGTCGGGGAATTCGGCGGCGAAAGCGTCCATCTTGAGCGATCCCTTGAGGTCCGCGGTCAACGCGACCACCTTGGGATTGGCTTTACCAGCCTGCAGAAGGCCTTCACCAAAGCCACTGCGGGTGTCTTTCTTTCCTCTGTCTGTATATTTTTTCATGATGATCTCAATTTTAGAAGTCTCCCAATGTCTCCTCAAGCTGGCTGAGAGCGACTCCGCACTGTTCGTCGTTCGGGACGCTTCCATGCCACTTGTGTGTGCCGGCCATGAAATCAACACCGTGACCCATCTCGGTTTTGAAGAGAATCATCACGGGTTTGCCTTTTCCACCCAGTTCCTTGGCTTTGGCGAAAGCTTCGAGGATCTTGTCCATGTCGTGGCCGTCAGCGGATATGGTCTCCCATCCGAAAGCCTTCCACTTGGCCTCCAGGTCTCCCAGTCCAGCCACATCTTCTGTGGTGCCGTCGATCTGCTGGCCGTTTAGGTCGGTCATTGCCACGAGGTTGTCCACTTTATGGTGGGCGGCGAACATCGCAGCCTCCCAGATCTGGCCTTCCTCACTTTCTCCGTCTCCACAAAGGACATATACGGAATGATTATCCTTCGCCAACTTCTTGCCGAGAGCCATACCAACGGCCACAGAGAGGCCCTGGCCAAGGGAACCCGCTGCCTGGAACACTCCCGGAAGGCCCTTCCTGATTGAAGGGTGGCCCTGGAGCCTGGTTCCGAACTTACGGAAGCTCGCCAGTTCTGAAGTCGGGAAATATCCGGCCCTTGAAAGGATGGAGTAATACATGGGGGTCAGGTGTCCGGCTGAGAGGATGAATGTGTCCTGGCCGTTACCTTCGCGGGTCCAAGTGGCGGGGTACTGGTCCATGACTCCGAAGTAGAGTGCAGTCATGAAATCAGTGCTACTCATCGATCCGCCCGGATGCCCGGATTTTGCCAGGGATACCATCCGGATGATGTCTCTTCTGACTTGAGAGGCAATCTTTTTCAGATCTTCTGTTGATCGCATTTTGCTGTTTGATAATTTTAGTTTGAATTATGCTTTTTTGAGTAAAGCATACAAATATAATCCTTTTTTATGTCAACAGGAAATTTTAAATTCGCGTAGTCTTTTTATGGGCTGGTTATTAAATTCATAATTGATGGCACAAGTAGTGATTATGCCCAAGCAAGGGCAGTCTGTTGAAAGTTGCATTGTTACGGAATTCAAGAAGAAGGTCGGAGACAAAGTCGCTGTCGGAGACATCCTGTTCAGCTATGAGACCGACAAGGCCTCTTTTGAGGAGGAGTCCAAGTTCGAAGGCACTGTTCTGGCCTGTTTCTTCAATGATAATGACGAGATTCCTTGTCTGGAGAATGTGATGGTCATCGGTGAGCCGGGCGAGTCCTTCGAGGAGTTCGCTCCCGGCAGCGCCTCCGCCACGGATGCCGCTTCGAAAGAGTCTGCGGAAGAGGGTGTCCCCCAGGGCACCTCTGCCACCCTCGGCACGATAAGAGGGGGGACCGGAGCGGAGCGTAGCGAAGCGAGCGGTGGGGTCGAGCGAAGCGAGACGGTGCTTGGGGGAGCACCCTCTTCCGCGGGAATATCTCCTAGAGCGAAAAGACTTGCCGCTGAAAAGGGTGTCAATCCGAGTCAGGTGGCGGGAAGCGGCCCTGGTGGCAGAGTCATCGAGAGGGATATTCTCGCCGCGGCTGCCTCACCCAGAAGCGGTCTCGCCAAGGCCATGATCGCACAGGGCGGCCTTCAGGCTCCCCAGAACGGCTCCGGAATCGGCGGAATGGTCAGAGGAAGTGACCTCAAGACATGGGAACCTTCCCATACCGACATCTCAGGTGAAGGGACCGAGTTCACTGTTGAGAAGATGTCCAACATGCGTAAGCTCATCGCCAAGAGCATGTACAATTCTCTCCAGAACTCCGCCCAGCTAACCCACATGCTCGGAGCTGACGCCAGGAAGATCCAGGCTCTTCGCAAGAAAGCCAAGAAGGCTCTTGAGGAGGGTAAGATCGACGCCAATGTCACTATCAATGATTTCGTTTGCTTTGCGGTAATCAAGGCCCTCCATAAGTTCCCCAAGGTCAATTCCCATTGCCTTGGCGACTCTATGAGGATATTCAACACAGTCAACTTGGGTTGTGCTGTCGACACAGAGCGCGGGCTCATGGTTCCTTGCGTAAAGAACGCTGAGAAACTCTCGATAACTGAGTTGAGCAAGGCACTCAAGCAGGTGGCGGATGATTGCCGCAAGGGCAGCATCAATCCTGACCTGCTCTCTTCAGAGGCGGCCTCGTTCACAGTCTCCAACCTCGGAGGCTTCGGAGTCGAATGGTTCACTCCAGTCATCAATCTCCCTCAGAGCGGAATACTTGGAGTCGGTACCATCGTTCCCCGTCCGAAGGATCTCGGCGGCGGTGTCTATGCCTTCGTCCCTTACCTTGGCCTGTCTCTGACATATGACCACAGAGCCTTGGACGGAGGAGAAGCCACGAAGTTCCTCAAGCAGGTGGCGACTGAGATCGAGAATCTTGACATCGAATTCTAATCCGGATATCAATTAACTCAATATGTACGATTTAGCGATTATCGGCGGCGGTCCCGGTGGTTATGTGGCCGCAGAAAGGGCAGGGGCCGCGGGTCTCAAGGTTGTCCTATTCGAGAAGAAGTCTCTCGGTGGAGTTTGCCTCAATGAAGGTTGCATCCCGACCAAGACCCTCCTTTACAGCGCGAAGGTTTACAATTACGCCAAGACAGGAGACCATTACGGTGTCTATGTCAGCGATCCGACTTTCAAGTACGATGAGATCGTGGCCAGAAAGAACAAGGTGGTCAAGAAACTCGTCGGTGGAGTCAAAGCCGCTATGAAGGGTAACAAGGTCGAGGTTGTGGCCGAGAGCGCCACGATCCAAGGCCGTGACAATGAGGGAATCAAGGTAGAGGCCGGCGGGAATGAATATGTCGCCAAGAACCTTCTGATCTGCACAGGATCAGAGGCGGCTGTCCCTCCGTTCCCCGGACTTAAAGAAGCGGGAGAGAGGATCGTCACCAACCGTGAGATTCTCGCCATGACCGAGATGCCGGAGAGCCTTGTGGTCATCGGTGGTGGAGTCATCGGTATGGAGTTCGCCGCTTTCTTCAGCACTCTCGGGACCAAAGTGACTGTGGTTGAGATGCTTCCGAAGATTCTTGGACCTCTTGATGATGAGATCAGCGAGATGCTCCAGAAGACATATGAGAAGAGGGGAGTGGAGTTTTGCCTGCGCTGCAAGGTAACTGGCATCGAGGGCGACACTGTCGTCTATGAGGACCCTGAGGGTAAGGTCTGCAGGGTCAGCGGAGATAAGATCCTCGTGAGCGTGGGCCGCAGGGCCAACCTCCAGGGGTTCGGACTCGAGAATATCGGTGTTGAGCTCGCTCTCAATCCTGCCGGAAGGCCTTACGGAATCAAGGTGGATGAGAAGATGAGGACAAATGTCCCCGGAGTGTATGCCGCTGGAGACGTGACCGGATTCTCGATGCTTGCCCACACCGCTTCAAGGGAAGGAGAGGTCGCTGTCAACAATATCCTCGGAAAAGAGGACAGGATGCGCTACAACGCTATTCCCGGGGTTGTCTATACGAATCCTGAAGTCGCCGGGGCGGGTCTCACTGAGGCCGAGGCCAAGGCGAAAGGCATCGACTACAAGGTCGTCAAACTCCCGATGGCTTATTCCGGCCGTTTCGTGGCTGAGAACGAGAGGGGGGATGGCATATGCAAGATCATTGTAGGGTCCAAGTTCCATGAGGTCCTTGGAGTCCACATGCTTGGAAATCCCTGCTCGGAGATAATCCACAGCGCATGCCTCGCAATCGAGGCCGAGATGACCCTAGAGCAGCTCCAGGAGGTAGTTTTCCCTCACCCCACCGTGTCGGAAATATTGAAAGAAACCGCATTCACAATCAAATAAAACAGAACAACCATGCCTAAAGCGCTTTATATAGATCCCGAGGTCACCCTGCGTCCGCAGGAGCACGAGTTGAAGCTCCCGACCATTCCGGTGATGAAGTATAACAAGACCGTCAAGCAAGAGATCGAAGACGGCCGTTTCACCAAGGAGGACCTGCTCCGTATATTCCGTGACATGTCCTACATCCGTGAGTTCGAGACGATGCTCAACCTCGTCAAGACCACCGGAGGTTACAACGGTGTCGCCTACAACAATCCCGGTCCCGCCCACCTTTCCGCCGGCCAGGAGGCCGCTGCGGTCGGTATGGCTTATGCCCTTGACACTGATGACTTTATATTCGGAAGCCACCGTTCCCACGGTGAGATTCTCGCCAAGGGACTCCGTTCTATTCAGATTCTTCCTGAGGATGAGCTCAAGAAGGTCATGGAGGAGTTCTGGGATGGCGCGACCTTGAATGTTGCCAAGAAGGCATATTCCGGGGCTGACACCAAGGAGCTTGGAATCCGCTTCCTCCTTTATGGTGCCATGGCTGAGATATTCGCCCGTACAACCGGTTTCAACAAGGGACTCGGCGGTTCTATGCACACCTTCTTCACTCCTTTCGGAATATATCCGAACAACGCCATCGTAGGTGGTAGCGGCTCAATCGCCGTTGGAGCGGCTCTCTATAAGAAGGTCAACAGGAAGAAGGGTATCGTTGTCGCCAACCTCGGTGATGGCGCTATGGCCCGCGGCCCTGTGCTCGAGGGTATGACCTTCGCCTCAATGGATCAGTTCAATACCCTCTGGGAGGGTGACATGAAGGGCGGCCTTCCTGTCCTGTTCAACGTGATGGACAACCAGTATGCCATGGGTGGCCAGACCAAGGGTGAGACCATGGGTTACACCTTCCCTGCTCGTTTGGGCGCCGGATTCAAGGCTGACGCCATGGACGCCGAAAGAGTGGACGGATACAACCCTCTAGCTGTCATAGACGCTTTCTACCGCAAGAAGGCTTACCTTCTCGAGAAGAAGGGACCGGCCCTCCTGGATGTCGTTACTTACCGCTACAGTGGCCATTCCCCGTCCGACCAGAGCTCTTACCGTACCAAGGAAGAGATCGAGGCCTGGGAGAAGGAAGACTGCATTGTCGCTTTCGGAAAGAAGCTGATTGAGGCTGGTGTCGCAGATCAGGCCGCTCTTGACGCTATCCGCGCAGAGGTTAACGCCAATATCTTCGAGTGCTACAAACTCGCTATTGATGAGGAGGTTTCCCCGAGGATGGATCTTGTGAAGCAAGATGAGCTTCTTGGTGAGATGATGTTCTCCAACCAGAGCATTGACTCCCTTTCCGACGCCAAGCCCGATGTGCTTATGCCTCTTGAGGAGAATCCGAGGGTCAAGCAGATCGCCGGCAAGGAGCGTTTCTGGCTCGATAAGGATGGCAAGCCGGTCAGCTCTATGAAGTCCTACAACTTCCGCGATGGAGTCTTCGAGGCTATCGTGGACCGTTTCTACAAAGACGCTTCCCTTATCGCCTATGGCGAGGAGAACCGTGAATGGGGTGGAGCTTTCGCTGTCTATCGCGGTCTAACTGAGGCGCTTCCGTATCATCGTCTGTTCAACAGCCCGATCGCTGAGGCGGCTATTATCGGCACCGCCATCGGTTATGCGATGTGCGGTGGTCGTGTGATTCCCGAGATCATGTACTGCGACTTCCTCGGATGCTGCGGAGACGAGATATTCAACCAGCTTCCGAAGTGGCAGGCAATGTCCGGGAATATTCTCAAGATGCCTGTAGTCGTAAGAGTTTCAGTTGGTTCCAAGTACGGTGCCCAGCACTCTCAGGACTGGACGAGCCTCTGCACCCACATCCCTGGCTTGAAGGTCTGCTTCCCTGTCACTCCTTACGATGCCAAGGGTCTTATGAACGCCGCCCTTCAGGGCACAGACCCTGTCATATTCTTTGAGAGTCAGCGTCTTTACGGAATCGCCGAGAAGTTCCATGAGGGTGGAGTTCCGGAGGGTTATTACGAGATTCCGATCGGCGAGCCCGACATCAAGAGGGCTGGAAAGGATATCACTATCCTCACCATCGGAGCCACTCTTTACAGGGCTCTTGAGGCCGCTGACATCCTGAAGGAGAAATATGGCATGGAGGCTGAGATTATCGATGCCCGCTCTCTCGTGCCGTTCAACTACGACAAGGTGATCGAGTCTGTCAAGAAGACAGGACGCATCATCATCGCCGGTGACGCCTGCGCCCGCGGCTCTTATCTCAATGACCTTGCGGCCAACATTTCAGAGATGGCCTTCGATTATCTCGATGCCGCTCCCGTGGTGCTTGGCTCCCGCAACTGGATCACTCCTTGCCACGAGCTTGAGGAAGCCTTCTTCCCTCAGCCGTCATGGTTCCTCGACGCGATCAATGAGAAGATCGTTCCTCTTAAAGACTATGTCCCCACGAGCAACCAGACTGTCGCCCAGATG
>JAILLE010000026.1 GCA_024693285.1 Bacteroidales bacterium
TAACGGCTTCGGCCGTATCGGCCGTATGGTCTTCCGCGCCGCGGTTGAGAATTTCTCCAATGATATCGAGGTGGTCGGCATCAACGACCTGCTCGATCCTGACTACCTCGCTTACATGCTCAAGTATGACTCCGTCCACGGAGCTTTCAAGGGCGATGTGAAGGCTGAGGATGGTGCCCTCATCGTGAACGGCAAGAAGATCCGTGTCACCGCCGAGATGGATCCCGCCAACCTGAAGTGGAATGAGGTCGGCGCCGAGGTCGTCGTCGAGTCCACCGGTTTCTTCCTCACCGACGAGTCCGCTCGCAAGCACATCCAGGCCGGCGCCAAGAAGGTGATCATGTCCGCTCCTTCCAAGGACAGCACCCCGATGTTCGTCTATGGTGTCAATCACAAGACCTACGCCGGTCAGGACATCATCTCCAACGCTTCCTGCACCACCAACTGCCTTGCTCCTATGACCAAGGTCCTCAACGACAAGTTCGGTGTCGTCCGCGGCCTCATGACCACGGTCCACGCTGCTACCGCTACCCAGAAGACCGTTGACGGTCCTTCCAAGAAGGATTGGCGCGGTGGCCGCGGCATCCTCGAGAACATCATCCCGTCCTCCACGGGTGCTGCCAAGGCTGTCGGCAAGGTCCTCCCTGAGCTGAACGGCAAGCTGACCGGTATGTCCCTCCGCGTTCCTACCTCCGACGTCTCCTTCGTCGACCTGACCGTCGAGCTCGCCAAAGAGGCCAGCTACGATGAGATCTGCGCTGCGATGAAGGCCGCTTCCGAGGGTGAGCTCAAGGGTGTCCTTGGCTACACCGACGAGGCCGTCGTTTCCACCGACTTCCGCAACGATTCCCGCACTTCCATCTTCGACGTCAAGGCCGGTATCCAGCTCGATCCTACCTTCGTCAAGGTCTGCGCCTGGTACGACAATGAGTGGGGTTATTCCAACAAAGTCCTTGAAATGGCCCGCGTTATTGCATAATTACAAATTATTTATAAATTTGCGATTGCAAGGCTTGGCCTTCGGGCCAGGCCTTTTTTTTAAAGGAACATTTTAAACAACTTATTAATTATCAGCATTATGAAAAAGTATGTTTTGTCATTCATGTGCGTAGCCATCATCTTCTCTGGCTGCTCCAACATGTCCAAGACCGGTAAAGGAACTTTAATCGGATCTGGCGCAGGTGCGGCTATCGGCGCAGGCCTTGGCGCTATCATCGGTAAGGATGGCAAAGGTGCCGCCATCGGTGCCGCCATCGGAACAGCCGTCGGCGCTGGCGCTGGTGCTGTCATCGGAAAGAAGATGGACAAGAAGGCCGAGGAGCTTGCCGCTCTCGAGAACGCTCAGATTGAGACTGTCGAGGACGCCAACGGACTCGAGGCCATCAAGGTCACTTTCAACAGCGGTATTCTCTTCGACACCAACAAGTCTGACCTCAAGCAGGCTTCCAAGAACGAGCTCAGCCAGTTCGCGAGCAAGATGTCTGACATGGTGGACACCGACATCACCATCTATGGCCACACGGACAACACCGGTTCCGACGCTGTCAACGAGAGGCTTTCCAACGAGAGGGCCCAGAGCGTCGCCAACTATCTGAAGAACTGCGGTATCGCGGCCACCCGTATGACCACTGAGGGCAAGTCCTACTCAATGCCTGTCGCTGACAACAGCACCAAGGAGGGAAGGGCCCAGAACCGCCGTGTCGAGATCTACATCTCCGCAAACCAGAAGATGATCGAGGCCGCCGAGAACGGTACTCTCGAGTAGTCTCAGTAAGAAGCACATTAAAAAAACTTCCGGTTAAAAAACCGGAAGTTTTTTTATTTATCCAGAAACGATTATTATCAGCTCCTCGGACCGAAGATGGCTGTTCCGATGCGGACGATCGTGGCGCCATGCCTCACGGCCAAACGCCAGTCATGGGACATGCCGATAGAGAGTTCAGTGAAGTCTGGAAGTACGAAAACTGAGTCCAGACGCTTCTTGAAAGCCTCTATCCTAGCGAAATCAGCCTCAACCACAGACACATCATCAGTGTTGGTCGCCATGCCCATGAGGCCACGAAAGCGGACATGCTGGAAAGAAGCCCTCCTGGCAGGGCAAAGAATGTCGCTTATTTCCTCTTCCGTAAAGCCTCCCTTAGTCTCCTCAGCGCCTAAATGTAGCTCAAGCAGGACATCAATCACTTTGCCATGCTCGCTCCCCCACTTCTCCACCGCTTCGAGAAGGCGCAATGAATCAATCGATTCAACCATCGAGGCATAAGGCAATACAAACTTGAGCTTATTGGTCTGAAGATGGCCTATGAAGTGCCACTCAATATCTGCAGGTAAAACAGGGACCTTGGCGGCGAACTCCTGAGGCCTATTCTCCCCGAAACGACGCTGGCCAGCGGAATATGCCTCAATTATATCCTGGGCTGGGTGGAATTTGGAAACTGCCACCAGTTTGACTCCTGGCGGCAGTTCCTTAAATATTCGTTTGAGATTATCTTCTACCATTCTTCTTGGCTTGCTCCCGCTGCATCTGGGCCTGCATCTTCTGAGCTTCCTCAAGACGCTGCTGCCACTTGCTCTTAGGCTGTTTCTTGCCTTCGCTGGCCTTGAGCTTTGCCTGGATTTCCTCCGGATGTACAAACCATTTCTTGATGACCCAAGTCTCAAACATGGTGATGAGGTTGGAAAGCAGGTAGTAGTAACTAAGTCCAGAGGAGAGGCTGTTACAGATGAAATACATCATGATTGGCATCATCCACACGCTCATAAACCTCATTGAGGCCATCTGAGGGTCATCAGCACCGGGCTGAGAGGCTGTCGTGAGCTTGGAATAGAAGAACATCGAGATCGCCATGAGAAGGGCGAACAGCGAGATGTGATCTCCAAGCAACGGCACCCTTGTGCCAAAGTTGATGATCGAGTCATAAGCGCTCAAATCCTCCGCCCAAAGGAAAGGCTGCTGCCGCAGCTCAATCGAGGCCGGGAAGAAACGGAACATCGCCCACAGGATCGGGAACTGGAGAAGCATCGGCAGACATCCTCCCATAGGGCTGATCCCCGCCCGCTTGTAGAGATCCATCTGTGCCTGCTGCTTCTTCATGGCATCCTCCTGCTTGGGGTACTTGGCGCTCAACTTGTCAATCTCAGGCTTGATGGCCTGCATCTTCGCCGATGAAGAATATGACTTGTAAGCGAAAGGAAGCACGACCAGTTTGATCAGGAGCGTCATGATCAGGATAATGATTCCGAAATTGGAGATGAACTTACGCAGGAAATCGAAAGTTGGGATAATCACATATTTGGTGAAGATTCCCACGACATTTCCTCCCAACGGAATGATTCTCTCGAACTTATGGTCATAAGACTTAAGGGTCTTATAGTGGTTGGGCCCGAAATAATACTCAAACGGAATGACAGATTCAACCTGTCCCGGCTGGAAATCCACCCTCATCCCCGCCTGACAGGTCATGAGGTTATGATCCGGATCGTCCTCAGGGAAGAATTTGATGTCAAACTCCGCCGAGGAATACTCTTTGGGAGCCCTGAAAATCGCCGAGAAAAACTGCTGCTGGAAGGCGAACCAAGAGACCTTAGTGTCAACCCTCTTGGACGTAGAGCGCGACCTGCCGATATCGGCGGGTTTCTTCTCCCCGGAGAAATAATAGTCGAGCTTGGAATACTGGGACTCATTCTTGAAACCTTTCTCCATACGGGGAATGGTCATGTTGTAGTCCATGTCAATGGAGAACACATTCTTGGGAATCACATTCTCCATCCCGACAAATGCCAGCGCATTGCTGACCAAGTACTCTCCCTCACGGATAGAGTACTTCTGCTCGATATATCCGCCACCAGCGAAAGGCAGACGCATCACCAGACTCGTGTCGGTCTTCCCGGCTACAGTGAAGTTGAAATCAGCCGTATTGACCATTTCCCCGGCATAAACCTTTATACCAAGTTGGCTGGCACCTGGCTTGAACAGGTAGAGGTCCTCACCACCGTAGGTCTTGTAATCCTTTAATTTCGCCGAATATGGTTGAGCTCCCTTTGTGGTGAAAGCCACTTCGAACTTGTCGTTAGCGAGAGTGATTATCTCACCCTCTCCGGAGTGGGCGGCCTCAAGAAGAGAGTCTTTGTAAATACTAACAGCCTCAACGGATCCATCCGCGCTAGCGACGGCTGTGGCGGTATCCCTCGCGGCAGCCTCAACGGCAGCGATGGAATCCGCCCTGAAACGATCCACGGCGGCGATAGAATCCAACTGCGCCTGATAGGCGGCTTGTTTCTGATACTGCTTGTTCTGGTAGAAGATAAAGCCGAACAGGAGCAACCCCATCAGGACAATACCGATAAGTGTATTCTTATCCATTCTTTACTTCTCTTCCTCCGCTTCTCTCTCCTTGATGATCTTGGCCTCAAGTTCCTTAAGCTCCTGCTTAGCGGCGTCGATACGCTCCTGCATCTGCTTGATCAGCGGCTCAGAGTTCTTGGACGCGGAGAAGAAACCAATATTATTCTCATAAGTCACGATGTCCTGCTGGAGTTTGTTATATTCCTGGACAAGGCGGTCTCTCTCACTGACAGGTTTCCTGACGGAAGCCGCACCACGGGCGACTCCCCTGCCGGCTCTAGGAGAATAATCCGGGA
This sequence comes from Bacteroidales bacterium, assembly GCA_024693285.1. Lineage (GTDB taxonomy): Bacteria > Bacteroidota > Bacteroidia > Bacteroidales > UBA932 > Cryptobacteroides. The sequence continues at coordinate 4,642 of JAILLE010000026.1, forward strand.
ATTTTGCCTGCATGGCATCGGAATACGCCTTCTGAATACTTTCCTTCTCTTTATAAGGGACAAATCCAATATTCCTCCACCTCTCAGCGAACTCGTGAGCCGCAGCCTGGTCAGCCTCAGGATCCTTGGACTCGTAGGCTGTGATCTCGTCGATCAGGGCCTTCTTTGACTTGAGATTGCCATAATAGTCATTCTCAGGCTTGGCGTTCTTGTCACGCTCAGCGAAGAACTCGTCGCAAGCGGCGCGGAATCTCTTCCACAGCTGCTCTGACTTCTTGCGAGGCACGGCACCTATCTCTTTCCACTCCTTCTGGAGGGCTATGATAGCCTCAGTGGTCTTTTTCCACTCCTTGCTGTCCTTCAAAGCCTCAACCTTCTCAATGATGGATAGTTTCTTATCCATGTTCTCGTTCATCGAGTCCTTAAATTGGGAATAATACTCCCTCTTCCTGGCGAAGAACTTGTCGCAAGCAGCGCGGAAACGATCATAGATCTTCTGGTTCTCCTTCTTGGTGGCGAAACCTATAGTCCTCCACTTTTTCTGGATCTCCTCGATCTCCGAGGAAAGCTGGTTCCACTCGCCGGATGACTTGACTTCCTTCTCAGCTATAGCCTCAACCTGCTCACAGAGTTTCGTCTTCTCATCGAGGTTCTCCTGCTGCTTCTCCTTCTGGCCCTCAAAATGAGCTTGGTATTTCTTGTTAATCACAGCCGTGGCGGCCTTGAAACGCTCCCAGATAGAGTCGCGATACTCCTTAGCCACAGGGCCATATTCCTTCCACTGCTCATGGAGCTTCTGGAGCTCACGGAAAGCCTCGACAACATTCTCGTCCTCCGCTAGTTTCTCAGCGGCCTCGCAGAACTCCAATTTAGCCTCGAGGTTTTTCTTGAAATCAAGATCGCGTAGATCGCGGTTTATCTTCACCATGTCGTAGAACTTCTCGACATAGAACTGGTAGGTGTCATTCAGGTCACGGAACTTTGTAGCGGGGACCGGTCCGATTTCCCTCCAGCGATTCTGAAGCTCACGGAAAGCGGGGAAAGTGGAGCTCACATCCTCCTGTTTCTCGACGAGGGCCTTCAGATCCTCGATCACGGCCTGCTTAGCCACGAAATTATCCTCCCTCTGGGCATCCTGCTGGCGGTTAAACTCCGCGCGCTCACGCTTGTAATTGGCGTAGACGCCCTTGAATGCGGTCTCAATAGCCTCAAACGGGTTATCTTTGACCTCATCGGTCTTAGGGGCTGGAGTGACTTCCTCAATCACATCCTCACGGGATGAAGGCTCATCAACTTTAGAGCCCAGACCCGCCTCGGCCTTCTCCTTGGAAAGCCTCTTATAGAAAGCCGACTTGATCGCCTCGGCCTCCTTATACCTTCTCATCCTGTTCTCGTCCTGCGAGAGTTTGTCAAACATGTCCGACAACTCAGCCAGTGTCAAGCTGCCGAGATCGACAGCCTCACCCGCAGGCTCGCCCACGGCGTCATTTTCCTCCTCAACCTTCTCTTCCTCAACCTTCTCCTCCTCAGCCTTCTCTTCCGGGCCGAGAACGGTCTCCTTAATCCCTTCGGCTACGGTTTTCACCGCATCCTCGACAATCTCGCCAGCCTTACCGGCCAGATCAGAGACACTCTCGACAAGCTCCTTGAAGGCGCCCTTGGGCTCTTCCACTACATCTGGGGTATTGTTCACCTCAGGAATATTCTCTTCACTCATGCTACAATAATTTAGAGTTACACATTTATGCCATAATAAGCATTTTACAAATATACCTAAAAAAAACAATTAAAAAAGTTATTTTCGCGAAAGGAAACCATTTATTATATGCGCATTGACATCCTGACAGTGGTACCTGAGCTTCTGGAAAGCCCCTTGGGATACTCCATAGTGGGCAGGGCCATCAAAAAAGGCCTTGTCGAGATACATGTCCACAACCTCCGGAAATACGGCCTCGGCCCTAGAGCCAACGTAGATGATTACTCTTACGGAGGTGACGCCGGAATGGTTATGATGGTGGAGCCTGTGGACAAGATGATCGCGGAGCTAAAGTCTGAAAGAGAATATGACGAAGTCATCTATATGTCCCCGGACGGCGAGCGACTGACCCAGGGAATATCTAATGAGCTGTCCCTTAAGGAGAATCTCATTATCCTCTGCGGCCATTACAAAGGCATAGACAACAGGATCAGGGAGCATCTCGTCACAAGAGAGATCTCTGTCGGGGACTATGTGGTCAGCGGAGGTGAGATTCCCGCCGCCCTTCTCGCGGACTCTATCGTCAGGCTCATTCCAGGTGCGCTCACAGACGAGACATCAGCGTTGAGCGACAGCTTCCAGGACGGGCTACTCTCCCCACCTGTATACACACGTCCGGCTGAGTACAAGGGCTGGAAGGTCCCTGAAGTCCTGCTCAGTGGCAATCCCAAACTGATCCACGCCTGGCAAGATGAGCAAGCGTTGGAGCGCACGAGACTTTTACGCCCTGAGCTTCTTGACAATAATCCTAATTAAGATTGCGGCCGTGACATAGGCGGTACGACAGACCGCTGCCGCATGGGCATGGCTCATCAGCCTGCACCGGAGGGATATAAAGGCTCATGTAGGGATTCTTGCGGATAAGGTCCATCGCAGGCTCATCCTCACTCTGTAGAATGACTTTCAAACAATTGGCCTCATTAGGCGAATACCCTTTCAACAACCACTTTGGAAGGCTGTTGGCATAGGCCGCGACTATCTCCATACAATCGTTGTAGTCCTCGAAAGTCTCTATATCGTCCTGACGGTCGGAAACACAGCCGAATATCTCTTCTGTGGCGTCATCACCCCAAATCATCTGGGAGTTCATCCAGATGTCATGTTCCTCAAGGACAAGCTCTTTACCGCTATATCCCAGATTCAGAAGCATTTCCACAAGGCTTTTTCCTTCTTCTGAGCCAAGTCCGAACACAAATTCCGGAGAGCCGGTACCAGCCTCTATGGCTTGTTCAGGAGTAAAATCCCTGAACCCGCCCAAGTCTGGATAATCTTTTCTCCCCGCAACGATCTTTGAGGGCTCATATATTCCAGGAGCAGCGACGCATGGCTCTCCCTCAAGATCTATCCTGCAAAGCTTGAAAACGGGACTGGCGGCCAGATGCCTGGTAAAAGACTCCACATCCCACCTTCCAGCCCACTCGTTGTAGGCCAACATCTTCTCATAGAACTCGTCCACAGTCATCACCCCATAGAGGTTGAGATAACCGAACGCCGCCCTCTCCATCTCGAAAGCCCCATCTTCCTCCCGCTCAGCGATTACAGTGGCGATATGAGGCGAGACAATGTCATAGACCTCCTTGGGAACCCATATCTCTTTATAATCCTCATTGGAAACGTCTGTCCTAAGCAAGCCGACGGTCTCGAGAACTGTGGGATAGTCCGGGTATTCCATGGACACGGGCACCTCAGGGCCAGCCTCGACCAATGACAAAAGCAGCCTCAAGTCGCGTTCGAGCATATTCCCGAGCCATTCCCTAGGTCTCTCGACGATGAAGGCGCCCAACTTCTCCACAAACTCACTCTTGCGTATATGACGGGGAACATCCGCCCCGAAGAAGTGGCGGATGTCCTCCAGGTCAACCTTGTGAAAGTTACCCAGGGCTGATATGATGATGCTGTCGCGCAAACTAGATAGTGAACTTTCTCCAGAAACCGGTCATATCCTCCAAGGTCTTTCCCTTGGTCTCCGGGACAAGTTTCCAAACGAACAGGGCAGCCACCAGGCAGATCACACCGTAAAGGGCGTATGCGAAGAAATGGCTCCAGTTGTACATGGGCACAAAGGTGCTGGAAACAATGAAATTGAATATCCACTGGAACGCCACGGCGATAGCGGTCGCTTCCGAACGGATAGTGTTCGGGAAGAGCTCAGCGATATAGACCCAGCAAATCGGGCCCCAGCTGAACATGAAGCAAGCGCTATAGAGCATGATGCT
>JAILLE010000020.1 GCA_024693285.1 Bacteroidales bacterium
CTCGGCCGTGCCGTTGAACATTATGTCAGTAATCTTGAATCCAAGGACTTCATCAGCCCTGTCCAGCAGCTCTTTACCCCTAACTCCGCTATCGTAGAGATCCTTGGCCATCCCGGGGAACTGCGACCCTTGGCCGGGAAATACATACGCTCTTTTCATATCTGACAAAAATACGATTTATTCTTTTAATATCCGAGAAGAATAATTCCTATTTTAATTACATTTTAGTATTTTTGCAGCCGATTTCCGAAAAGGAACGGATTTGCCCCCATAGTTTAATGGATAGAATTTAGGATTCCGGTTCCTACGATAGGCGTTCGATTCGCCTTGGGGGTACGAGAAGAGGCCACGTGAAGACGTGGCCTCTTCTCGTGCCTTTTATTTGCCGGGGGGCGTACCCCCCGGTCCCCCTGAACTCGCCGGAGGCTCGGAACGTGGCCTCTTCTCGTGCCTTTTGAGCTTCTTATTTGCACCAGCGCTCCAGCCAGTCGAAGTAGCTCCTGTGCCAGAACAGCGCGTTCTGGGGCTGAAGGATCCAGTGGTTCTCTTCCGGGAACACGATGAGTTTCGAAGGGACTCCCATCATCTGGGCTGTGTTGAAGGCGGCCATTCCCTGGTCGTAAGGGATACGGAAGTCCTTCATGCCGTGGATGCACAGAATAGGAGTGTGCCACTTTGTGACATTCGCGGCGGGGGAGTTGGAGTAGTGTCTCTTGGCCTTGGGAGCGTCGCTCCACGGCGAGCCAGCCTGCATCATGCCTCCGAAGGTCTTTCCGTCGCCCTTTGGACCAATTTCTCCAGGATTGTAGGAATATTCAGTCAATCCGCCGTTATCCCAGTTCGGGAACCACATCTCCTCGGTCTCGTAGTAGAGATATCTCTCGTCAAAAATACCGGCGTGGGCGATGAAGCAGTCGTAGGTGTCACCGTGGACTCCGGCAAGGTAGTAAACACTGTAACCGCCATAGGATGCCCCGCATCCGGCTAGCTTACCTACATAAGGTTCTTTCTTCAGCTCATTGGCGGCGCGGAGGTAGTCCTGCATGTTGAGGCCGATATAGTCACCGCTGATCTCCTCGCACCATTCCGGTCCGAAGGCCGTTGTGCCGCGTCGGTTAGGCAGGATGACTATATAGCCCTGAGAGGCCATCAGACGATAGTTCCAGCGGTAACTCCATCCCTGACTGAGAGTTCCTTGAGGTCCGCCAAGGAATATCTCTATCGCCGGGTAGACCTTTGTCGAGTCAAACTTGGGAGGGTAAAGGACCCAGGTGAGCATCTTCTTCCCGTCGACGGTATTGATCCAGCGTTCCTCGATGTTGCAAGCTTCCAGTTGTCCGAGAATATGGCCGTTCTCATCCGAAATCCTGCTGAATGAGCCGTCCTCCTCATTGACTGCCACAAGCTCGGTAGGGAACTCCATTGAAGTGTAGCTTGTCAAAAGGGTACCGTCCACGACAGCGAAAGGAGATCCGAAATCGTACCAAGCGTCGTCCGGAGTGATCCTGACCAGGTCAGCGGTCGCGGCGTCAATCTTGTAGATGGCCTTAAGTCCTTCTGTCAGAGCTGAGAAATAGATGGATTTCGAGTCGGCGGACCACACCGGGCTCTCCACATTATAATTGAATCCGGTGGTCAGTTTACGAATATCCGAGACCTTGATCGCGGACTGGCCGGATCCAGCGTCGACAGTGGCGACAAACAGGTGGGTCTGGTCAGCCTCATAACCGTTCCTGGCCATGCTGATCCATGCGACATGAGCCCCGTCGGGACTCCAGACCGGATCCGTATCGTAGCCTCCACCCATGGGAACCCGCACAGTCTCACCTGTGACAATATTATAGATATAGATCTCAGTATCTGTTGAGAAGGCATATTCCTTCCCGGTATCGGTTTTCTTGCATGAATATGCCAGCTTTGTCCCGTCAGGACTCCATGCGAGCTGCTCCAAGCCTCCGTACGGCTCAAGCGGGAACTCATATTTCCCGGCGCCGTCATCAAGGATATTGAGCGAGTTCTCCGCCGAGACCATCTGGCCATCAACAAGCGGGGCGACATAAGCCTGGGGACGCTCAGTTGTCCAATGGTCCCAATGCCTGTACATCAAATCCTCGGTGACATAGGCTTTGGCCTTGTCCAATGCCGGGTCGAAGTCCTTAGGGGTCTTGACATTACCGGGAACCTCACTGGAGTAGACGACCTGAGCCTGGTCGGGACTCAATGAGAACTCTCCGATGCCAGCTTCCACATCGCTCAACTTGACCCTCTCGCCAAGTGAAGGATTGCCTCCGGCCACATTGAACGCGGCCTTCCATATCTGACCTCCCTGAGCGAAAAATATATGCTTCCCATCCAGGCTCCAGCGGGCGTTGGAAACACTCTTCCCGTCTTTGGTCAGCTGGATTTTGTCTCCAAAGGAAAGACCATCATCACCTTTGGTCACCTCCTGGACGAACAGGTTCCTGCAGGAACGGTTCTCCTCGATGGAAGTGTAGCTGACTCCATAAAGGATCCAACGGCCGTCAGGAGAGAGTTGGGGATCTGACAACCTGCCGAAAGACAGCAGGGTCTCAGGGGTCATGATACCGTTCTCGATTTTGATGTCGGACGGAGCGATGTAGCCGGCACCCGTCTCCGGTTTCTGATTGGTACAACCCATAATCATCACAGTTGCCGCTAATGCGATAGCGAGTTTTCTTGTATTCATAATGTTATTGATATTGTTCATAACCAATTGTCAATAAGTTCTTTACGGCTGTTTTTACATCTTCCGGCTCCAGTACCACAACCCTCCCGGAACGACGGCAGAACTCCATGAGGAGATTCTCGTCGGGGATGAGCCTGATTCTGAAGACACTGCCTTCTCCAGCGGAGGAACTCTCCTCAACCTGGCTGCTATGGATAGGCAGGTCCCGGAGATATCTTGTTTCTTCTTCGGTGGCCTTGAATCTCACAGTCACGCTCTTCTGTCCCTCTTTAGGGAAGAACACTCCGAAACTCTCGCTGAAGAGATTCTCGACATCGAAACCCTTCGGCATTTTGAAAGATGTCTCTGTCTCTGAGAGTGACTGGATCCTGTCCAAACCATATACTCTCCAAGCCCTCATGTCATTGTTCCTCAACTCTGTCCCGTCGATAAGTGCCCTCTCATGGCAAAAGCCTATCAGGTACCATCTGCGCTCGTGTTCCTTGACCGCAAATGGTTGTACATGAAGAGTTTCCGATGTTGAGGAAGTGTATTTCCCGTAGACGATCTCAAGCTCCATCCCGTCCTCCATGGCCTGCATGATCGGGGTCAGGAACTTGCGACCCGAAGGTATTTCCTCGACTCCGACTCTCCCGCTCAGACGTTCCTTGCCAAGGGTCAGCAAATTATTGACAGTGAACGTGTCGATAAGCCAGCTGACACTCTTGTTCTTGTCGAGGGCCTCGTCGCTGTAGTGTATGGAATATCGGTTAGTGCCTCTGTCGCACTCGATATCTATTCCGAAAATGTCCAGGATAGCGATCCTATGGTTGTTGAAAGTCCTTCTGGAATATGGTTGGCCATAATGTCTCTCGTACTTGTCGGACAATTCCATAAGCGTCAGGCCCCTTTCCCCGGTGGAGGATAGGGTTTGTATAAGCCAGATGTATTTTCCAATTAGTTCAGAGACCATTCGTGCTGGTGTGCTTTTTCGAGGCACATCAAAGATAGCAAACTATTGTCTTATGAAAAAATAAAAATGATTATCTTTGTATTCTATTAGTGAATAGTCTTTGAATATCATGGCGGATTACATCCTGGGAATCGAATCGAGTTGTGACGACACTTCCGCGGCTGTGTTGAGGGACGGGTTTCTCCTATCCAATGTCATCGCCAGCCAGCAAGTCCACAAGGATTTCGGAGGGGTTGTCCCCGAACTTGCCTCACGTGCGCATGAGCAGAATATTGTTCCGGTAGTGAGCCAAGCCCTCGACAAGGCCGGTATAAAGGCTTCCGACCTTACCGCTATCGCTTTCACCAGAGGCCCTGGACTGCTGGGCTCGCTTCTTGTGGGCACCTCTTTCGCCAAAGCCATGGGCATCGCCCTTGATATTCCCATAATCATGGTCAACCACCTCCAGGGACACATCCTGGCCGGTTTTGTGGATCAGGAAGGCAAGGAGAACCGTCATCCGGCTTTCCCTTATCTTTGCCTTCTGGTCTCCGGTGGCAATTCCCAAATTGTGAGAGTTGACAGCCCGATTGAATACACTATACTCGGACAGACCATTGATGACGCGGTAGGGGAGGCGTTCGACAAGTGCTCAAAGATGATGGGACTTGGCTATCCCGGCGGCCCTATTATCGACCGTCTCGCCAAAGAGGGGGACCCGAAGCGCTTCCAGTTCGCCAAGCCTCAGATTCCCGGCCTGGATTACAGCTTCAGTGGGGTCAAGACCTCCCTACTGTATTTCGTCAGGGATGAGATGGCCAAAGACCCAGAGTTCATCGAGAAGAACAAGGAAGATCTTTGCGCCAGTTTCCAGAAGACTTTGATTGACATTCTGATGGTCAAATTAGTCAAGGCCGCTCGCCAGACAGGAATCAAAGAAATAACGATTGGAGGAGGAGTCTCGGCCAATAGCGGGCTCAGGGCCCGTATCGAGGCTGAAGGGAAAAAGAGGGGATGGAACACCTATCTCCCTGAGTTCAAATTCACTACAGACAACGCCGCGATGATCGCAGTCGCCGGATGGTTCCGTTACAAGGCGGGGGAGAGAACCCCCTTGGATGTGGCTCCGGTCTCCAGAATAGCTGATTATTAACAAGATATATAATGATTGAGTTTGAGATGACAGGCCGTGTGGGCCGTGACCTGAGACCTGATGATGTCAGGATAGTGGCTGCCAGGGAGATGAATCTCCGGAGCAACGCCGTGATCAATGTGATTGATCCCACCAAGTCCTACCAGCCTACTTTCCCTAACGCCGCTGCGACCTGTGTGATCGCCCGCCGTTCCATTGATGCCAGAAATGATGTTATATACAGGTATAAGATAGAAGGCTATAACCATAGGTTCGAGTCTTATGTGCCTTACGAAGTAGCTGAGTACAAGGATGTTACCGAGGCTGAGCCGGTTATTGTTATTGGTGCTGGCCCGGCCGGGCTGTTCGCCGCCCTCAAATTGCTCACCTTGGGCCTCAAACCTGTGATCCTCGAAAGGGGAAAGAACGTGCGTGACCGAAAGTTTGACATGGCCAAGCTCACTCGTGAGGGAGTTCTGGATCCAGACTCCAATTATTGTTATGGAGAGGGCGGAGCCGGGGCTTTCTCGGATGGCAAGCTCTACACAAGGTCGTCCAAGAGGGGAGACATCAGGGAAGTCCTCCAGCAGTTCGTGAACTTCGGCGCGAACCCCCAGATCCTGGTCGATGCCCATCCTCATATCGGTTCTGACCGCCTTCCCAAGATAGTGGAAAGCATCAGGACGACTATTGAGTCGAGAGGTGGTGAGTATCATTTCGGGACAAAGGTGACTGATATTTCAAGGAAAAAGGATGGGACTATCGAGGTGAAGGCCCTTGATAGCGAACACCCGACCAAGACAACGGGTAAACCTAAGGCCGTGAAGTATTCGGCTAAGAAAGTGATTCTCGCGACCGGCCATTCGGCGAAGGATATTTATGAGATGCTACAGAGTAAGGGCTGCCTTCTCGAGGCAAAGGGTTTCGCGATGGGAGTCCGTGTGGAACATCCTCAGCCTCTGATCAATGAGGCCCGCTACCATGGACAGTGGGAGCCGGGAATGCCTGCCGCGGAGTACTCTTTCACCCAGCAAGTCGATGAGCGGGGAGTGTTCTCTTTCTGCATGTGTCCCGGAGGTGTGCTGGTACCTTCAGCCACTGAGCCTGAGACCATTGTCATGAACGGAATGTCCAATTCTGCCCGCAGCGGCAAATTCGCCAATGCCGGTGTGGTCGTCCAGATCAATCCGGAGGATGTGCCGGAGGAGTATTCAGAGGCGGGTGCTTTCAAGGGATTGGAATTCCAGAAAGCTGTCGAGAGGAAGATGTGGGAATATGCCCACACTCGTTCGGATAATCCGATGGCCGCTCCAGCTCAGAGGATGATCGATTTCTGCAATGAGGTTGTGTCTTCCGACCTTCCGGAGACTTCCTATAAGCCCGGTGTGGTTCCAGCCCCGCTGCACAACCTGCTTCCGGAATTTATCTCCACAAGACTCCAGAAGGCTTTCCCTGAGGTTAACAAGCATTCCATCAGAGGTTACTTCACCAATGACGCATTACTTGTCGGGGTCGAATCCAGGACTTCTTCTCCGGTTCGTATCTCCAGGGATCCGGAAACGCTTGAGTCTGAGGCTTTCCCAGGCTTGCTTCCTTGCGGGGAAGGTGCGGGTTATTCAGGAGGGATAGTCTCCTCAGCTATTGACGGCATCAATTGCGCGCTCGCCGCAGCCCGTTCGTTTATTTAGTGTTTTTTTATATATTTGGGTCGTAAAACTTGACACGATGAACACCAAAGAGATATTTGTGATCACCATCAGCCGTGAAGTCGGTTCCGGTGGAAGAACTGTCGGAAGGAAACTCGCCGAGAAGCTTGGCGTGCGTTACTGCGATAAACAGTTGATTAAGAAGCTGACCGAGATGTTCGGGCTCAACACTTCCGAGATTGAGGCTATCAAAGGAAGGAAGAAGGGCTGGCTCGAAGATTTATTCTCCAGGATCACTCCCGAGTTCGGTTCCGAGATGTTCATCCCGAAAGGGGTCGAGTATGCTCCGGAAGTGACTTCAAATGAGATATTCAATTATGAGAGCCAAGTCCTTCAGTCGCTTGCCGAGGAGTCGTCATGCGTGATTGCCGGAAGGTCAGGTTTCTTTGTGCTCAAAGACCATCCCAACAAGTTGGATGTGTTCATCCACGCTTCCAAGCCCACCCGCGTCGCGAGGATTATGCGTAAGCAGGAACTCTCTGAAAAAGAGGCGGAAGAGGTGATTTGCCGTGTCGACGAGGCCAGGGAGAATTACATCCAGAAATATGCTTCCACAAGCCGTTATGACTTGCGGAATTACGACATTGTTCTGAATATGGACTATCTAACGGAAGATGAGGCTGTTGAGGTTATCTTGAAGGCTATTGGCCAGGATTGATCTCGACATCGTGTTTTCCGCTTGAATATTCCTTCCACTGGAAAGTGGCAGTGACGCCGACAGGAAGCTCGAAATGCAGTTTCCTGCCGGTTCTCTTTATGACGATGGTACCGTATGGAGTCTCCTGGGTGACATTGACTTCTTCGAGTCCCTCAGGAATCTGCGGATCGAGGATAATGTGCTTGTAACCGGGTGCGTCGGGGATGATGCCTCCGAGAGCCTGGTAAAACCAGCTGCCGATACCGTTGAAACAGTTGTGCAGACGGCTACGGTCAGCGTCCCAGTGTTCCCAGGTGGCGGTGGCGCCGTTGTCAATCATGTACAGGTAGCCAGGATAGGTACGCTGTTTGAGAAGGTTGTAGAACCAATCGCATTCTTTCGCGAGGGTTGCCCATTCGGTTATGACAGGCACTCCCACAAGGCCGGTTTTGAGATGGTTGTCATAGATTTCGGCCGTGCGCTCGAAGAGTTTGTCCTTAACCTTTCCAAGCAGGTCAGGAGGAACAATCCCGACCAATAGCGGGTAGGCCATATCCACTTGTGAACCACTGCCATAGATATAATCCTCCCGGTTGAGAAGGGACTCGTTGATCCTCTTGGCCAGAGCCTCGTACCTGGCTTTATATTCAGAGGCGTCCTCGGGATGTCCCACGACACCGGCGATGGTCTCCAGTTCCTTGTAGACCTGGCATAATGAGCAGTTGTTGACCAGATCTATTGATAGAGGGTCGGTCACGTCGACTCCTTCCGGAGCGGCCCAGTCGCCCAGATACCATGCCCTGTACTTGGTGTCTGGCCATCTCTTAAGGAGCCCGTCAATCGTGTGGGCGTCAACATATTCCAGCCAGAGCTTCATCTGTGGGTAGCATCTTTCAAGCAGGCGTTTGTCTCCATAACTCATATACGTTCTCCAAGGGGCCTGGACAATGAATCCGCACCAGTAAGGACCGCCACCAGCCGGATAGGGGCAAGGGGCTGTGTGAGGAAGGCCTCCGTCTTCTTGGATAGCGTCGTTCCACGCCTGCAGCCAGTTGATGTAAAGAGGGGAGACTCCGAACATGGTCTGGAGGGAGAGGGTGGAGGCGTTTCCGTCCCCGCCATAGCCGAGGCGCTCTATATTGGCGCAGTCAACCATATACCCGTCAAATGCCAGATTCTCCAGAGTATATCTGATCATGTCATGGATGGCGTTGAGATCCTTGTCGGAGGACTCGAATGAAGCTGTGCTCTTATAGTCAGTGCGCATCCTCAAAGCCTGGATGTCCTTAGGATCCGGAGCGGATCCCAAGCCCTCCAGCAGGACATAGCGGAAGACGTGATGGTTGAATTTGTTGACCAGATGGTCTCCATCAGCGGATCCGGAGGATACATATTGGTTGATGGTGACAGGGTTGAACGTCCCGTCCAGCTCGAAATCATCGAAGAAGGAAGCTGTGACGATATCGCCTTCATTTATTGGAGGAAGCTTTATGTCCAACATGCCGTTGAGCACTCGGCCGAAATCGGCGAGGTAGCCTCCGTCATTGCCGTAAGGCTCTATGCTGACTGCCGGGAAGCATTCCTGAATAAGGCATGGCTCGCACATCATCATGGTGGCCTCGATGTCGTCAACATTCACAATATCAACAGGTTCCCATGTCATCTTGTCGAGTGCTTCACTATCCATCGAGGTGGGAAATACTCCGGCGTCGATGGCCTCGCCTCCGAAATGCCAGGCGCGCCAGTCCCCGAGATCCCGGTAACCGCTCCAGGTCCCTTGCCATGTCTCGTCTGTACATACAATCGCAGTAGCTCCATCAGGGGTTATCGCGTCCAACTCGGCCTTCACGATAGGACCGTCATATATGGCACCAAAGGTCTTTGGTTTATACCATCCGGAGCTTGTCCAGAGAGCGATCTCGTTCTCTCCCTGCGACAATAGACCGGTGACATCATAGGCCACGATAAGGGATCTTTTATCGAGCTGGGACACGGCGGGGTTCAGGACAGCGTCAGAGACCTTTTTCCCATTGATGTATGCCTCGTGATAGCCCAAAGAGTTCACATACAAGACATACAGTCCGGGAGTCTCCTTGACGGTGAATTTTTTCCTGAGTATCGGGGAGCGGCCTTCTCCGGGAACCGCCCCGATATAATCACCTTCAAGTGTGTCCCCATTTGTTATACCGATTCCGAAACGCTGTGGCTCACTCCAGGCGGAGGCCTTTTTGTCAGAATTCCAGATCCTGACTCTCCACCAGCAAATCTGTCTGGATGAAAGGCCTGTCCCTGAATAAGGGACCATTATTTGTTCGGCGGAAGCTATTCTGCCAGAGGACCATAGACTCGCTTCCCCAGACTCCAGGGCTTCTTTGGAAGGAGCCACTTGAATCTCATAAGCGACTTGTTCCATCGGTTTTTCGGAACGTATTTTCCAGCTGAAATGAGGGATGGTGGAGTCTATTCCGAGTGGTTCGGAAAGGCCCTCGCATTTAAGGTCATACACATCGAATGAAGGTCCGCAGGAGTTGACCAGGACGGCCAGGGCGAACATAATGAAGCGGTTTGCTATCTTTCTCATATTTACAAATTTATTAAAAATTCATAAATTTGTTTGTTTACCTATCACACTTTGGTGATATAACGGCATTTGGAATATGTCCACTTTAAAACAAATCATTCTTATCTCACTGATTATGTCATTCAGTGTCGCCTTCATCTCTTGTCGTCCTTCTATTGAGGTATATGACCTTAAGTGCGAGGGCATGGCTGAGCCGCTTGGCATAGATTCGGCCTCACCCCATTTCAGCTGGAAGATCCGCTCAGCGAAACCTATGGAGCAGGTCTACTATGAGATACAGGTCGCGGGATCGTTATCTTCGCTCAAATCAGGTGAACCGGATCTCTGGTCATCAGATAAAGAGGCCTCGGCTGATCAAGTCATGGTACCATATTCAGGAAAGCCCTTGGTGTCCAGGCAACAGTGCTGGTGGAGGGTAAGAGTTTGGAAATCAGACAAGAAGGTCTCAAGGTGGAGCGAGCCTCGGCGCTTCGGAATCGGCATAATCGGCGATGATGCCATGCGTGGTGATTATATCGGGGCCGTTCCCGGGGATTTACGCGCTTCATTGCTGAGGAAGAGTTTCGAAGTGGAAAGCCTGCCCTCGATGGCGATTCTCTATGTCAACTCGTTAGGTTACCACGAGGCATATATCAACGGGAAAAAGGTTTCTGAGGCGGTTTTGTCTCCGGCTGTGTCCCAGTTGGACAAGAGGTCCCTCATAATGGCTTATGATGTGACTTCCTTGCTCAAGAAAGGAGGTAACGAGATAGTCCTTTGGGCAGGCACCGGGTGGTACAAGGTATTCAAACCGGCATATGACGGGCCTCTTGTGAAGGCGGAACTGGATGCTGTGACCCCTTCAGGGGTGGCTCCCATCTTGTGTACGGACGCGTCGTGGAAGGGCGCTTGGAGCGGTTACCGAGACCTCACCAATTGGCGTTACGGTGGTTTCGGTGGCGAGTCAATCGACGCGGAGGTCCTGCCTTCCTCGATGAATAGGGAAACCCTTGACAAGATGACATGGGAACCTGTTGATATTGTGAATATTGACGGAATAGAGGCCTCCATGATGATGTGCGAGCCTTGTGTGGTTCATGAGGTACTTGCCGCGAAAAGCATAAAGCCAAATGGTGAAGGCAGCTGGGTCGTGGATTTCGGCCGTATTGTTAACGGCCTTCTTGACATAAAGCTGCCTCAGCTCCCTGAAGGGCACCAATCGACGGCTTCTTTCGCGGATTTCCAGGAGACTGACGGTACCTTCAAGCCTGTAAGCCGGAATGAATATATTTCTTCAGGCAATCCTGATGGAGACAGGTTCCTGAACAGGTTCAACCATCATGTTTTCCGGTATGTCATCCTTGACAGTATTCCCGAGGCACCTAAACTCGAGGATATCATGGCTTTGCGGATGAGGACCGATTTCAAGCCCACCTCTTCTTTCAAGTCCTCCGACGATGAGTTGAACATGGTCCATGACATGGTGAGATACACCATGGAGAATCTCGCTTTCGACGGATATATGGTGGACTGCGCCAATCTGGAGAGGCTCGGCTACGGTGGGGATGGAAACGCCTCGACTCTCTCGCTACAGATAATGTACGATGTGGCTCCTCTATATGTCAACTGGCTCCAGGCATGGAACGATGTCATAAGGGAGGATGGTGGGCTTCCCCACACGGCTCCGACCCCCTGGAGGGCTGGAGGTGGTCCGTATTGGTGCGGTTTCATAGTCCAGGCCCCTTGGAGGACATATATGAGCTACGGCGACAAACGATTGATAGAGAGGTGTTACCCTACGATGGTACATTGGCTGGACTATGTGGACGCCTACACTGTTGACGGTCTTCTCAAGGAGTGGCCCGAGACTGAATACAGGCACTGGTTCCTTGGTGACTGGGCGGCTCCTGACGGGGTCGATGTCAGGGATCCGGAGTCTGTCGACCTGGTCAACAATTGTTCCCTTTGCCAGGTTTACCTTGACCTTGTCCAGATAGCCAGGCTGCTTGGAAAAGAGTCGGACGCGGTTGAGTTCCAAGCCAGGTACGCCGCTCTCTCCAAAGTCATCAATGATAAGCTTTTCCATCCAGAAAGCTCCATTTACGCCAGCGGCTCGCAGATTGACATGGCTTATCCTATGCTTGTGGGAATAGTCCCGGACAATCTACGGAAACAGGTGAGAGACAAACTGTTGGAGCGCACGGCTACAGTATATGATGGCTATCTTAAGACCGGCCTTGTCGGCATTCCTGTGATCACGGAATGGGCAACCTTGGCAGGGGAGTGTGAATTTATGTACGGTATGCTCAAAAAGCATGGATATCCCGGATACCTTCACATGCTGGATAACGGAGCCACCGGAACCTGGGAGCACTGGAATGCGAGACGTAGCCGCCTTCATAATTGCTTCAACGGAATCGGAAGCTGGTTCTACCAGGCGCTCGGCGGTATAATACCGGACGCTCCTGGCTACAGGCATATCATCATTGATCCCCAGATGCCAGTGGAAGTTGAGAACGTGAAGGTGAAGCAAGAGACCCCTTATGGGACGATTATAGTCGAGAGATTCGACCGCAGTCTTCATTTCGAGCTACCTGTCGGCGTCACGGCCACAGTCGCCGGGAAAGAATATTCTTGCGGCAAGTATGACATAGAATTATAATTTTTGTATATTTAACGAAATCTTTCAGTAACAACAATAACACTAAGATATGCTTAACAGAAGAGATTTCCTCAAGTCCATGGCTGTGGCTTCGGCCGGCATGGCGCTCACGCCTGGAGAGATTCTTGGCAAGGAGAGTTTCGTTGGCGGCATGGCCGCTGCCAAGCCTAAAGGCGAGAAGGTAAAGATAGCGTTTGTCGGTATAGGCAACCGCGGTGAGCAGATAATCAATGATTTCACCAACACCGGAATGATTGATGTCGTGGCCCTTTGCGATGTGGACATAGACGGGCCCCAGTGCAAGAAGGTTCTCGCTATGTATCCGAAGGCCAAGAGGTTCCGTGATTATCGCCAGATGTTTGACAAGTGCGGGAACGAATTCGACGCTGTCGCCGCCGCTATTCCGGACCATTCCCACTTCCCGATCGCTATGCTCGCCCTCAACCAGGGGAAGCATATCTATCTTGAGAAACCGATGTGCCGCACCTTCCATGAGGCTGAGTTGATGATGGCCTCCGCCCGAAGGCATCCCAATCTCGCCACCCAGGTTGGAAACCAGGGCCATTCCGAGGGGAACTACTTCCAGTTCAAGGCTTGGATGGACGCCGGTATCATAAAGGATGTCACCGCGGTCACCGCACACATGAACAATTCCCGCCGCTGGCACAGCTTCGACGCTAAAAGGATGTACAAAATGCCTGCCCAGCAGTCCATCCCCAGGGGCATGGATTGGGATACCTGGCTTGGCGTGACTCCTTATCATGATTTTAACGAGAAATATCACCAGGGTGACTGGAGGTGCTGGTATGACTTCGGTATGGGCTGCCTCGGAGACTGGGGAGCGCATATTCTCGACACTGTACATGAGTTCCTTGAGCTCGGACTACCTTACGAGGTCAGCATGCTCTACGAGAACGGGCACAATGATTACTTCTACCCGTATTCGTCCACAATCCTCTTCCGTTTCCCGCAAAGGAATGGCATGCCGCCCGTGGACGTGACATGGTACGACGGACTGGATAACCTGCCGCCGCTTCCGGAGGGCTATGGCGGAGGAGTCGCTACCGCAAATGTGCCTGCCTCAGGCCAGAATGTCGGTCCCGTAGCGAAGATCTCTCCCGGCAAGATCATATATACCAAGGACTTGATTTTCAAGGGAGGAAGCCACGGTTCCGAGCTCTCCATCATCCCTGAGGAGGCCGCCAAGGATTTGGCCGGCAAACTTCCTCCGACTCCCGAGAGCCCGTCCAACCACTTCGAGAACTTCCTTCTCGCTTGCCAGGGCATCGAGAAGACAAGGTCTCCGTTCGAGATCAACGGAGTTCTCTCCGAGGTATTCTGCCTCGGTGTGATTGCCCAGAGACTGAATGCCAAGCTCTACTTCGATCCTAGGACTAAGCAGTTCACCAACAATGACTTCGCCAATGCCATGCTGGTAGGCTTGCCGCCTCGTAGGGGTTGGGAGGAGTTCTATAAGATGTAATATTCAACGACTATGAGAAAGATTGTTTTAGCTTTGGCTGCCTTGGCGCTATGCGTCAGCGCTTGCGCTCAGGATAACACATTGACTTCCAAGGAGAAAGCTGATGGTTGGAAACTCCTTTGGGACGGTAAGACCACAGATGGCTGGCGGGGAGCCAAGCTCGATGATTTCCCTGCCAAGGGATGGGTTATTGAAAAGGGGGTCTTGAAAGTTCTCAAAGGGAACGGAGGCGAGTCCACAAACGGCGGCGATATCATCACCACGAGGCTTTACAAGAACTTCATTCTGAAGGTGGACTTCAAGATCACTGAGGGCGCGAACAGCGGTATCAAGTATTTCGTGGATCCGACCCTTAATAAGGGTGCGGGCTCCGCTATCGGCTGTGAGTTCCAGATTCTGGATGACCTTAGGCACCCGGACGCCAAGTTAGGCGTGAAAGGCAACAGGACTCTAGGCTCCTTGTATGACTTGATTCCCGCTCCGGAAGACAAGCCCTTCGACATCACGACCTGGAACACCGCGACAGTGATTGTCAACGGGTCTCATGTGGAGCATTGGCTCAATGGCGTGAAACTCCTTGAATATGAAAGGAATAATCAGGAGTGGAACGCTCTTGTGGCCTACAGCAAGTACAAAGATTGGCCTAACTTCGGCAACTACGAGGAAGGTTACATTCTCCTTCAGGACCACGGTGACGAGGTCTGGTTCAAGAATATTAAGATCAAGGAATTATAAGATCAAATCGCTTTGAGAATTCCGTTCATTTCCGTTAAGGGCATTCTGGCTCTTTTGTTATCATTCGCCTTGATCGCCGGCTGCGATGATGGCGTTGTTGAGCCTCCTATCGAACAGGAGGAGGAAATCTCCGTCACGCCTGAACCGGTCAGGGCGGAAGTCCCTCCCGCGGAGGAGGAGACTCCACCTTCTCAGGATGAGGAAACCCCTCCCGCCAGCGACGATGAGACCCCCGCCGGTGATGATGAGACCCCAGCCGGCGAAGAAGAGACACCTGTTGAAGAAGATGATGCTCCTGTTGAAGGAGAGGAGATTCCCGATGGTGATGATGAGACCCCCGCTGGCGATGATGAGACTCCCGCTGATGACGAAGAGACTCCTATTGAAGGAGATGATACTCCTGTTGAAGATGAGGAAATTCCCGAAGACGATGATGAAATACCTGATAGTGAGGACGAAAGCGATCCAGTTGACCCTTCGGTGCCTGTGACAATAGGCGACACTCCCATTGCGTTCAGTCCGGAAGGAACTGAAACCGAGATAGCCGTGGATCTGAAGGATCTGTTTACGATTCCTTCAGAGGGCGTCAAGAGCGTCAAGTTTTTCTTCTGCGATGAAATATTGGATATTACCAAGATAGGAGACCGGAACGTCAGTTTCAGCATCACTGATGGTATACGGCTATATGCCGCGATAAACGGAGGTGATGAGCAAATGGTCGCTTACATCAGTAACACTTCTGGCAGCAACACATTCGGTTATGTCCGTGGTTCGGTAGCTGACGCTTTGATGAATACAGGCGGGATGTATGTCTTGCTGAAAGCCGATGTCCTTATGGATTCAGGAAGTTCGATTGGAGTCACATTCGATGGACAGGACCACTTCAAGGCTGATATCAAGCGACCCGTCGAAATAGCCACCGTCTCTTCCGAGAGTCTGATTGACGGTGTTGATTTTGGCGAGAAGGGGTCATACATCAGTATCGCTGACCTGCTCGCGCCTGTGGATTGGCGTGGCCGTACGTTTGAAGACTACCCTAATTATTGGGGCTACTATGGCGTCCGGTTGGGTAGTGATCCTAATGTCTATGGCTTTGAGGTAGTTCTCGCTACTGACGATGTCCAGTGCGAGATCTCGGGCAAACGACAAGCCATTTTATCCGGAATGTATATCTCCCAAATCGATCCCGCCAAGGCTAACAAGTCGGCTGATGGCAAGTATTTCCTGGTTCCTGATCCGTTGCGTCCTTCAAGGACGGTAGAGATTCCTGCCAACCGCTTCGGTTACCTGACGTATTTCAACAACGGCAGGGTTCTTACCCAGGATTTCAAATTGTTCGTTAAGGGAACCGTCCATTACGGATTCGGCTACCTGAAGACTGGTTGGATAGCTATTCCTGTTAAGAGAACAAACAATTAGTTCTAATATTTCTTTTCTTTTCCACCGAGAATCTGCCTGACACGCAGGGGCTCGTTGGTTGTTATGCAGTCGACTCCGAGGCCGACCATATCCTTGATGTCCTCTTCCTTGTCGACCGTCCAGACATTGACGCTCATCTTGTTCTTGTGAGCCTGCTCAACCCAACTGGGGTTCTTGCGGAAGACGTTGTAGTGGTAGTCGATACCGTTGATGCCCTTGGCAAGGACCTCATCCGGAGACATATCACCGCTTAGGTACTGGTTGGTGAAGCCGGGACATAGGGCGGCTATCCTCTCGCAAATGTTGCGGCTGAACGATATGAATATCACCTTCTTGGGATCAAACAGGCCATGCCTCTTGAGCGCCTCGATGCTCTTGTCGACCATGTAGTCCTCATGAGCTTTGTCATACTGCTGTTTTAGCTCGAACACGAGGACAGTGCCACCCTTCTCACCTTGGGTCAAGTACTCGTCGAGGGTAGGGAGCTTCTCACCGTTCTTCAGTCGGTAATCCTTGAAATCCGCATAGTCATGAGTGTGGATACTCTTGCCTTGGATATCCCTGTCGTGATGGACGACAATCACCAGGTCAGAGGTGATGTGGACATCGAATTCGCTACCCCACAAATTGTTTTTCTGGGCCATCTCCAGAGACTTGATGGAATTCTCGGCGAATCCAGCCTCTTCGCAGTTCCAGAAGCCCCTGTGGGCGGTTACGGCGATTTTCGGGGAACATGAGGCCACAAGTGCCACCACAGCGGCGACTGCCGCCAAACGGATGCTATTTCTCATTTTAGATGTGTTTATTAGTTTCAGTGTTCCACAAATTTAATAATATTCTTGATATAATCTTGCCTGAAACCCTCGACATTCTCGTTCCACCAAGCTTTGTATGGCTCTGGAATGGACGCTGACCAATGGTTGCGGTATGGGCTGCTGATAATCTGGACCTCACCTGCGACTCCATTTATGCCGGAGAATATCTCTGATGGCGGGCATGTGGTGTCCACGAGGCCGATCTCGACGAGGAAACGGGCTTTGGATCCTTTCATTAATATGGCTCCATCGAAGTAAGGAGCCACTTTTTTCGCTCTCCGGGCGTTCTTTGGTGTAAGAATGTCTGTGTCCACATCGAGTCTCGTGGAAGTTGGCGTGTCGACTCCGTTATATTCAATTGGCCAAGGCCAGGCGTCGTTCCTGCCTAGAAGGTAACCGCCGTTCCCGATCATAGCCGGCACATTGATCACCACATCCGTGATACGGTCATCAAGGCCGGCCAGGGCTACCGCCTGCGCCCCTCCTTGGCTCTCTCCCAGCAAGATAATGGTTTTCCCGTCCCAAGCCGGATCCATAGTGATGTAGTCCAATGCCCTGATCGCCCGAAGGATCATTTTCCTGAAGTAATAAGAGTTCCTGGATGTGATCGGCCGGTAACTGTAGTCCTTCAATGGGCCTTCCTCAAGCGCTTTGTAATAAGCGTCATCGGCATCATTCAGCATTCCGTGCGCGTTGAAATCAAAGGCTATGGCTCCGTTCTGGGCCAAATCAGCGGCAGCCTGGGCTTTAGCCTTGCACCAGTCTCCGGATACCCCGGCGGCGTGGAGTTGGATGATTATGGGCAGAGACCCTTCCCGGGCGTCTTTCGGCCTCGCCACGTAGCCCCTGACAGGAACCGTGTCCAAGGCGCTGACCTCAACATCAAAGCACTCTATCCCATTGTCCCGGATGGCGACAGGGTTTGACGTCACTATCGTCTTCTTCTTACGGAGATGCCGTAGTTGGCGCTTCCAGTATCGCTTTAGATCTCTTGGAGGTTGAAAGCCAGGTTCGAATGCCGATCCATTTATAACATAGCCAATCCTTATCGCGTCTTCGGAAGGATTGAGGTTCATTGGTATCCTCTCTGGAAAAGACCCCTCTGGCCTGAACTCCAGCATTACGGCCACAGGTCCTGTCCGGACATCAGTGAAAACGACCCGCGGACTGTTGACAACCCCGATTTTCTCTATGCGGGTCATCACTCCGTTTTCGAATACCGCTACTTCAAGTGGAGTGGGATAATCCTTGACGGGTTCGACGCTCACGATGACCGTGTCTGACGGGGCGTACTGACCGTTCGGATGATTAAGTCCAAATTTAAGGCTGTTCACGATTCCTTCACTGTGGCAAGGAGAAAGGGACAGGAAGAGTCCGATCGCTGTTACCGAGACGAATCTGGAAAGATTAATCATATTAAAAGATTTATAGTTTTCACTTGCGTGCCAGCGGTAAATATAGGTATATTCTTACTGAATAATCGCGGAATTTGGTTATTTTTGTAAGTTAGGACAAAAACGAAATCAAATTATTTAATGATATGGTAAAAGTTAATTTGGGAGGTTGCGACTCCTTTGTGAAAGACGCTGATTACAAGGTTTATGTGGAGAAGGCTCTGAATGCTCTTGATGTTCTGGAGTCAGGAACCGGGGCTGGAAATGACTTTATAGGTTGGAAGCATCTTCCTTCCGAGACTCCGGAGTCGTTGATAGAGGAGTGTGAGGCTGTACGTGACTGCTGGAAAGCCAAGGGTGTCGATCTGGTCGTGGTCATAGGAATCGGAGGCTCATACCTTGGCGCCCGTTGCGCTATCGAGGCTCTTTCCCACAATTTCGCCAAGCAGCTTTCCGGCAAGAAGGACGCTCCCGAGGTGGTATTCGCCGGGAATAACCTGTCTGAGGAATATCTTGCTGAGTTGATGGACCTTGTGGCTGAGAGGAACACCGCTACAATCGTCATCTCCAAGTCCGGGACCACCACCGAGCCTGCGGTAGCCTTCAGGGTAGTCAAAGAATATATCGAGAAGACATATTCTGACGCCTCAGAGAGGATCGTCGCCATCACTGACGCCAAGAAAGGCGCTCTCAAGACTCTTGCCACCCAGGAGGGTTACAAGACATTCGTGGTTCCTGACAATGTCGGAGGACGCTATTCTGTTCTTACCCCTGTCGGTCTTCTTCCCATTGTCGTGGCCGGTTTCGATGTCCGCGAGATGCTTGCCGGTGCCAAGGAGATGGAAAAGGCTTGCTCCGTCCGTTCTGAGGAGAACCCTGCCGTCAAGTATGCCGCTATGAGGAACCTGCTCTATACTGAGCTTGGAAAGAAGATAGAGATACTTGTGGCGTTCAATCCTAAACTCCAGTATCTCGGCGAGTGGTGGAAGCAGCTCTTCGGCGAGTCCGAGGGCAAGGAACTTAAGGGTATATATCCCGCTTCCGTCAACTTCACGACGGATCTCCACTCAATGGGCCAGTTTATCCAGGAGGGTGAGAGGATACTGTTCGAGACAGTCGTAAGTGTTGAGAAGAGCAACCGCAGCGTCATTATCGGAAGCGATCCCCAGAACCTCGATCAGCTTAATTACCTTGCCGGCCAGCATGTGGAGCACTGCAATGCCATGGCCCAGCTCGGAACAAAGCTCGCCCATATTGATGGCGGTGTCCCTCAGCTCGAGGTGTCGATTGAGAATCTCAGTTCCTTCAATATCGGAGGTCTCTTCCAGTTCTTCGAGTATTCTTGTGGAATAAGCGCTTATGTGCTGGGAATCAATCCTTTCAACCAGCCTGGTGTGGAGGCTTACAAGAAGAACATGTTCGCGTTGCTTGAGAAGCCCGGCTACGAGGAGCAGACAAAGGCCATCAAGGAGAGATTGTAGATTATGCGTTGCCAGGAAAAATTCTACGAGATTTACAAAAGGGAGCCGGAAGGGCTTTCCTTCTGCCCTTACCGTGTCTGTCCGATTGGCGCCCATTCCGACCATCAGCTCGGGAAGATCACCGGTCTGGCCATTGACAAGGGTATCCATATAGCATATTCCCCTAAACAAAACGGAGTTATCGAGCTTTCCTCGCTTCAGTTTAAGAAGCGCGCCCAATGGCATGTGCGGGCTATCCCCGAGGAAAAACAGAACGATTGGGCAGATTATCTCCGCGGGGCGACCAAGGAGCTGTTTCAAGTCTATCCTATCAGGGTTGGGCTGAGTGGAGTCATCGAGGGTTCCCTCCCGATCGGAGGCCTTTCCTCATCCGCTGCCGTGACCATCTCTTTCATGAAGGCTTTGTGCCGGGTCAACGGTCTGCATCTTGAGGATAATGAGTTGATAGCCATGGCGATGGCCGCCGAGAACAAGTATGTCGGTGTATCCAGTGGAAAGCTCGATCAGAGTTGCGAGGTATTCTCTAAGAAAGACCACCTTCTATATCTGGACACCTTGGATGACAGCTATGAGCTGATCCCGGCCTCTCCCGTTATGAAACCCTACGAGATTGCTATTTTCTTTAGCGGTGTCGAAAGGACCCTGGCTGGCAGCAAGTTCAATATGAGGGTGGATGAGTGCAAGAGCGCGGCTTATGCCCTGAAGGCTTATGCCGGAATGGAATACGGCAAGTTCAAGGAGACTCATTTGAGAGAGGTTCCCCGTGAAGTCTATGAGACCTACAAAGACCGTTTGCCGGACAACTGGCGCAAGCGCGCTCAGCATTGGTACACTGAGTTCGACAGGGTCCAGCAGGGAGCCGAGGCTTGGCGAAGGGGAGATATCGAGGAATACGGAAGGCTGAGTTTCGAGAGTGGACGCTCATCTATCGAGGCTTGGGAGACCGGCTCGCCTGAGCTCAAGAAGATATATGATATCATGACCAAGACCGACGGGATTTATGGTGGTCGTTTCAGCGGTGCCGGTTTCAAGGGCTGTTGCATGGCCCTGATCGATCCGTCTTTCAAGGACAGTATATTCGAGAAGGTCGAAAGGGAGTATCTTGCTGAGTTCCCGGAACTTAAAGGTCATTATTCAGCCTATGTCTGCCATAGCGCGGACGGGGTCAAAATCTGATGTTTATGAAGTGCCTTTTCCTTGCCGCGGGCTATGCCACCCGCCTGCGTCCCTTGACGGACAATTTCCCGAAACCTTTGCTGGAGGTCGGTGGAAAGCCTATCCTTGACTGGCTGGTTGAGGACATCGCCTCCACCGGTAAGGTGGATGGTTTCGTGGTGATTTCCAATCACAGGTTCGCCCTGATTTTCGAGGAATGGGCCTCTGGCAGGCCTGAGGATATTACGGTTGTTGATGACGGTACCTCCACCAATGAGACCCGTCTCGGAGCGGTGAAGGACATTCAGTTTGCTGTTGATACCCTTTCCCTCGACGATGATCTGCTGGTTGTGGCAGGTGACAACTTGCTGGACTTCAGTCTCGGGAATTTCGTGGAGTATGCTCTCGGGAAAGGAACCTCATGTGTAATGAGGTATTTCGAACATTCCAAGGAACGGCTCCATAAGTGCGGGATTCTGGAGGTTGACACTGACGGGCTCATTGTCGGAATGGAGGAGAAGCCAGCCGAACCGAAGTCCCACTGGGCTTGTCCGCCATTTTACTTTTACAAGAAGGAGGATGTCTCCCGTATTCCTGAGGCAATAGCTTCCGGATGCGGGACTGACGCCCCCGGAAGTCTCGTGGCATGGCTCTCGACGAAGGTCCCTGTCCATGCTATGGAGATGCCTGGAAAGCGTTTTGACATCGGTGACATCAAAAGTTACGAGGCTGTCAAAGCTGAATTTGAGAATATTCGTAAATAGTTGGATATGAGACGTTTCCTTTTCCTTATTTTCTTTGCCGCGATTACAGTGATGACTTGTTCCTGCTCATCGCGGCCAAAAAACGAGTCTGCTCTGCCGAAGGAAGACATCTATGTCTGTGCCTACATCTGGCCATCCTGCCACGATGACCCTCTAGCTCATAAATGGCTCTGGGAAGATGGAATAGGGGAGTGGGAAGTCATCAAAAAGGGTGACAAGCGTTTCCCGGAGCATTACCAGCCTCGCCTTCCCCTTTGGGGGTACGAGTTGGACAACGATCCGGTTGTCGTGGAAAAATGGATTCAGACCGCTTTAAAGTACGGAGTCAACACTTTCATTTACGATTGGTATTGGTATAACGATCCTGACGGATATAGCGGGCCTTATCTTGAAAGTGCGCTTAACGACGGTTTTCTTGGAGCTCCGAGCCATGACAAGATGAATTTCTACATCATGTGGGCAAACCACGATGTGAAGTACAACTATTGGAACTACCATAAGTGGGGAGACAATGAGGAGCGTCTTTTCAATCCTGATGTGGACTGGGACCAGTTCAAGAAAGTTGTGGACAGGGTTATAAACCAGTACTTCAAGCTTCCTGAATATGTCAAGATCGATGGCTGCCCTGTGCTTGGGATATTCTCGATCGAGAATCTGATCCGGGGACTGGGCTCACTTGAGGAAACCGCGAAGGCTATGGACTATTTCCGCTCGGAAGTGCGTAAGGCAGGTTTCCCTGATCTTCATCTGCAGCAGATCCAGGGCGGAGGTTCCAAGATGGGGCCCGAGAGGATCGAAGCGATGAACAGGATCATAAAGGCTATCGGAATAAACAGTGAGGCCCTTTACAACATGGGAGGCTTCGATCCTGATTATCTTGTCCAGGGCAACGAGGCGATCGCTATCCGGGAACAGATGGACGAAGTGTTTGATATTCCGGTATTTCCATGCGTTTCTATCGGATGGGATGACACCCCCCGTTTCCCAGCGAAGGGACCAGCGGACGTTACCCGTTGGCATAACACCCCGCAGTCTTTCGCCACCTTCCTTGCCAAGGCTAAGAAATATGTTGAAGACCATCCTGACCAGCCACGTTTCATGATGATCAACGCATGGAACGAGTGGGTCGAGGGCAGTTACCTTCTCCCTGACCATCTGAATGGTTTCGGCTATCTCCAGGCTGTAAGAGATGTCCTGGATGGAAAATATGATAACTAATAACCACCATCTATGAAAAAAGCTATTTTGATCTTGTCTCTTTTATCGTTTCTGGCTCCAAGCCTTCTCGCTCAGAACCAGGAGATTCGGGACGTTGACATCACAATCAATCTTTCAGACAAAGGCTCAGCCATTTTCAATGAGCGTTGGGACATCAACACCGGCCCTAATTCCACCGAGTGGTATCTCGTCCGAGAAAACCTCGGGGATATCATTATTCCCAAGTTTACGGTTATCGATGGTGATACCGGCAAGAAACTGGAGGATATAGGGGAATGGGACATCAATAAGACTCTTGATGAGAAGGCCGGGAAGTCCGGAATAGTCCACAAGGAGGAAGGCATGGAACTGTGTTGGGGCATCGCTCCCCGTGGGGATCGTGTCTTCTATGCCATCTATAGCATGGTCAAGGCGATGAAGTCTCTCAACGATTATGACATGCTACATCTCCAGGTGATCTCGCCAGGATTGAGTACTCCTCCCAAGCATGTGAAAGTGACTGTCAAATCATCTGATTTCCAGTTGGATACGACCAACACGAGGGCGTGGGGATTCGGTTTTGAGGGCACTACGACTTTTACGGACAGCACAATCGTATTCGAATCGACAAAGCCTTTAAGGACGGATGATTCGGCTATTATCCTGCTCCGTTTCAACAAAGGTTTGTTCGCGCCTTTAAGTGTCCAAGAGAAAGATTTCCAGGAGGTTCTGGATGTCGCCCTCAAGGGAGCTAAGTTCGCTGACGATGAGGAGGTGGATCCCGTGGCAGAGGGAATCGCCGGATCCTTAACCCTTCTATTTGTGTATTTTCTGTTTATTCGCCCTATCATCAGATTTTTCAGAAAGGCATCCGGGAAGCTTACCAAGAAAGAGAAAAAACGGATTCTCGGAGTCAAACCGAAGAACGTTGAATGGTACAGGGATATTCCCCTTGAGGGGCATCTGGCCGCTGATGATTTCATTTTGAGAAAGTTAGAGGAAAAACACAAGGAAAATAACCTTGCTTTAGCTATCATTCTCAGGCTTGTCCATGAAGGTTATCTGGAGCCGTCCAGGGAACTTGAGGATAATAAGATTGAACTAAAGTTCACGGATAAGGATCCGAGTGGAATGTATTCTTATCAGAAGAGATTCTATAACATCCTGAAAGAGTCGTCAGGAGAAGATAAGGTCTTGCAGGACAAGGAGTTCTCTAAATGGGCAAAGGAGCATTCCAGCATTGTGTACAACTGGACCCAGGACACTCAGACTGCCGCGTCCGATTTCCTTAAGGAAAAAGAGTACTACAGTAGGAGTTACAAGTTCACTAACTCAGGTCAGGAGCAGGCCCGCCATTTAATGGGACTCAAGAAATACCTTGAGGATTTTACTCTTGTTTCCCAGAGGGAGACCATTGAGGCAAGGCTTTGGAAAGAGTATCTTGTCCACGCCGCTCTTTTCGGAATCGCTGACAAGGTCGCCAAGCAACTGAAGGACATAGATCCCAAGTTCTTCGGGCAAACTTTCTCCTATGACTACAATACATTCTCTTCTGTTTTGAATAGTAGCCACGCTATCTCCGACTATGTGCGTACCGCGTCTATTCTTGGGACTCCTCGTCCTACATACTCATCCTCTGGTGGCAGCTACAGCAGCAGCCACAGCAGCAGGGGCGGTTACGGAGGGCATACCTCATCTCGCGGAGGCGGAGGCTACAGCGGCGGAGGTCGAGGTGGCGGAGGACGTTAACTGATTGTCACATTATATTTTATGAATACCACTCCTATTTCTCGCGGTTTAATCGCCGCAGCGTTTATGTTGTTGGCTGGAACCGTTTCAGTGGCCCAGTCATACCAGATGGACATCGACCTCGGTAAGAAAGGAGCGCCGATAAATAGCACCCAGTACGGTATATTCTTCGAGGATATCAATTTCGCCGCTGATGGTGGCTTGTATGCCGAACTGGTCAAGAACCGTTCTTTCGAGTTCCCGTCAAACCCGTTTCAAGGCTGGAAAGTCTTCGGAAATGTGGCTGTTCTTGAGGATGGACCTTTCGATAGGAATCCCCATTACGTGAGGTTGTCCGATCCCGACCATCCGCACAGGTGGACTGGACTTGAGAATGAGGGCTTTTTCGGGATTGGCGTCAAGGCTGGTGAAGAGTACCGTTTCAGCGTTTGGGCCAGAGTGCCGGAAGGTGGATCTTCAAGTTTGCACGTGGAGATTGTCAATCCCGCCTCTATGGAAGAGGACCACGCTCTTTGCGAGGGGGACCTGGTTGTCGATGGTTCGGAATGGAAGCTTTATGAACTGATACTGAAGCCAAAGGCCACTCTGGATAAGTCTGCCTTACGTGTCTTCCTTGACGGGAAACGAGTGGCGACTGATCTGGAACATGTGTCTCTTTTCCCTGTCGATACATGGAGAGGACATCGCAATGGACTCAGGAAGGATTTGGCGCAGGCTCTCGCTGATCTCCAACCTGGCATATTTCGTTTCCCTGGCGGTTGTATCGTGGAAGGGACAGAGGTGTCTTCCCGATATGACTGGAAGAATTCGGTCGGGCCGGTGGAGAACCGCCCCCTGAACTCCAACCGTTGGCAATATTGTTTCCCTTACCGCCTCTATCCGGACTATTGCCAGAGTTATGGCCTTGGATTCTTCGAGTTCTTCCAACTTTCGGAAGAAATTGGCAGTGAGCCGCTTCCGATTGTGAGTTGCGGCCTTGCCTGCCAGTTCCAGAATGACGGAGAGAGCGCCCATGTGCCAGTAGATGATTTAGGGCCATATATCCAGGATGCTCTGGACCTCATAGAATTCGCCAATGGACCGGTCACATCGGAATGGGGCAAGGTTAGGGCTGATATGGGACATCCTGAGCCGTTCAATCTCAAGTATATTGGAGTAGGAAACGAACAATGGGGGACTCTTTACACCGAGCGCCTTGAGCCTTTTGTCAAAGCCATCCGTAAAGCATATCCCGACATCAAGATTGTAGGGTCAAGTGGCCCTGGATCAGAAGGGGAGCAATTTGATTTCCTTTGGCCTGAGATGAGGAGGATAGGGGTGGACCTCGTTGACGAGCATTTCTATCGTCCTTATGAGTGGTTCCTCTCTCAGGGTGCCAGATATGACAATTATGACAGGAAAGGCCCGAAGGTTTTCGCCGGGGAATATGCTTGCCATGCTAGGGGAATGAAATGGAACCACGCCTACGCGGCCCTTCTGGAGGCTGCTTTCATGACTGGAATAGAGCGTAACGCTGATGTCGTTCATATGGCCACGTACGCTCCTCTGTTCGCTCATGTTGAGGGGTGGCAGTGGCGCCCTGACCTGATCTGGTTCGACAATCTGCGTTCTTTCAGGACCGTCAGTTGGCAGGTACAGGCATTATACGGACGTTTCCGTGGAGCCAACACATTGACTCTTAAGATGTCAGGAGCCAATGTCACGGGTGCTGAAGGACAAGGTGGCTTATTCGCAAGCGCGGTATCAGATGGTTCGAAGATTTATGTGAAAGTGGCGAATACCTCTCCTGAGGTGAGGGAGTTGGCGTTCAATTTCACTGGCTTGAAGAAAAAGGATGTTATCCGGGCCGTTGAGGGCGTCCGTCTGGATTGCTCTGACCGTCTCGCTGAGAATTCTCTCGACGAACCGGGGCGTGTTGTGCCTGAGAGATTCTCGTTTACCGGCGAGGGCAAGGCCCTGAATGCTTCTGTTCCGCCGCTGTGTTTCTCAGTGTTTATTATTGAGAGGTAGACTATTGCTTAGGTATTCCGTCAACCATACGTAGGTGCCGGCTGTCCAGCCGAGCATCGTTGGCATCTTGTATTCGTCCCCGACATTCAAGTTTCCCTCGTCCACATTGTATTTTTCCCATAGGGTTCCGGTCCGGTCGAAGCTGTCAGTGACCAGATCCACGTAGTTTCGGGCGATTCGTCGCGCATCTGCCGAATAACCGTAATTCTCAAGCCCCCGGACGGTTACGTATTGAAGTGGTGCCCAGCCGTTGGGATATGACCATTGGTACACAAAGGGATAGTCTCCTTTCTCGCACGCTGAAATACCGTGGGGATATTCCAGAACAGACAATGATCTCACTATTCCCCGTGCTTGACAACGAGAAATGGATTTTCCCAGGAGTAGCCAGAACTGGGCGGCGGAGACAACGTCCGAACGCTCTCCGGTGATGAAATTGTAGTCGTACCAGATTCCATCTTTCGGATTCCGGAAATATTTGCGCATCAAATGCTTGCGATGCCGTGCAGTCCTGTCCCAACGGTGTGCGGCCTTCCGGTCTCCCATTATCTTTGAGAAATGTGAGAAGTTCTTCTCATAGATGTATAACATGGCGTTCAGGTCCACCGGACAGTAGTTTTCACATTCTCCCTTGAAACGTGGTGTGAAGTCCCAGCATTCAGCTTCGGAGACATAGTGGGAGGCGATACGCAAAGAATCTTCCCGTGAAAGGCCTTCAAGGTTAAATCCTTCTCCGAAACGCCCTTTCATCAGATTTATGAAATCCATCTTCTCTTTATCGCTCGCATTATTGCTGTCGTGGTTCAGCCCGCAGGGAGTCATCCGTTCCGTCATCCAGAACCGGTATTCCTTTTCAAGGGAGGGAAGTATGCCACGAAGCCAGTCCATATCTCCAGTGGCTTCGTAGATCTGCCTGACCATCATCGAAAAGACCGGAGGCTCGGAACGATTGAGGTAAAAGGTATTGCTCCCGTTTAGAATCTTGCCGAAGCGTTCAACCATCCAAGCCAGATTCTCGGTATTCATACGTGCCTGATCCACCATCCCGTCGATTATCAGGCCTTCGTTCGCGAAAAATAGATCCCAATAATATAATTCCTGGTAACCTCCACTTACGCTCGGAACCGTGTAAGGAAGGGGCATACCTATATGGCTGCCGAAATCATCCGGGAGGTAGCGAACACTCTTTTCCCATGAATCGCGGATAAATTTCCTGGCTTCCTTTTCTCCAGCGCGTAAAGGAATTATGAATATACAGGATAAAAGAATAAGACAGATTCGTTTCATATCACAAAAAAAGCAGAGTTCTTAGGGACTCTGCTTTCTTGCGGTGCGGAAGGGGCTCGAACCCTCGACCTCCGGCGTGACAGGCCGGCATTCTAACCAGCTGAACTACCACACCAATATTAAAAAAGATCCGCATTTGGGGTCAAATGCGGATGCAAAGATAGTCAAAAATGCTGGATACGCAAATTTTTTTTAACTTTTATTTGATCTCAATGACTTTGTTGGCCTGAGGAACTACTTTAGGCTCGACCTTAGGGATGGTGACTTGAAGCACACCATTCTCTACGGTAGCGCTGATCTTCTCCTTGTCAGCGTCGTCAGGAAGCAGCATGGTCTGCTGGAACTTGGAGTGGTAGAACTCGCGCCTGAGATAACGGCCGCGCTTCTTCTCTTCCTTGTTATCCTCCTTCTTCTCCATGTTGATCACGAGATCGCCCTCATCGTCGAGGCTGACCTTGAAGTCTTCCTTAGTCAAACCCGGAGCGGCGAGCTCAAGCTCGTAACCACGCTCATTTTCTAAGACATTGATCGCCGGGGCGGTCGTATTGGCCTTCTCTACCCAGTTATCATCGAAGAAATCATTGAAAATGCTCGGCAACCAGTTTTGGTTGTATCTTCTTGAAACAGGTAACATGATTAAAACCTCCTATAATTTAAAGTTCATTTATTTTAATATTAACCCCGTCCTTTCGGGCGGACAACTGGACTTAAGTCAATTTATATACCAGTGCCAAAATGTCCGTAATAAGTGGACAAATTGTCATAACTATCTGACTATTTGGCACTTAGGACTGACAAATTGTCCATTTTTCATGCGAAAATATGCAATATTTAAAATAATTAACGAAAAACATTAAATAATATTTGGAAATTAGAAACTAATTATCGTATCTTTGTGGAAGAATAAAAAAAATAAGAGCTATGAGAAGAGTCAGATTAAGCCTTATAATTATGTCATTTTTCGCCACGCTTACAGCTGTGGCTCAGACTAATGTGAAGGGAACAGTGCTGGACTCCCTGTCCCGCCAACCCGAGGTGGGGGCGGTCGTGCAGTTCATAAAGAATGGAGAAGACCGGCCGGCCGCATATTCGGTGACTGACTCCCTCGGCAAGTTCGAGAGGACCGTCCCTGGTAATGGGGAATATGTGTTGCTGCTTCAGAATATGGGCAGGAAGGCTGTCAGCAAGGGATTCAAGGTCGAGGGGCAGGCTGAGCTTGACTTGGGAGAGATTCTCCTGCAGGATGACGCCCAGGCTCTTGAAGCCGCAGCTGTCCAGGCAATGAAGACCTTGGTTAAGTTGGATGTCAACAAACTGACCTACAAGGTTGAGGCTGACCCGGATTCAAAGACCGGATCGTTGCTGGACATGCTCCGCAAGGTCCCGATGGTCACAGTTGACGGGCAGGACAATATCACGGTGAACGGGAGCTCCAATTTCAAGGTATATGTGGACGGCAAGCCCAACCAGATGCTCAGTTCCAATCCGTCCCAGATCCTGAAGGTTATGCCGGCCAGCGCTGTCAAGGATATCGAGGTTATCACTAACCCTGGCGCTAAATATGACGCGGAGGGTGCGGGTGGAGTCTTGAATCTTATCACCGGTGCCGCCGCTGGAGCGTCCTCCGCTGTCGCTGACGGTGCTTATGGTTCTGTCAATGTCGGAGTGACCACCAAGGGAGAGAATGGGGGAGTTTATCTGACCGCTAAGAAAGGCAAGTTCACAGTCGGACTCAACACTGCGGGCGGTTACCAGAAATTAAATGGAATATCCTATGACGACGTCCAGATGAATCTGGGGAATGGGGAATCCCAGACCACGGAAATGATTCAGAGTCAGAAGTCTCCGTTCGTGTTTGCCGACTTGAATGCAAGTTATGAGATATCTCTGCGGGATCTGTTGTCCGGGTCATTCGGGATGACTGGATTCTATCAGAGCGCGGAAGGGAACTCGACAATCACGATGGGCGGTGTCGCTCCATATTCCTATATCAATGATATGGAGACGAAGTACAGGACCAGCGGAATAAATGGAAGCCTTGATTATCAACACACCAGCGCTGAAGTCGCCGGAAGGGCTTTGACATTGTCCTACAGGTATTCGGGGTCTCCTCTGAAAACTGAGTACACCAGCCGCTTCTCAGGTATGCCGTTCCAGCTTCCCGACCGCAGGAGTGATGGTGACGACAATTCCCAGGAGAACACCTTCCAGCTTGACTACACTACGCCGGTAGGGAAGGGGCAGTCTCTGAGCTCCGGACTGAAGTATATCGCCCGGCACAATTCGGCGGATGACAAACTCTATTTCGCCGATGGTAACAACTGGATTCATAACGCCGAAGGCAGCATGCTCTATGACCATTTCAATA
This sequence comes from Bacteroidales bacterium, assembly GCA_024693285.1. Taxonomy (GTDB): domain Bacteria; phylum Bacteroidota; class Bacteroidia; order Bacteroidales; family UBA932; genus Cryptobacteroides. Next base: position 30,193 of record JAILLE010000020.1, read on the forward strand.
GTATCGGAGCCATATATTCCGAATATACAGGGACTTTCGGCAACTTCTCGCTCATCGCTGGCTTGAGGTACGAGTACACCTGGCAGAGAGTCAATTACGGGAAAGGCTTTGGCCAGGATTTCAAGACTGGATTCGGGGATATAGTCCCGAGCGCGAGCCTCCAGTATAATATCGCCGCTACCCGGAACATTGGATTGACCTACAACAGGAGGATCCAAAGGCCCGGTATCACATATCTGAACCCATATGTCAACAGGTCATTCCCGACGGTTATCTCTTACGGTAACAGCGACCTTACCAGCGCAAGGTCCGACATCATAAGTGTTGTGTTTAATTCATTCAATCCCAAATGGATAGTCAGTCTCACCGGCCGCTACAGCCACACCGGGAGCGGAATATCAGACTATAGTTTCTATGACGACGAAGGGATTCTGAACACGACTTACGGGAATATAGTCGTGGAGGATGAAACCGGGATAACCGCGTTTGTCAACTGGACCGCCGGTCCCAAGACCAGGATATACACGAACAGCTCTTTCGGGTACAGCATGTTCTCAAGTGACAAGCTCGCCCAAAAGAACAGTGGATGGAACTGGAATGTTATGGCCGGTCTGCAGCAGACCCTTCCTGCCGACATGCTCCTTAGCGCCAATCTTATGGCCGGAGGAAAAACCTGGACTCTGCAGGGCTGGAACAGGGGATTCACGATGGGGGTCATTGGTTTGTCAAAGGGCTTTCTCGCCAATAAATTGAGAGTCACCGGACAGTTCATTTCCAACTTCGAGAAAGGAGGTATGGCTATCGAATCCTTCGCCCGCGGCGGTAATTTCGAGACGAGGTCCAAGGTGACTGTACCAATCAGGCAAGTTGGCTTGAATTTGACCTACACATTCGGCAATCAGGGCTTCCAGGTAAAGAAGACAAGAAAGTCCATCACCAATGATGACGTGATCAACAACACTAACGGACAAGCCCCCGGTACTGGGGCGGCGGGTTCTTCTGTGACGGGTGCCGCAGGCGCTGGACAGGGCGGAATGTAGTGTCTTGACATATGTATTATTAGAGAGAACTTTTTCGTATCTTCGCGAAGATGTTCTCTTCTTTTTTAACTTTTTTTATGATGAGACGATTTTGGCTTTTTGTTGTCGCGATCTTTGTGACTTGCGGTTTGATGGCGCAGGAGACGCCCACCAATTATCCTTTACCTCAGAATCCCGGCACCTTGAGGATTCTCGCTGTTGGTAACAGTTTTTCCGACGATGGTACCGAATATTTGCCTGGACTTCTGGAAGCCGCTGGCATTCATAATGTTATAGTTGCGCGCCTGTATATAGGCGGATGCTCTCTTGAGAGACATTGCAAGGAATATGAGGAGGGACTGACGGATTATATTTATTACAAGTCAACCAATAACAAGTGGGAGACCGTGAGCAAGAACGCGACGATTCTGGACGGCCTTAAAGATGAGCCTTGGGATATTATCACAGTCCAGGAAGTGTCCAATAATTCAGGTACTTACGAGACGTACCAGAATTGGGCTCCCAAACTCTTGTCCATCATCCGCAAAGAGGCTCTGAACCCAAAGGCCGCCATTGTCTGGCACATGACATGGGCTTATGCCACTAATTCTGACCATGGGGCATTCAAGTTATACGGGAATGACCAGAAGACGATGTACGATGCCATTGTGAGTTGTGTCTCAAGGGCTAGGAAGGATTTCAACGTCCCTGTCGTAATCCCTTCCGGGGAGGCTATCCAACTCGCCAGGGCGACAAGGCTTAACAATGAGGATCGTGTCCCGGCGGATTCCAAGGTCTATCAGCTGACCAGGGATGGTTTCCACCTGACTCGCCAGCATGGCCGCTATATAGCCGCCTGCACTTGGTTTGAGACCCTGATCAAGCCGGTTCTTGGCAAATCCGTCAAGGGCAATCCTTATTTGCTGGAAGACACTGAATATTCAATCACAAAGAAAGATGCCCGCCTTTGCCAGAAGTGCGCTATAAAGGCTGTCGAATCTTTTAAATAAACTCTTCATGGATCCACGGTTAGAAAAGATAAATCAGGCTGCGGCTTATGTCAAGGAAATACTTGATAATGAGGGATTAGCTCCTAAGATTGGAATAGTCTTGGGGAGTGGACTCGGCCGTTTGAGCGATGACATAGAAAACCCGGTCACTATCCCGTACAAGAATATTCCCGGATTCCCTGTTTCGACAGCGATCGGACATAAGGGTAATTTCATTGTGGGATCGCTTGCCGGCAAGACCGTTATAGCTATGCAGGGCCGCCTTCATTATTACGAGGGCTATGACATGGACATGGTTGTTCTTCCGATCCGGGTGATGAAGGTCCTTGGGATTGAATACTTGTTCGTCTCTAACGCCGCTGGTGGGGTTAACATGTCCTTCCAGACAGGCGACCTGATGATAATCACGGATCATATCAACCAGATCCCTAACCCTCTTATCGGTCCCAATCTCGATGAGTTCGGACCAAGGTTCCCTGATATGACCAGACCTTATGATCCTCGCCTAATAGCTATGGCTGAGGAGATCGGGAAAGAGATGGGGCTGAATCTCCGGAAGGGAGTGTATTTCGCCTGCACCGGGCCTACCTACGAGACGCCTCATGAGTATAAATACATGAGGGTAGTTGGAGCTGACGCTGTCGGTATGTCAACTACTCCCGAGGTGATTGTGGCCCGTCATGCTGATATTCCTGTCTTTGGCATGTCGGTAATCACGGATGTCGCTCATGATCCGGAAGACACTGATTATGTGACTGATGGGGAGGAGATTGTCCGCCAGGCGGATGCCGCGGCAGTAAAGATGACCACACTTTTCAAAGCCATAATCGCCAGACTATAAGATGCCTGAAGACGGCAAGATCGTCATAAGGGGTGCCAAGGTCAACAACCTTAAAGACATCACCGTAGAGATACCGCGGAATAAGTTCGTGGTGGTTACGGGTATATCCGGCTCCGGAAAGTCCTCGCTGGCTTTCGATACCCTTTTTGCCGAAGGGCAGAGGCGTTTCGCTGAGAGCTTAAGCTCCTACGCCCGACAGTTCCTCGGCAGGATGAGTAAGCCTGATGTCGAGTCTATTGAAGGTATTCCGCCGGCGATCGCCATCGAGCAGAAAGTCAATATCAAGAATCCTCGCTCTACAGTGGCGACGACTACGGAAATATATGATTATCTGAGAATTATCTTCGCCCGCATTGGGCGTACATATTCCCCGGTAAGCGGGAGAGAGGTGAAATGCCATGGACAGAGCGATGTCATGGCAAGCATTCTTTCCGGAGACACTCGCACTCTCTACATACTCGCTGATCTTAATTGGAAAAACAGGGAGGACAAGGTCGAACTGATGCTCCGCCTCAAAGAAGAGGGATATTCAAGGTTTTATGGATCTGAGGGAGTCATCCGTATAGAGGATATCATGCGGATGGCGGACAAGGGAGAGTATCCTTCCGAATTATTCCTGCTAGTCGATCGTCTCAAGCTTCCGGTTTTTAAAGGTTGTCTTCCATATTCAGATGATGGTTCCGCTTGGCCCCAATCGGATTGGGAGGATCTTCAGACCAGGCTGCGATCTTCAATCGACAACGCTTTCAGGGAAGGGGATGGGAACCTAATCCTGATCAAGGATTCCGGCAGGGAGGAATTCTCCAACCGGTTCGAACTCGACGGGATGACCTTCCGGGAGCCGGATGAATATCTGTTCTCGTTCAACAGCCCTTTGGGAGCATGCCCGGTCTGTGGCGGTCTTGGAAAGATTATCGGGGTCAGCGAGGATCTTGTCGTACCTGACAAAAGCAAGAGTATTTACGACGGCGCCATAGCGTGTTGGCGAGGTGACAAGATGGGTTGGTTCAAGGACCATCTTGTGCAAGTGGCTGAAAGATACCATATTCCGATATTCGAGCCATATTGCAATTTGTCGCCTGAAGTCAAGGATCTGCTATGGAACGGACACAGTGTCGAGGGGGATGAGGACTCCATCATCGGCATTAACGAGTTCTTCACCTGGGTTGAGGCGAACCGATACAAGATTCAGTATAAATACATGTTGAGCCGGTTCTCAGGTCGTACGACATGTCACGCTTGCCACGGGTCCCGGCTTCGTCCTGAGGCCCTTTATGTCAAAGTCGGAGGGAAGACCATAGCGGAGCTTCTCGACATGAATATCGATCAGTCGCTTGACTTTTTCAGCAAGCTGGAACTTACTGATTATGAGAATGGAATAGTCCACAAGGCGGTCGAGGAGATCGTTTCTCGCCTGAGATACATAAGCGATGTGGGGCTTTCCTATTTGACATTAAGCCGCGCATGCAACACCCTTTCTGGAGGTGAGAGCCAAAGGATTAATCTTGTGACAGCCCTAGGCAGTTCTCTTGTCGGATCGATGTATATCCTGGATGAGCCCAGCATCGGCTTGCACCCCAGGGATACGGACCGGCTGATTTCTGTCCTGAGGCGGCTCAGGGATCTCGGCAACACTGTCGTGGTGGTCGAGCATGATGAGGAGATAATCAGGGCGGCCGACATGTTGATAGATATGGGACCTCTCGCCGGAGTTGATGGAGGTGAAGTGGTCTTCCAAGGAAAGATCACCGGAAAGCTTCCAGCTTCCGCGGTTAATGGATCCCTGACGCTCCAGTATCTGACCGGAAAGAAACAAAGATATGTCAGGGAGAAACGCTCTTGGCATTATTCAATCTGTGTCGAGGGCGCTATGGAACATAACCTCAAGGATATAGATGTCAAGTTCCCTTTGGGTGTGCTGACGGTGGTATCGGGAGTCAGTGGATCCGGAAAGTCATCACTTGTAGGGGATATTCTTTATCCGGCCTTGTATCGCCGGATAAACCAGACGGGTGACCTCCCGGGTGTGTTCCGGAAACTGTCCGGCAATCTTGACCGGGTCACCAGGGTTGAATACGTTGACCAGAACCCCATAGGAAAGAGCTCCAGGTCGAACGCCGTGACTTATCTCAAGGTTTACGATGACATCCGCAAGCTTCTCTCTGACCAGCAATATGCCAAGATCAACGGATACACCCCGTCATTCTTCTCCTTCAACCAGGAGGGAGGCCGTTGCCCGGAATGCCAGGGAGATGGCTTTGTACGCATACCGATGCAGTTTATGGCCGATGTCACCATGGTCTGCGAGGCCTGTGGTGGAAAGAGGTTCAAGCCGGACATCCTGGAGGTCCGTTATAAAGGAAAGAATATCGACGACATACTGAATATGAGTGTGGAGGAGGCCATAGCGTTCTTCGGGTCACAGTCCGAGGATTTGGCCAAGCAGATTTCCCGCAGGCTGCAACCGCTCGTCGATGTCGGACTGTCTTACATCAAATTGGGCCAAAGCTCATCCACCTTGTCAGGTGGTGAGAGCCAGAGAATCAAGCTAGCCTACTTCCTTGCTTTGAGCGAGGATTCATCCTCGGTCCGCAGGGAGAAGATCCTGTTCCTGTTCGATGAACCTACCACCGGTCTCCACTTTTTCGATGTTGAGAAGCTGCTCAAGGCCTTTGACGTGCTTCTGGACAAAGGACATACTGTTATTGTCGTCGAGCACAATATGGACGTTATAAGAGCTGCCGACTGGATTATAGATCTTGGGCCTGACGCTGGCGAAAGGGGAGGCGAGATAGTGTTTGCCGGTACTCCTGAAGACCTCATGAACAACGAGGACTCTTTCACCGCTCAATATCTCCGGATAGCCTCAGGGAAGTGATTTGTCTGTTGGCATGAACAATCCCGTCCGGAATAGGATGTTTAGTAGATGAGACTGTGATTCTGAAGCATGTGGGCTTGCGGCAGAACGCCGCTGCAAGTGAATATAGAATCCGGACGGGAATTGCTGTCACAAAGTTACCTCAAGCCATCTGTCAGATTGAGGATGATAAAAAACATCATTGAATCTTTTTAAGTTTTTTATCTTTCTGTGGTGAAATCCCGGAATAGATTGTAAATTTGAGGATACGTTTTGGACAGAATCCTATAACCACGTTTTTTTTATGGCCCTTTATAAAAAGATTAAGATGATGTTCAGGGGAGGAAAGCATGACTACATCCCCATCTTGATTCAGCAGGCGGATTTCATCTCAAAATCATCCTCTTTGTTGGCGACGATGTTCTCGACTCCTGACCGGAGCGCCTGGCAGGGCCTGGAGAGGGAGATAAAGACCTGTGAGGTCCAAGGTGACGCTTTGCTGAGCGAGTTCCATGAGATGCTCTCCGGTGGCCTTATGATGAAGATCAACAAGCTTGATCTCCAGTCAGTTTCGATGGCGATGGATGATTGCATCGATGTGATCAAAGATGTCTCTAAAGCTGTGCTTATATATCAGCCGGAGCATATTGACGACCAGCTGGTGGATTTGGTCCAGATAGCCAAATCCCAGTCAGAGGCCTTGCGGGACATGTTTCCTCTTCTAAATGATATTAAGGGTAACCTTACCGCGATCTTGCTTTGTTGCGACAGGGTAACTGAACTTGAGCATACAGCCGACGAGGCATATGAAGAGTATATAGGTTTTGTGTTCAGAAATGTGAGTGATGTGCGTGAGCTTATCAAATATAAGAACTTGGCTGAGATGCTCGAGAACACCACAGACGCTCACAAGAAAATCTCTGACCGGGTCAGGAATCTGCTATTGAATTATCTCTCTGATTGAGTCGGGGGAGTCGCCCTCATAATTCCGTAATAGCCAATCGGCTCCCGGTTCCGGGAACGTACATCAATGGTAGACTTGCCATTGTTGAATACCTCTATCACGAACACGAAGGTGTCCTCACCATTATTGGTGGCGAGGGTGATCTGTCTTCTGTCCGGTTTGGGATAGGTCTCGATATAGTCGCTGATTTTTGACTCGAAACTTAATCCCTTCCCTCCTCCATACGGCAGGTTCCATGCTTGTCCAAAGTAGGGGAGATGTGAGATTAATTTATCTCCATCAACAGTCAGGGAGTAGTTGTTGACATGCTGGGTCCCACCTCTTCTGGGTATCATCTGGTCTACATCGATACAGAATGTCCGGTTGTCCAGGTTCTCAAGAATCTGGGCTTCCAGGGCGGCTTTCTCCTCGGGAGTAACCTTGAGTGAGGCGCATCCGCATAGCGTGATAGCGGATATGGCTATAACAAAAAACAGAATCTTTCTCATGGTGTCTTTCATTTATCGCTTGGAATAATGATATTAAATGTTTTCCCGGCTTTGTTGACAAGTTTGTTGTCCCGCAGCCAGAGATTCGCTTCCTTCAGCTGGAAATAACTGCAGCCGTTCTTTTCGGCAAAGTCCACCAGGTTCTCGATCGGGCCGCTGACGGTCACAATGTTCTTCGGAGGATGGTAAGGATACTTCTCGAACTGGTCTACTTTGAAACCGAATAGCTCAGGCTTCTCAAAGAACATTTTCGCTACCAGGACCCGGAACATGTACCTGGAGGTCTCCTCGACCAGAAGAAGATCCATGGCGGATTTCTGTCTCTGGTCAGCGAGCCTTTTCGATATTCCTCCTTGGCCGGCGTTGTAGCTGGCGGCGACAGTCATCCAATCTTTATATTTATCGTAGGCGCGCTTTAAGAACTGGCATGCGGCAATTGTCTCTTTCTCAATATTATAACGTTCATCAACCTCATTGTCGATAATCAATCCGAACTCGCGTCCGGTTGTCTTCGTGAACTGCCATAGGCCGGCTGCGCCAGCGGTTGAAAGGGCCTTAGGGCTCAAGTTGCTCTCTATGGCCATCAGATACTTCAGGTCATCCGGAATCCCATAGAGCTTCAAGAGAGGCTCGATCTCCCGGAAGATGCGCTCAGACCGCTTTAGCATCAGTATGGAATTGGTGTGGGAATATGTGAACGCTATCAGTTCCCGGTCCATCCTCTCGTAGAGGTCGCTTCGGTTGAAACGTACCGTGTCACCTGCGAAGACGACATATTGCGGAACCTTCGGGGACTTGAATTGAAGGTTCTCCTGGACGTACATCTGGCCCCATGAGAGGCTGGCTCCGGCCAGGATCAATAAAAGGGTGGCGGTGAACTTTCTCATATTCGGGGAGATGTCTAAATAATTCTATTTGATTAAGTTGAGGAATTCATTCCTGGTGCGGGCTGAACTGAGGAATATCCCCGAAAAAGCGGAAGTTGTGGTGATCGCGTTCGACTTCTGCACTCCTCTCAAGGACATGCATGTGTGCATGGCCTCGATCACGACGGCCACTCCCAAAGGTTTGAGAGCGTCCATGATGCAGTCCCTGATTTGGACTGTCAGCCTTTCCTGGACTTGGAGCCTGCGGGCATAGGTCTCGACAACCCTGGCGATCTTGCTGAGACCGGTGATCTTGCCGTTAGGAATATACGCCACATGACATTTTCCTATGAAGGGCAGCATGTGATGCTCGCACATCGAATAGAGTTCGATATCCTTCACCAGAACCATCTGTTGGTACTTCTCGTCGAAGATTGCTGATTTGATGATCTGCTCCCCGTTCTGGGAATATCCCTGGGTCAGAAACTGGAGTGATTTTGCGACTCTTTCAGGTGTTTTTACAAGTCCCTCTCTTTCAGGATCTTCCCCCAAAAGACCAAGAATCTCCTTGACTCTCGCGGCGATCTCTTTCGTGGTCTTCTCGTCGTATTTTTCTATCTTCTCGAATGCCATTATATGTGGTACAGTTGTTGAATACTTCGGTCGTTATGCAAAATTAGCCAAAAAATCATTATAGTTTAGATTTTTTGCATATCTTTGCGGCAAATATGGTGCCTGGCACCGTAATGTTAATGTAAATCATTGATTATTAATTAATTATTGGAATATGTATTGGACTCTTGAACTTGCCAGCAGCCTGGACGATGCTCCATGGCCGGCGTCAAAGGAAGAACTGATTGACTATGCCAACCGTTCCGGCGCTCCCGAGGAGGTAATAGAGAACCTCACGGAGCTTGAGGATGACGGTGAGATTTACGAATCCATCGAGGATATCTGGCCGGATTATCCGACCAAAGAGGATTTCTTCTTTAACGAGGAAGAATATTAATTATCAATTAGTTACAATAAAGCCAGGGTGTATCCCTGGTTTTATTGTTTGTTGGGGTACAATAATCACTGAGAATCAAGTATTTTTGTCGTGACAGCCATAGAAAAGTGACCGAAGAACATGAAAACGATGCACCGGAGAACAAATTGGATTATCCGCGCCTTGAAATGGGCGGGAGTCATGGTCCTGTCGCTCCTTGTGGTCCTCTTCATCATCCGGTGGATAGGCCTCGGCATCAACAAACGCATACCCGAGGGGGGCATTAACGCGTCGATGTATGTCGATGTCAACAATTCGAAGCAGTGGATCAATCTATATGGAAAGGACAGGAATAATCCCGTCCTGCTATATCTGCATGGTGGTCCGGGCAGCGCTACGAGTCTTTTTGACTATGCTTTCACCCGGAAGTGGAGCGATGTCTTTACTGTCGTCACATGGGACCAGCGCGGATGTGGAAAGAGCTTTGACAAGTCGCGTCCGGAAACCATCACCGCCGAAATCATGATGAGCGACGGCAAGGTTATGACTGAATATATTCGCAACTTACTACATGTCGATAAAATAACCTTGCTCGGACATTCCTGGGGTTCGTATCTCGGGGCCAACCTGGCACTGGAATACCCTCAATACTATGATGCGTTCATCGGCACGGGACAATTCATCGACTGGGCTGAAAATGAGCGCCGGCTTTATGAAGCGGCTCTGGAATGGTCAAAAAATGACCCGCAAGGGTGCAAGATGGTCGAGAAGTGGGGCCGGAGCATGGAACTGGGAGAGGAGGACTTCGTTTTAAGGAACAGTATTATGGACAGGTATGGATATGGCATGATGAAGGATGGAATGGATTACAGCCTATTCATGACTGTGCTGTGCAACCCCTACTATTCCATTCAGGATATGCTGGATTCCATACGGTATGGGGAGGATGCTTTCACTCCATACGGGGCCTTTTTGAGATCAGAAGGATTCGAAGAGATGTCTCTTCTGGGAAGATATGACTATACGGTGCCTTACTATAACATCGACGGCGATATGGACTATCAGACCAACTTTGAACTGGCCTGTGAATACTTCTCAAAGGTGAATGCTCCGGAGAAAGAACTGCTTGTCATGAAAAACGCCACACACGGACTGCTTGAATCACGCTCCGAAGAATTCTCATCATTGCTTCATAGAATAGCGCCTTGAGGGGCGTTTAGGGCACCATTAGACTCAACTTGAATCATTCGATCAAATTGACTTGCCCAATAAAGTGGTAAGCTGTTATCCTATCCAAAACACAGGCTGCGGCGTTATTATGAAGTTTTTGACTATGTGGCTTTTTTAAATAAAGGCGTAATCAAGAGAAGGTATATATAGAATATTGGGAAGATTTGTTTATTTTTAATGCTGAAATAATTGGAAGACTCTATCATGGTACCATCAAAAGTTTTTTATACCGATTTCCGGACATCGGCATTCGGAGAGAGTATGCCTGCCAAACTGAAGCGGCTTGCTCGTAAGGCTGGGATTGCCGGCATAGACATGGACGGGAAGTTCGTCGCGATTAAAATGCATTTTGGCGAATTGGGCAATATCAGTTATCTGCGTCCCAATTATGCCAAAGCTATTGTCGATCTCGTAAAGGAGCTTGGAGGCAAGCCGTTCCTTACTGACTGCAATACCATGTATCCCGGTTTCCGAAAGAATGCCTTGGAGCATCTTGAGTGCGCATGGGAAAATGGCTTTACGCCACTGACTGTCGGCTGCCCTGTCATAATCGCTGATGGATTGAAGGGTACTGATGACGTGGCTGTTCCAGTCGAAGGCGGGGAATATACTAAAGAGGCTCTCATCGGTCGTGCCGTTATGGATGCGGATGTGTTTATCAGCCTGACGCACTTCAAGGGTCACGAGATGACAGGTTTCGGAGGGACAATAAAGAATATAGGTATGGGTTGTGGTTCCAGAGCCGGCAAGAAGGACCAGCATTCCGCGGGTAAGGCTAATATCGATGAAACCAGCTGCCGAGGATGCCGGCGTTGTGAGAGAGAATGCGCTAACGGAGGATTGGTATATGATCCGGTAAATCGGAAAATGCGCGTGGACGAGTCCCATTGTGTTGGATGCGGACGTTGCCTTGGGGCATGCAACTTCGATGCTATACACTTTGCCGAGGACCAGGCTATCTCCGTTCTGAACGCCAAGATGGCTGAATATACGAAAGCTGTTGTCAGCGGCCGCGATTGTTTCCACATTTCACTTATTGTAGATGTCTCTCCATATTGCGACTGCCATTCCGAGAACGATGCCCCCATCCTTCCGGACATAGGAATGTTTGTTTCCAAGGATCCTGTCGCCCTAGACCAGGCTTGTGCGGATGCTTGCTTGGCAGCTGAACCGTTACGTAATTCAGTACTTGGAGATCATCTTCACGAAGAGGGTTTCCATGATCACCATGATCACTTCAAAAACACCACTCCGGAATCGGAATGGGAAACCCAACTTATCCACGGAGAAAAAATCGGCCTTGGATCCCGGCGATACGAACTTGTTTTCATGAAGTAAGGGTACTATTGAATATGCGACAGCACATTTCCCTGATGGCCATCGCGGCATTGTGTGTCTCGGGCGCCGTTTACGCGCAAACTCAGAATGTTCCGGCAATCATCAATGACGAGTCTCTTCTAAGAAGTTGGATCCAGACCATCTCGTCTGATGATTTCGGTGGGCGAAAACCCATGACTGAATACGAGGAGAAGACCGTCTCTTATTTGGCTGGGGAACTGGAAGCCCTTGGCCTGGAACCTGCCTTTGGCGGCAGCTGGTACCAGCCTTTCGAGATGATCGCCGTAACCGCGAAACCGGATGGTGGTAACTTCATTGTCAAAGGGAAGAAAAAGATCCGCCTAAATTATCCTGACGATATGGTGGTGTGGACCGCCCGAGCCACGGACAAGGTCAGCATCCCTAAAGCTGAATATGTCTTCTGCGGGTTCGGAATCCATGCTCCTGAATATGGGTGGGATGACTATGATGGAATAGACGTGAAAGGTAAGATCGTCATCGCCATGGTCAACGATCCCGGCTACTATGACGCCTCGCTTTTCCGGGGCCACAATATGACATACTATGGTAGGTGGCTCTACAAGTTCGAGGAGGCCAAGCGCCGTGGGGCTGCCGGCTGCCTTGTTCTTCATAACACGGAAGCCGCCAGCTACGGCTGGCATGTCTGCGTCAACGGACATATGGAAGATAACCTGGCTCTTTACAATCCTGAAACGGACAATGCCGACGAGCTCGCAGTAAAGGGGTGGCTTCATGAAAATGGAGCTCGCAAACTTTTTGAGGCCGCCGGAATTGACTTGGACACAGCTATTTCCGCAGCCAAGAAGCCCGGTTTCCGCAGCTTCTCGCTCAAGGTGAAAGGAGATGTGAATATGTCCGTCACATATGACATCCAAAAGACACGTAATGTCGGCGGAATCCTCCCGGGAACGGATCTCAAGGACGAATTCGTCGTGATGAGTGCCCATTGGGATCATCTTGGTATCGGCACTCCGGATGAAACCGGTGACGCGATTTACAATGGCGCGGCTGATAATGGCTCCGGGATAGCCGGAGTCTTGCTTTCGGCTAAGAAGTTCAATCAAATGCCTTCCAAGCCTCGCCGCTCTGTCTTATTCTTTTTCCCGTCATCGGAAGAGAGCGGCCTTTTCGGTTCCGAATACTACTGCGCCCATCCGGTGGCGCCTATGGAAAAGACCGTGGCTTGCCTCAATTTCGAGAGTGTCGGTCCGGCGGAACTGACTCACGATGTGGTGATTCTAGGAGGGGAGGAGAGTGTCCTTAGGCCTTATTATGAGGCTGCCGCCGCGGCGCAAGGAAGGTACATCTTCTATGATGATGACAATTCGGACGGATGGTTCTTCAGATCTGACCACTTTAACTTCGTTAAGAAAGGCGTCCCTTCTGTTGTTGTGGAGAACGGACTCCATCCGGTAGACCCATCTCGCCCCAACAAATATCCCATGCCGGTCTGGTACCATAAACCGTCGGATGAGTACCGCGCTGATTGGGACCTTAGCGGCACCGTCGCCAACGTTAACCTTATCTATAGTGTAGGCGTATTCCTGGCGAATCTCAAATGATCATTTATCGGTCCGGATTGGTTTAACTACTGGAATATGAGACGTTTGCCATTGATTATAATTGCTTTGGTCAGTGCGGTGATGTGCCGGAACGCCGGTCCGGAACCATTTCCCGAGGTGGGGGAGCCGTATGCTATCACTTCCGGGCCAAAAGAGCACCTTCTCGCCAGTTATTTCGGAATCAATTCATGGAGTCCTGACGGGCGGTATGTCAGTGTTCTGGAAATCGGTTTCAGTGGACGGCTTGCCGAGCAAACAGATACGGCCACAATCGCTCTCGTCGACCTTCAAGACGGCAACAAGTTGATCCCTGTTTCAAAGACTACCTGCTGGAATTTCCAGGAGGCCGCGATGTTTCATTGGCTGCAATGGGAAGATGGGCTATGTGCGTTCAACGATTGCCGTGATGGTCATTTCGTGACTGTGGTCCTGAATTGGAAGACGGGTCAAGAAAGGATAATCCCTTATCCTATAAGCGCTGTGGACAGGAATGGTGAGTGGGCGGTAAGCATCAATTACGCCCGTCTCAGACTTTGTCGTCCTGATTATGGGTACGCCGGACCTGGTCAGGAGGCGAGGGAGAATGAGGTTTGGCCAAACGATGATGGCTTGCGTCTGGTCAACCTGAAGACAGGAGACTCCAAACTGATTTTGACGGTTGCCCAAGCAAAGGATCTCATGCCTGAAATAACCAAGGAGGATGGATTGGCCTATTTCTGCCACACTATAATCAGCCCAAACGCCAAGAGGATATTTTTCCTCGCCAGGACTGTCGAGAACTTCCGGAAACAGTTGGAAACTAGGGGAATAATCTATAACTGGGATACGGTGTCCCTGACTGTTGACACCGATGGTTCGAACCTTCGCCGATGCTTCCCTGACGGATGGAAAGGATCTCACTTCAATTGGTTTGATGACGAGACGCTTGCGGTCACCGCATGCTGGGATGGCGGCGATTGTTGGGCCCATACCATATTCAAGGTAGGGGAGGAAGAAAAGGTCAGGCATATTGCCCCAGGAATAATGGATTGGGACGGCCATCTGATTTTCTCCCCGAACGGTAAATTCCTCTCCTCAGACGGCTATTGGAACAAGGATAAGTTCCGGAGTTGGGTGCTCGTCCGGCTTGAGGATGAGGCGATTATGCCACTAGGCAGGTTTTACGTTCCCGAGGAATACACCGAGCAATATTCACGATGTGATCTCCATCCCAGATGGCGTCCCGACGGGACTCAACTGGGTTTCAACTCCGTTCATGAGGGATCCCGCCAAGTCTATCTGCGGGACGTGAAGTGGAAGTGATTATTTCAAGTCTTCCGGGATCACTGGCATCGCTCCGCTCTGGGTGCAGACAAAGGCTGAAACCTTGACAGCGGCCTTATGGGCCTCCCGGACAGTCTTTCCCTTAAGAATAGAAGCCACGAAAGCTCCCGTAAAAGAGTCACCGGCTCCGACTGTGTCGGCGACGTTCACCTTCGGCGTCTCTATGAAAGATGAGACATCCCCTGAGAACACATGGCTGCCGTTAACCCCGCAAGTGAGGATCAACATCTTGAGCCCATATTCATCAATGATTGACCTGCAGAGGCCCTCTGTCGGAAGATCTTCAAGCCTGAACATCTCTTTCACTATCTCAAGTTCCTCGTCATTGATCTTCAGGATGTCACATCTCCGCAAGGAATCTTCGATGATCTCCTTGCTATAGAATGATTGCCGCAGATTGATGTCGAACACTTTAAGACAGTCCTCAGGGACAGCGTCGAGGAACCAGCCGATAGTCTCCCTGCTCACAGGGTTCCTTTGCGCGAGTGATCCGAAACAAACCGCCTGCGCCCTTCCGGCCAAGTCTGCCAATTCCTTGGTATAAGGAATATTATCCCAAGCCACATCCTCCTTGATCTCGTACTGCGGGATTCCATTTGAGTCCAAAGTGACCTGGACCGTCCCGGTCGGGTAGTCTATACGGTCAAGATGGAAGGGGAGTCCATGCTCTTCAAGTTCCTTGGCGATCTCCTCGCCTAAAGGATCCAGCCCGATAGCGCTCACCGCCATGCTCTCAAGACCAAACTGGCCTGCGTGGAAAGCGAAATTCGCGGGGGCTCCACCTAGCTTCTTCCCTTCGGGAAGCATGTCCCAGAGAGCTTCACCAATTCCGATAACTAACCTATCCATAGCTATTTACGGATAAGTGATGAGTAATAGAGAAGGTAGAGTGCGCCGATGAACATAACCGCGATCGCACCAGCCTGTCCGACAGCGTCGGAGGCGAACCCCATAAGCAGCGGGAATATGGTTCCGCCGAAAAGGCCCATGATCATTAGTCCCGAGACCTCGTTCTGCTTATCCGGAACAGCAAGCAGAGCCTGGGAGAACACTATCGAGAAGAGATTCGAGTTGGCGAGTCCGATCATCACAATGGCGGTGTAGAGAATCGCCTTCGTTCCGCCGAAGAACATCAGGCACATGGCGGCGGCCATCAGTATCACATTGAGTAAGAAGAACTTCTTGTGGCTGAACTTGGAGAGGATGAACGACCCCAGCAGGCTTCCTATTGTACGGCAGATGAAATACAGGCTGGTCGCGAATCCGGCCTGGGTGAGGGTCATACCTACACGCTCCATGAGGAGCTTGGGAGCGGTCGTGTTAGTTCCCACATCGATTCCCACATGGCACATTATGCTGAGGAAAGAGAACAGCACGAAAGGTTTCCCGAGGAGCTTGAAGCAGTCAGCGAAGCCTGAGGCCTTCTCGCTGACCGTCTCCCTCTCTATTGAAGTTCCTGCCAGAAGAAGGGCGGCGACAATACCGATTATTCCATAGACCGGGAAAAGAAGCCTCCATCCCAGCCCGAAGGAGGGAAGGGCTGCCGTCGCTCCCCACATGGCGATATAAGGGGCCATGAAAGAGGCGATCGCTTTGACAAACTGCCCGAATGTCATAGTGCTGGCCAGGCCGTCTCCCTTCACGATATTGGCGATAAGAGGGTTGAGGGAGGTTTGCATAATGGCGTTGCCTATTCCCAGGAGGGAGAATGCGGCGAGCATTAGGGCATAACTCTCCCCGAATATCGGCAATATGAGAGAGAGGATAGTGATCGCCAGGGACAGCAGCACGGTATTCTTCCGTCCTATCTTATTCATCAGCATCCCGGTCGGGACGGAGAAAATGAGGAACCAGAAGAAGACCAGTGAAGGGAATATATTGGCGGCTGAATCACTTAGTCCCAGGTCGGATTGTACGTAGTTTGACGCTATGCCCACAAGGTCCACAAACCCCATGGCGAAGAAGCATAGCATCACGGGGATGAGTTGTAACTTCTTATTCATAAATTAGATGTACTTGAATGGTTTGAACGGTTTGCCTCCAGCCATGATTTCCTGCTTTGCCTCGTCGAAGGTCACTTTCTCTCCTGAACGGACAGCGGCATTTGTCATCATAGTGGCGATGGAGTGGTTGTATCCGGCGATGACGGGGGCGTTGGGTTCCTTGCGGCTCTTGACGCACTCCATCCAGTTGCGCATGTGGAGATATGTCATGTCGTCTCCACCGGTGTTGGCGCCTGTCTCGATCTTGATGGAAGGGAGCTTGAATGTCTCGAGGAGGTTAGCCTCCATTCCCATGGCTCCGGCGTCACCGGCGCTCAAACCTCCTGCGGAGGTGACCTCGTTCGTGTCGAGATTTAGTGTACCGCCATTGGAGAAATAGAGTTCCTTGACTCCTCCGGCCGAGTTGGTGAAGCGGGAGGTGTAGAGGACTTGGAAGCCGTCGGGGGAACCTTCAGGACCATAGTCCATCACCGCGGTCAGAGTGTCGTAGTTGCGGCGTCCGTCCTTCCAGAGATAAATGCCTCCGTTCGCGGCGACGCTTCTTGGATGGCTCAGTCCGGTAAACCAGTGGACAGTGTCGATCTGGTGGGACATCCACTGCCCGGGAATGCCTGATGAATATGGCCAGAACAGCCTGTATTCCAAGTATTTCCGTGGATCCCACGGCTCGTATGGACGGTTGCAGAGGAATCTCTTCCAGTCTGTGTCCTCCTCACGGCATTCGGCCACAAGGGCGGGACGGCGCCAACGTCCGGGCTGGTTGACATTCCAGCTCATCTCCACCATAGTGATCTGGCCGAACTTGCCTGAGTTGATATATTCACAAGCGGCCTGGTAATTGGGGGCTGAGCGGCGCTGGGATCCGATCTGCACGATCTTTCCGGACTCGGTAGCGATCTTGAGAGCCTTCCGGGCATCCGCCATGGTCTCGGCGAAGGGCTTCTCGCAATAAGCGTCACATCCGGCCTGGACCGCCTCAATAAGGTGGGTGGCGTGCTGGAAATCAGCGGTTGAGATAATCACGGCGTCGCACATCCCGGAATCATAAAGCTCCTCATTGTTGCGGAACAACTTGACATCGATTCCGTATTTCTCCTTGAAGAACACCCTGGCCTCCTCACGGCGGCGGTTCCAGATGTCGGACACGGCTACGATCTCGAAGCCGAGCTCCTCGGCGTTCGCCATGAATGTGGGGATCAGCGAGCTGCGGCAACGGTCTGAGAATCCGATGATTCCGACCCTTACCCTGTCGTTGGCTCTGAGGGATCCTGAATATATCTTGGCGTCAAGCGCCATTCCACCGAGCATAAGGCCTCCAGTGGCCGCCAGGCTCGTTTTGATGAATTCCCGTCTGGTCTGCATAGTCTTGTGTTATTTAATTGAATTAATTTGCTCTTTCATCACTTCGACTGCCTTCGGAAGCTGCGAGCTGACATCCTGCCAGGAGCATTCGAAAGATATCCTTCCGTCATACATGATTTCCTTCAACGCCTTGAAATAAGGTGTGAAGTCATCACCTTTCACGCCGGGAGCCGTCCGCTCCTCACATTCGGCGATATGGCAGTGGACTAACTTGTCCGCCGACTTGATGATGTCCTCCGGACCTTCTTTCATCCTGGCCATGTGGAAGAGGTCGGCGATCACACAGATATAGTCGCTGCCGGTCTTCCTGGCGATTTCAGCGCCCTCCGGAACTGTGTTGATGAAATTGCTCTCAGATGCCTGCAGCGGCTCGAGAGCGACCACCACATGATGCTCCTCAGCGGCGGGTGCGATGCGTTTAAGGAAATCCACAAACTGCTTCTCCGCCTCAGCCCTGTCGAAACCCTCGGGGATATTCCTTGATCCGCTGCTTCCCAAAACAAGGATTTCGATTCCTATTTCCTCCGCGCGCCGAATGGCTGTCTCCGAATACTTTACCGCGCGTTCGATATCAGCCTCGGGTCCCACAACCTTGATCTCGCCGGGGAAGAAACCGTTGGCGGAATAAATAGGAGGGGTGATAGTTTTCGCTAATTCTTTGTTGGCGGCGAATTCCTCGTCGCTTTTCTCGGGCATCAAGAAGCCGCTCACATTTGCTTCGAGATAGTCCAGCCCGGCGGCTTTAGCCGCTTCGGCGTGACCTGTGCCACAGATCCCCAGATGTTTATCCAACTCGAATTTGAACTTTGGCTTACAACTTTGGAAAAGGATTACGGCGACTAACGCGGCGGCATATAGTACGATTTGAAAAGTACGCATGACTGAAAAAAGTGTTATCTTTACAAATATAACCATAATCAATTATAAACACATATCACTATATGACAAAAAACAGGTTTTTCCTTTTGGTGGCGGCAGCCCTCTTTCTGGCTGTCACCGCATCGGCGCAGAGTGTGAATTATGACGAGGCCGCCGTAGCCCCGTACACCCTTCAGGATCCGTTGGTGTTCGCGAATGGTAAAAAGGTGAAAAAGAGTCAGTGGCAAGAGCGCCGGGCGGAGATTCTGGACATGTTCCAGCATGAGATGTACGGAGTTTTGCCTCCGAAGGGCGAAGGGATATTCCTTGAGACCATCGAGGAAGGGCCGACGCTCCATGGACAGGGGACCAGGAGGCAGGTGAGGATGTGGTTTCGTCCCGATAAGACAGGCCCCAAGGTGGACTGGCTGATAGTGACTCCGGATAATGTGGAAGGTCCTGTCCCTGTGGTGCTTATGTATAATTATGCCGGCAATCATACCGTCCTTCCCGACGAGGAGATCCTGGTGTCTGACGCATGGTTCGCCGGCCTGTTCGGGGAACAGGATCATAAGGCCTCGGAAGCTGATCGTGGAAAATATAACCGGGATGGTGAAAAGACCGTCTATCCTGTGGGAACACTTGCCGCCCGTGGCTATGCGTTTGTCACCGCCACTTACAATGAGGTCTCTCCAGATCCGTACATGGCTGAAGTGAAAGACGGTGTCAAGTTGCAGGACAGCTTCGCCTATACGGGAATATTTGATCTGTGGGGCCCTAGGGATCCGTCACGTGACGACAACACCACTTCCCTTATGGCTTGGGCCTGGGTGCTTATGAGGGCTATGGATATGATTGAGTCAGACCCTGCCTTAGACCAGAATAAGGTGATTCTGACTGGGTATTCAAGGCTCGCCAAGGCCGCTTTGATAGCCGGTGCCTTTGATGATAGGTTCCCCGTGGTCGTCCCTGTCCAGACCGGAGGTGGGGGAGTCCCGCTCGCCAAACGTAATTACGGTGAGTCTGTGGCCACGGAAGTGGTGTCTTTCAGACATTGGTATTGCAGGGCTTATGACAAATATGCGGACAATACTGACGCTATGCCTTTTGACCAGCATCTCCTTCTCTCATGTATCGCGCCCAGGGGACTATTGGTCGAAGGCTTCGACGAGGGATGGTTCGACACGAAGGGGGAGTATCTGGCTGTAAAGGCTGCCAGTCCCACATGGAAGTTCCTGGGTAAGAAGGGAATGCCTAATGTGGAGTGGCCTGATGATTATGATATATCGGGCATCGGCCCTTTCCTTGGATACTACCATAGAAAGGGAGAGCATGGAATAGCACCTCTTGATTGGCAGTTGATGTTGGATTTCGCTGAGGGGATTTGGAAAGCGAAGAAATAGTGCTATCTTCGCGGATTGCTAAAACGATATAAACAATGAAGGATTATTTTGAGATGAAAGGGCAGGTCGCTCTTGTGACCGGTTGTTCGAGTGGATTAGGAGTGCAGATGGCTAGGGCTCTTGCCAGTGCGGGATGTAATGTTGTTCCAATCGCCAGAAGGCTTGAGAAGTTGGAAGAGGTAGCCGCGGCTATCAGGGCTGATTTCGGGGTGGAGGTTCTTCCGCTTCGTTGCGATATCACATCTACTGAGCAGGTCGAGGATGTCGTCGCCAAGGCTTTGGAGCGTTTCGGTAGGATAGATGTCCTTGTCAATAACGCTGGCACTGGCGCTGTGGCTCCCGCCGAGGAGATCACTGACGCCCAGTTCGAAAACGAGTTCCAAATCGATTTGTTCGGTTCTTTCAAGGTCGCGAGGGCTGTCGCCGCCAAGGCGATGATTCCCGCGAAATACGGCCGTATAATCAATATCGCCTCGATGTATGGACTTGTAGGCAACAAGATCGCTCCGGCTTCGCCATACCATGCCGCCAAGGGTGGTGTAGTAAATCTCACCCGTGCCCTTGCCGCTGAATGGGGCAAGCATGGTATAACTGTCAATTCTATCTGTCCGGGCTATTTCTACACTCCCTTGACTGTTGATACGCTGAATTCGGAATATTTCCAGAACTACGCCAAGCAGGTCATTCCTCTTGAGCGCTATGGAAATGAGGGTGAATTGGATACCGCTGTCTTGTTCCTCGCTTCGCCGGCTTCCGCTTATGTCACGGGTGTCGCTCTTCCTGTGGACGGCGGTTACACTTGCGTCTAAATTGCCTTGAAATCGGGCTTTTTTTGTAAATTCGCGAAAACCGCGGTTTATGAGGAAAGTCTTTTTGTTTTTACTGGCCCTGCTGCCCCTTACGGCGGCGGGTCAGCCTGTTTATGACTGCCATCGTGCGGGAGGCAAGATAAAGATTGACGGGAAAGTCACTGATAAAGAATGGGCAGGAGCTGTTCCATGCACTGACTTCAGGGATATCCGAGGCGAAGGTTGGGCCGCCCCTAAGTATCTCACTACCATGAGGATGCTCTGGGATGACGATAATCTTTATATCAGCGCTGTTCTCGAGGAACCGGATGTCAAGGCGAAGATCACCGACAGGGACGACATAGTCTATCGTGATAACGATTTCGAGGTATTCCTTAATCCGTATTGTGACTCAAAGCTTTATTATGAGTTCGAGACCAACGCTCTCGGAACCGTGATGGACCTTTTGATGGACAAGCCATACAGTCAGGGCGGCACTTATATCATGACCTGGGATTTCCCTGGGCTGAAAACAGCCGTCAAGGTACAGGGTACACTGAACAAATCCTCGGACATCGATAAAGGTTGGTCTGTAGAGATCATGATACCTTTCAAGGGACTCAGCCGTGGTGGAGAGGATCCATTGAAGAACAAGGAATGGAAGGCCAATTTCTCCAGGGTTGAGTGGCTTACGAAGCCTGAGGAGAACTGGGTCTGGTCACCTACCGGTGTGGTGGATATCCACATCCCGGACAAATGGGGAACCATACGTTTTGTTGATTAGTAATTTATTAATAATTAAATGAATAGCATATTCCCTTGGGAGGATCGTCCCGCTGGCTCGAAAGAAGTGATGTGGCGGTATTCCGCTAATCCTATTATACCTCGCGACCTGTTATCCACCTCCAATTCCATATTCAATTCCGCTGTTGTCCCTTTCAAGAAAGGCAATTACAACTATGCGGGAGTTTTCCGTTGTGATGATACCAACCGCCGTATGCGCTTGCATGCCGGTTTTTCTGTCGATGGAATCAACTGGGAGATCAATGAAGAGGATGTGAAGTTCACGGGTGCGGATCCTGAGGTCGCCGAATGGGTCTATGGCTACGATCCCAGGGTCACCTTGCTCGACGGAAAGTATTATGTGACCTGGTGCAACGGTTATCATGGCCCGACAATCGGAGTCGCCTGGACGACCGATTTCGAAGTATTCCATCAAGTTGAGAATGCTTTTCTGCCTTACAACCGTAACGGAGTTCTGTTCCCTAAGAAGATAGGTGGGAAGTTCGCCATGCTTTCCCGTCCGAGTGACACCGGACATACGGCTTTCGGAGATATTTTTTATTCAGAATCGCCTGACCTGGAGTTTTGGGGCCATCATCGTCATGTCATGGCGCCGGCTCCTTTTGAGGTCAGCGCATGGCAGTGCATGAAGATCGGGGCCGGACCTGTCCCTATCGAGACTCCTGATGGCTGGTTGCTCATCTATCACGGTGTCCTGCGTTCCTGCAACGGATATGTCTACGCTTTCGGCTCTGCTTTGCTGGATCTTGAGGAACCTTGGAAAGTCCTCGCCAGGAGCGGTCCTTATCTTATTTCCCCTCGTGAGATATACGAGTGCACGGGAGACGTCCCTAACGTGACATTCCCTTGCGCCGCCCTGCACGATCCGGAGACGGGACGTCTGGCGGTCTATTATGGATGCGCCGACTCCGTGACGGGACTTGCTTTCGGATATGTTCCCGAGATAGTCCGTTTCACGAAAGAAAACAGCATTATCTGATTATTACAGAAGGAAGAACATCGCCACGCCGGTGATACTGACAAGGACTCCTATGATCTCCTTGGCTTTTATCTTGTGCTTGTTGATAAGCACATCGGGGGCTATGATCAAGACAGGGGCGAGAGCCATCAAGGTAGACGCTATGCCCGCGTTGGCGTATCGGACCGCCATAAGTGACAGTGACACGCCGATAGCCGGTCCGAATATGGTGAGCAAGGTGGCGTATTTCATGCCTTTGGGATCCTTGACCGCTTTCCGGAGGCTTCCAAGCCCGCTTCCGAGGCATAATAGTATAAAGAAGCCTATCATCCCGATTATTGCCCTGATCAGCGTCGAGGCGAAAGGAAGCATAGTCTGCATTATCTGAGGCGCGTCTGCGGGAACAGCGGCGGCATAATGCCCCATTCCGATCTTGCTTAGGACCAGACCAACTCCTTGTCCTGTCCCGGCTCCGATGCCGAGGAGAATCCCTTTGAATGGTATGTCAAGTTTCAGCTGGTGTTTCTCGCCTCTGCTGAGAATGGACATGCCGATACCGCACAAGGTCACAGCCATCGCGAGGATGGATTTCCATGACATTGATTCTCCGAGCATTATCCATCCGGCTATCGCCGCCATTGGAGGCGCTATTGTCATCATCAATTGCCCCAAGCGCGGGCCGATCAAGAGATAGCTGTTGAATAGGCAATAATCCCCGAATACATATCCAACCACCGCTGAAAGGCCGAGCCAGAGCCAAGCTTTCCAGTCCGCATGGACCGGGAAAGGGCGTCCAATTGTCACCCAGAGCAAGATGGAAAGGAATAATGTGGCCAGGACAAGACGGATCACATTGGTCTCCATCGACCCTATCCGCCTGCTCGCCTTGTCGGCATACCATGCCGAGAAGGTCCAGGACACCGCTACGATCAATGAGAGTATTTCACCGAGATGGTTCATATCAAGCGCTAAAAGCGTGCAAATATACTAATACTTCCATAACTTACTCGACACTTGTGAAAATAGTATCAAAATTTCTTATATTCGCGCATGCCGACTAATACCGTACTGAAAGAAATCACCCCCATTACGGACAAAGATTGTCTGTATATCGTGGAGCGTCACAAGTCCGAGTTTCTTTTCCCCCTGCACTCGCATCGGGACTATGAGCTCAATTTCATAGAGAATGGCCAGGGAGTACGTCGAGTTGTCGGGGACAGTGTCGAGGAGATCGGCCCTTATGAGTTGACATTAGTCGCCGGCAATGAGCTTGAGCACGCTTGGGAGCAGGGAAGCTGCGTCGAGCCGGACGTGCGTGAGATCACGATTCAGTTCTCGCCTGATATTTTCCCTGATATCTTATTGAATAAGAGCCAGTTCTCTTCGATCAGCAAGATGCTCTCCAAGGCTGGCCATGGGCTGACATTCTCGGTAAAGACAATCATGAAAGTGTATTCACTGCTGGACAACCTTTCATCTGATACAGAGCCATTTGACCAGTATCTCCACTTCATGAAAATCATCTATGAGCTGTCCAGGGCCGAGGATTCCAGGATTTTGGCAAGCAGCTCCTTCGCCCGTGCCGTCAGGGATAAGGAGAGTCGTAGGGTGATGAAAGTCAAGCAGTACATCAATGACCATTACGCCGAGGATCTCAGCCTCGGGATGCTCTCTTCCCTTGTCGGAATGTCTCCTTCGGCTTTCAGCCGGTTCTTCCATCTTCGGACCGGCCGGGCACTGAGTGATTATATCATTGACATACGTCTTGGCAATGCCGCCCGCATGCTTGTGGACACGACAAATAGCATCTCTGAGATATGCTATAGTTGCGGTTTCAACAACCTTTCCAATTTCAACCGTTTGTTCAAGGCGAAGAGGGAATATACCCCACGGGATTTCCGTACCTTGTTCAAGAAAACACGCATCTTCGTTTAGCGGTCAAAATAGTATCATATTATGCTAATTTTGTATTTGTACTCACAAACGAATACAAATAATTTCGCGATTGACACTATTATGTTTGGCCAACATGAAGTTTTCGTTTTCCAGGATCGCTCTTGCGGTCACACTTTTTATGCTAGTCTCTTGCGCGCGTGAGGCGGATTTCACTCGTGTAAGTGACGGCCATTTTCTTCGACATGGGCAGCCCTACACTTTCGTGGGCACCAATTTCTGGTACGGTCCCATACTTGCCTCCGAAGGACGTGGAGGGAATATCGAACGTCTATGCAAAGAACTGGACGCCCTGAAGGCTCTCGGGCTTGAGAATCTCCGTGTCCTTGTGGGTGGAGATGGACCTGACGGTGTGTTTTCCCGTGTCGATCCTGCTTTACAGACAGCTCCCGGTGTGTATAACGATACCCTTCTGTCAGGTCTTGACCGCTTCCTTGTGGAGCTTGGCAAGAGGGACATGCAGGCTGTCTTGTATCTTAACAATTCCTGGGAGTGGTCCGGAGGATATGGTCAGTATCTCGAGTGGGCGACAGGGGAGAAGGCCCTTATCCCGCTGGTGGATGGTTATTGGCCTTTCATGCAGCAGATGAGGAAGTTCCAGACCTCAAAGCCAGCACAGGAACTCTTCTTTAATCACGTACGCGCGATTGTAGGTAGGATTAACTCGATTACCGGAAAACCTTACAAGGATGATCCCGCCATATTCTCATGGCAGATCGGCAATGAGCCCCGTTGTTTTTCTGATGATCCAGAGATCAGGTCAGGCTTCATCGGGTGGATGACCGAGACCGCCAAGATCATTAAGGAGATTGATCCTAACCATCTACTATCTACCGGAAATGAAGGACTTATGGGCTGCGAGAGCGATCCTGTCCTACTTGAGCAGGTCAATTCCATCCCTGGAGTCGACTATATGACAATCCACATCTGGCCCTACAACTGGGGCTGGGCGAAAGCGGAGAGCTTATCTGAGGATTTGGATGCCGCCATCGCCAATACCGATGATTATATAAAAAAGCATGTGGAGCTCGCCGAGAGGCTCGGGCTTCCCATCGTGGTTGAGGAGTTCGGTTTCCCGAGGGATGGATTCTCAGACAGCAGGGAAGCGGCCACCACATGTCGTGACAAATATTACAAGCACATCTTCGGTCTCGTCGGAGATGTCCTTGACGGATTGAATTTCTGGGGTTGGAGCGGTTTCGCCAACCCTGCCCACTCTCAGTGGGAACCTGGAGATGATTACACAGGAGACCCGGCCCAAGAGGCTCAGGGACTCAATGGAGTATATATCACTGATACCACAATAGAGGTAATCAAACAATCACAATCATATCAATAAAATCAAGTAAAGCATGAAACACAAGCTGTTAGCCATCATGCTGGCGCTTTTCGCCACCGTAACCTTGTCCGCTCAGGTCAAGGTTGTCGGTGTTGTCACAGACGACACCGGACAGGGGGTGATCGGAGCCAGTGTCATGGAGAAAGGCACCTCCAACGGTGCTATCACAGACCTTGATGGTAAGTACACCATTACTGTGCGTTCAGGCGCCACTTTGGTGTTCTCTTCCATCGGTTATGCTACCCAAGAGATCCCTGTCGGCAACCGTACGGTGATCGATGTCCTCCTTAAGGAAGACGCCGAGTTCCTCGATGAGGTTGTTGTCGTGGGATACGGTACAATGAAAAGGAGCGACCTTTCCGGAGCCTCCGTCTCAATGAGGGAGGAAGACCTGAAGGGATCGATCATCACGAACCTCGACCAGTCCCTGCAGGGACGTGCCGCTGGAGTTTCCGCGGTTCAGACTTCAGGAGCTCCTGGTTCCTCATCTTCTATCCGCGTTCGTGGACAGGCTACTGTCAACGCCAACGCTGAGCCTCTTTACGTCATCGACGGTGTGATCGTTCAGGGTGGCGGTAACTCCGGTTGGGACTTCGGTCTAGGAACACTTGGTAACGGTAAGGTCTCCACGATCTCTCCGCTCGCGACTATCAACCCTGCCGATATCGTCTCGATGGAAATCCTCAAGGACGCTTCCGCGACCGCTATCTACGGAGCGCAGGGCGCTAACGGTGTCGTTCTCATCACGACCAAGCACGGTAAGGCCGGAGACGCGAAATTCTCTTATGACGGAATGTTCGCCGTGTCCCGCCAGAACAGCAGGATCGACATGATGAACCTGAGGGAATTCGCTGAATATTATAACGATATGGTTGATCTCGGTTATGTTGACAACAATGCTTGGTATGCCGATCCGACAATTCTCGGAAAGGGAACCAATTGGCAGGATGAGGTCTTCCGCACCGCTTTGCAGCATCAGCACCAGATCAGCGCCCAGGGTGGTACAGAGAAAGTCCAGTATTACGTGTCTGGATCCTATATGGATCAGCAAGGAACTATCATCGGATCCAACTTTGACCGTATCTCTTTCCGTTCCAACCTCGACGCCCAGCTTAAGGATTGGTTCAAACTCGGACTTAACGCCACGTATGCTGTCACGAACGATAATATCAAGTTGGCCGACGGTCAAGAGGGTGTGATCTTCTACTCCCTCTCCACTATTCCCGATATCCCTGTCTATGATCTTGATGGCAATTATTCGACAACTGTCCGTGAGGGTTACACCTCCGCCAACCCTGTCGCCCTCGCCATGCTTGATGAAAACCTCCTGAAGCGTCAGAAACTGACGGGTAATGTCTATGCTGACCTCACCCCCATCAAGCACTTCACGCTCAGAAGCGAGGTCGGTTTCGATGTGAGTAATTCCGAGTCCACCTTCTACAAGCCGATGGTTAATCTCGGAGGCTGGCAGAGGGGTAACAACAGCATGGGTTCACAGCGTAATGGAAGTACCTATTGGTCAATCAAGAACTATCTGACCTACTCCAACTCCTTCGGTAAGCATAGTGTCACGGCTATGGCCGGTCAGGAAGCTTGGGAATCCAGATGGAACTACCTCGGCGCCAACAACACAGGCCTTCCTTCAGATGATATTCACAATATCAAACTTGCGACAGGTAACCCTACCGTCAACTCAGGTTTCGGAAGCGCTGCCATGGCGTCGTTCTTCACCCGTGAGACTTACAATTATGACGACCGCTACCTCTTCACTTATACATTCCGTTATGACGGTTCCTCGAACTTCGGACCGGATAACCGTTGGGCTCCTTTCCATTCCTTCGCTGGAAGCTGGAGGTTCACCAATGAGGAGTTCTTGAAGGATTTCACCAACTCTATCGGCCTGAACAGCGGTAAGATCCGTATCGGTTGGGGACAGACAGGTAACGCCAACATCGGTGGTGGTGCCTGGGAGTCCGGCATGTCCAAGATGCCTACGGGCCTTGGTGACAGCCAGCGCCCGGCCAACATCTCCAACACTGGTATCCACTGGGAGAAGCAGCATCAGACGAACCTCGGTTTCGACTTGAGCTTCCTTGACAGCAGGATCAACCTTACCGTCGACCTTTACAGGAAGATATCCTCCGACATGCTCATGTCGATGACCCTTCCTTCATATATGGGTACCCAGGGTAACGGCTCCTCAGCTCTCGCCGCCCCTAAGGGTAACTACGGTACAATCGAGAACAAGGGTCTTGAGATCACTCTTGACACCCATCCGATCCAGACCAAGGATTTCTCTTGGAACAGCAACTTCCAGATTTCCTTCAACCGCAACAAACTTGTCGCGCTCGACGGTAGCGCCAACGCCAACCTCGTCGGCTATGGCCAGTGGAGCGATGTGGTCTCAGTGACCGAGATAGGGGAGTCCCTCTATAACTTCTACGGCTACAAGGTCCTTGGCGTTTATGAGTCCCTGGAGGACATCCAGAGGTCTCCCAAGGCTGAGAAATATCCTGCTGACGGAGTATTCAACCGTTACACCACCGTGTGGGTTGGTGACCTCAAGTTTGAGGATGTCAATGGTGATGGTGTCATCAACGAGCTTGACCGCACCAACATCGGTTCTCCTCTTCCCAAGTTTACTTATGGATGGACCAACTCCTTCAGTTACAAGAATTTCGATCTCTCGATATTCATTAATGGATCTTATGGCAACAAGGTTCTCAACTACAACATGATGGGGCAGGGCTACAACGGTCTCGTGCATATGAACAGCACTTGGACCAACCAGCACACTTCTATCGCTGACAGGGCTAAACTTGTCCAGATAGATCCCCAGAAGACCTATGCTGATGGTTCATGGTGGCAGGACGATATCACCAATGTCAAAGTCTCCAACGCCGGGACCAAGACTCCTCGTCCTTCAATTCAGGATCCTAACGACAATGACCGTCTCAGCACCCGTTACATTGAGGACGGAAGCTACTTGAGAATCAAGAATATAACTTTGGGATATACCTTCCCTAAGAAGCTTCTCACCAAGATCAAAGTCGACAACATAAGGCTCTACACGAATATTCAGAACCTTTACACTTTCACCAAGTACATGGGATTCGACCCCGAGGTCGGAGCCTCAACGCAGGATTCATCCGGACTCACTTTCGGAGTAGACAACGGACGTTATCCTTCTCCTATGACTTGCTCTTTCGGTCTTAATCTCACTTTCTAGAATGGAGGACAAGAAAATGAAAAACGCATTGAAATATATTATCGTGGCGATTGTCATCGCCTTTGGCGCCTCCTCATGCGAGAAGTTCCTGGACCGTCCTTCCGAGGATAGCTTCACAACCGGCGATTTCTATAAGAATGACGCGCAGGTGGAGCAGGGTATCAATTACCTCTATAACTCTCCTTGGTACGACATCATCCGTTTCTATATTTACGGATCCGAGACAATGTGCGGTAACGTGTATCAGGGGCAGAACGCCTATACAACCCTTACAGTCAACGGTACCGACCAGGATCTTAAGAATATGTCCTACTCACTTTGGGCTGTCAACGCGCAGTGCAACACTGTTATCAAGAATATCCTCGAGGCTGATGGAAACGCTTCCCAGGCCACGAAGAACCGTTGCATAGGTGAGGCCCTCGCATGGAAGGCTATGGCTTATTTCCTGTTGGTCCGCACCTTTGGTGACGTTCCTATTATCCACGACAACACCGAGGTTATCAAGGAAGCCACCTACAACGAGGTCAGCAAGGTCCAGAAGGCTGATGTTTACGAATATATCGTCCTGACTCTTGAGAAAGCCCTCGAGCTCCTTCCCAAGAACGCTTATATCGGCAAGCTTAACAGGATCGACTACTATGCCGCCGAGGCTCTTCTTTCCAAGGTTTACCTGACCAAGGCTGGAGTCAATGGTTCTCTTGACCAGAATGACCTGGCTGCCGCCAAGAGGTATGCCGAGGATGTGATCAAGAACTCAGGTCGTAGCCTTACTCCTAAGTATTCTGACATTTTCAGGATGACTCCGGACAAGTTCCAGCAGACTGGCGAGTGTCTCTTCACTTGGCATTGGCAGTGCAAAGAGGAGAACTGGACATCCCAGAACTCCATCCAGTGCGATGTGGGTAACGTCGGATTCGACGAGAACGGCAACCTCTGGGGTGACTGGAAAGGCCCCACTGTCGATCTTCAGTCCGCTTTCGGAGTTTCCGCTATTGAGAATCCCGAGGAAAGGAAAGATGTGGATGACCGTCGTCAAGCCACTATGATGATGTTCGGTGACTTCTATGACTATTTCTGGACAGACAAGGGCGGCTTTGATTTCTACCGTTTCTTCTATGATCCCAGCTATTGCCCGGGAGGTTTCGACACCAATGCTTCCAACAAGACTTTCGGTTGCCAGACCGGAGCCAATTATGCCAAGCATATCTATGGTGACGTGGCTGACCACGTGGCCGCTTTCGGCTATCCTTCATTCGGTATGTACAACCAGCTTCCTACTCACATCCTTCGCTTGGGTGACATCTACCTCGTCTACGCCGAGGCCGCTCTCCTTACAGGAGACTCCGCCACGGCTCTGGAGTATGTCAACAAGATCCGTGAGAGGGCTCACGCGAAGCCTTTGACCAGTGTCACTTATGATGATATCTGGAAAGAACGCCGCCTTGAGCTCGCTCTCGAGGGAGACCGCTGGTACGATTATGTACGTCGCTCATACTATGATGCCAACGCTTGTATCGCTGACCTCCTTGCCCAGAAACGCTCTGGCTATAATGGCCTCGACGGTCTTTACAAGCAGTTTGTCACTGACGCGCAGGAGAACTATGTCGGTCCTGGCGCCCGCGCCTGGGATACCTCCAGCGTCACTTACAACGCTGACCAGGAGCTGACGGATGTCAAGCCTTCGATGTTCTACATGCCGTTCCCTACCGAGGATGTCGTCATGAACCCCAATGTCGGTTCCACTTCTGAGCCGATTCATGTAGATGTCCGTGAGACTTATTCATATGACTTTTAATTCGAGAAAAGATGAAAGTTAAGACAATATACACAAGCCTTCTCCTGGGTGCGGTCCTTCTGGCTGCCTGCGACTCCGTTGATTATCCGGACCGTTTTGTCCAGACATCGGGAGTCCCCACAGTGGATTTCATCCGCTATGCCAACAAGGATGTTGTCATCACCCAGGCCAATATGGAGGAGATCGTGTGCATCGTCGGTGACAACCTCACCAGCGTTCACGACATCTATTTCAACGATCAGGCGGCTATACTGAACTCCAGCTATATGACCGCTAAGACCCTCGTAGTCGCTATTCCCAAGACTATGCCGGTCGAACAGACCGACAAGATCTACCTGATCACCAAGGATGGCCAGCAAGTGACCTATGATTTCAAGGTCCTTCCTCCTGCCCCGAAGATCACCACCATGTCACTCGAGTGGGCCCAGCCTGGAGAGACTGTCACGATCAACGGATCTTACCTCTTCGCTCCTGTCGAGGTTGAGTTCCCCGGTGTTGATCCTGTGACTGCCACTGCTGGCGACGGCTCGTCAATCAATGTGGTTGTTCCTGATGGCGCCCAGCCCGGAAAGATCAAGGTTACGACATCTTCCGGAACCGCCCAGTCAGTGTTCATGTACAAGGATTCCAGAGGAATGCTGTTCAATTTCGATAACGATCCTCACCCGACCAACCATGGTTGGCACGCTCAGGTCGTTGAGACCGATGAGACCGCCCTCTCCGGCAACTTCCTCCGTCTTGGTGGCGTTGATGTCACCCTGGACGCTGAGGGTGGCTGGAAAGATGGTAACTTCTCCTTTGAGTACTGGCCCGGCGATTGGGACGATCCTGTGTCCTATGCTGACAGCCCCCGCCTTACAGACTTTGTCGATTTCACCAACTGGAAGAATATGGCTCTCAAGTTCGAGCTTTATATCCCCAGTGCCAATGCCTGGAAGGCTGGAGCTATGCAAATCATCATCGGAGGCGTTGATGTCGTCACCGGTGGTGCCGAAGGCGCGGTTGACAAAGATGGCAATGTCACCGCCGGAGCTAACAACAAGTTCATAAGCGGCGACGGTGTGCCTCAGGCTCCCCGCGCGCTGTATATCCCTTGGAAGTCAAGCGGTTCGTTCGATACCGGCGACAAGTGGGTGACTGTCACCATCCCTTACACTGATTTCGCTTATAAGTCGGACGGAACAGCTAATACTGCGGAGATTACTCCCGCTTCCTTCTCTTCCCTCACCATCTTCGTATGGAGTGGCGGCGTGACTGGAACCGAGTGCCAGCCGGTCATCAAGATCGACAACATCCGCGCTGTCCCTTACAAATAATAGGAGGAATTGAATATGAAGAATATATTTAAATATTCCATTCTCGCGACTCTTATTGTCGCGATGTCAGGCTTGACCGCTTGCCAGCAGGAAGAACTGGACACTGACCAGTATGCCGGTAAGCTCGCCCTTGCCGCGATCGCTCCGAACCCCGTGATGAGGGGTGCCCAGCTTCGTGTCATCGGTGCCAACCTCGACAAAGTGACGGAGGTCCGCTTCGCGGGCGGAGCGACAGTCACTTCCATAGAGAAGGTCGCTGCCGGCGAGCGTAGTGAGATTCGTCTCACTGTCCCTATGGATGCCGCTGTAGGCCCTGTCACTGTTGTCACAAGTGATGGTCTTACCGCTTCCACCAGATTTGACCTGGAGTACACCGAGCCGATCGTTTTCAGCTCTTTCGCTCCGGCGACAGTCTTGTCTGGAGACGTTGTCACCATCAAGGGTGAATATCTGAACAATGTCAGGGAAGTTATCCTCGGAGGTGGTGTCTATGTCACTGAGTTCAACAGCCAGTCTGGCAGTGAGCTTTCCTTCAAGGTTCCCGCCAACGCGGTTTCCGGTTATGTCATTGTCGGTGATGTCAACGAGATTGAGGATCAGAACACTATTCCGAACCAGATCTATTCAGGTACCGAACTTGTGGTCGGAGATCCTACCGTCGCTGTTGCTGACACCACCACATACAAGAGCGGTGATGTCATCACCGTCTCCGGATCCCATCTGGATATGATTGAGAAAATCAACCTGACAGGAGCAGCTGATGTGGAATTCAAGCTCGCCGAGGACGGTAACTCTATCAGTTTCAATCTTCCGCCTTCCGCTAGCGACGGCCAGATAGTCCTCACCTCATTTGCGGGTAAGGAGTTCCAAGCCGGAGCGATCATCTCTCTGAATGTGACCGATCTTGAGGTCGCCTCTCTCGCTGAGGACGAGCGCTACAAGGCTGGCTCAGACGTGTCGATCACCGGTTCCGATCTTGACCTTGTCACTAAGGTTGAGTTCACTGGTGCCGAGGCCCAGTGGTATCTCGATGGTGAAAACATCGTCGCCACGGTCCCTGCTGGTGCCAAGGATGGCGGTCTCACTGTTACTCTCGCTTCCGGGAAACAGGCCTACAGCTCAGAGATCGCTGTTGTCAAGCCTGTTGCCACTGCGGTTGACAAGAATGAGGCGGTAGCCGGCCAGACTAATATCGTCGTCACCGGTACCGATCTCGATCTTGTCACTGGTGTCACGATTGGTGATAAGGAACACGGATTCATTGACTGTAAGTTCGATATCCTGACCGCTGATTCCGTAAAGGTGGCTGTCTCGAAAGACGCTTACACGGGTCCTCTTACCCTTACCGCCGCCAATGGAGACAACACTGCGACCGAAGCCATTACCGTCACCTACGACGAGGCGGTTTCCGTGACCTTCGCACAGCCTTCATTTGCTCTCGGAAAGAAGATAGCTATAACCGGAAAGAATCTCCTGAATGTGGAGCAGTTGTCCATCAAGGGCAAGAAGGTTGTTTCCTATGCTGTCCGCGGTGACGATAATATGTCATTCGATATACCTGAAGGAATAGGCCCTGGCGTTTATCGTCTGGCGATGGTTCTTATCGACGGTACTGAACTGACATGGCCTGTCCCGTTCGAGGTCACGGCTCCTTTCACCGAGAAGACTATCTGGGAAGGCAGTGAAATCGTGACTGGTTGGAGTGGAAAGGGCTTTGCTGAGCAGGACGCTTTCATCAAAGCCGGAATCAAGGAGAGCGATGTCGTACGTGTATACTTCAACGCTCCTGAAGGTAACTGGTGGGACATCCAGCTTGTGGATGGACATTGGTCCAACCTCTCTGTCCCTGAGCTTGATGGTGGTAATGAGATCAAGAGTGATTTCTATCCTAGCGGAAGCCAGATGTTCTCCTTCGCGGTTACGCCCGAGATCCTGGCCCAGCTGACCAAGATTGATACCTGGGGCAATGCCTTTATCATCAATGGAGACGGTAATATTGAGATCACCCGTATCTCACTCATCCAATTCGGTGCTGTAGAGGAAAAGACCGCCATCTGGGAGGGCTCCCAGGTCGTTGATTGGAGTGGTGGAGCAGGAGAAGACAACAAGGCCATGACCGCTCTCTCATGGGGTGGCTACGATTGGAGCACCGTTGAGGCTGGAACGAAGATCGTCCTTGAGTTCACTCCTACGGCTGATGAGGTTCAGATCCGTTTCTCCAATGGCTCCTGGGCCGCTCATCCGGGCACTCCTGATCCTTATAAGCTCTATGGAGAGAGCAAACTCGAGATAGAGTTGACCAAGGAGATTCTGGACAACATGGTCGCTACCGGCGGTCTCGTTATCACCGGCCAGGGCTATACCCTTACTGGAGTTTACCTTGTCACTACTGGAGAGATGGCTCCTGTTGGCACCCCTATTTGGGAAGGTTCTCTCGAGGTTGACTGGTCCGGCGGCCTTGGTGACGACCATAAGGCTATGACAGCTCTCTCCTGGGGTGGCTATGACTGGAGCACAGTTGAAGCCGGAACTACCATCGTATTGGAGTTCACACCTACGGCTGACGAGGTTCAGATCCGTTTCTCTAACGGTTCATGGGCAGCTCATCCTGGCACCCAGGATCCTTACAAGCTCTATGGAGAAAGCTCACTTGAGATTGAGCTAACCCAAGCTATCCTTGATGAGATGATCGCCAATGGTGGTCTTGTGATCACCGGGCAGGGATATACCCTGACGGCTGTCATTCTCAAATAACATTATTTATTCCGGAGGGGGCTGACCCTCCCTCCGGGATCCAATTAAATAAAAGAAAATGAGGAAAGTACTGTCTTGCCTGCTATTGGTGTCAGTCGTGGCTGTGTTGGTGTCTTGCGGTGGTGATGATCCTATCGCCCCGCAAGAGGATCCGGCCCCTACGGTGCTCACGTTGAGCCAGGAATCCGCGAGCTTTGGTGTCCAGGGCTCGGAATTGGCTTTGACCGTGACTGCCCCTGCCAGGCCGACTGTTACCGGGGCTCCATCTTGGGTTACGGTCATGGATGGCACTTTCAATCATTTTAGCATCACATACACCCTGAAAGTCGCTGAGAACACGTCCTATGATCCCAGGACCGCGTCTCTGACCATATCCGCTGGGAACCTGGCAAAGACGTTCACTGTTTCTCAGGCCGCGGCTCAGAAACCGGTGGAACCGGAAGAGCCGGAAGAGAAGCCCGATGATAAACCTCAGGAGATTGATATATCCAAGACTCTGGTGACAGAGAACGCCACTAATGAGGCCAAGGCGCTTTACGGGTACCTTCTCAGCCAATATGGAAAGAAGATTATCTCTTCGATCATGGCAGATGTCAACTGGAACCATCGGGAGGCGGACAAAGTCAATTCTGCCACAGGGAAGTACCCTGCGATGAACTGCTACGACTTCATCCATATCTATGTTCCTGAGAATAACTGGATTAATTATTCTGATCTGAAGCCCGTCACCGAGTGGGCGGAGGCGGGAGGAATCGTCTCGCTGATGTGGCATTTCAACGTGCCAAAGAGCGCTTCCGTCTCTCCAGGTTCTGATGGCAGTGGAGTCACTTGTACTCCAAGTGAGACCACATTCAAGGCCCAGAACGTATTCACGAAAGACAGCTGGGAGAACAAGTGGTTTTATGACCAGATGGACAAGGTGGCGGCTGTGATCTTAGGATTGCAGGAAAAGGGGATAGCGGCCATTTGGCGCCCGTTCCACGAAGCTGCCGGTAACTCCACATACAAGCAGCAAGCCTCTTGGACCAAATCATGGTTCTGGTGGGGCTATGATGGCGCTGATGTTTATAAGAAACTTTGGGTAGCGATGTTCGACTACTTTGCGTCTAAAGGTATTCGTAACCTGATTTGGGTCTGGACCACACAGAACTACAACGGTGACTCCTCCAAATATAACCAGGACAAGGCATGGTATCCCGGCGATGCCTACGTGGATATAGTTGCCAGGGACCTTTATGGCAGCACTGCTTCCGCTAATGCCACGGAATTCAAGGAGATCCAGGCTACCTATCCGACCAAGATGGTCGCCTTAGGCGAGTGTGGGACAGATTCCGGGGCCAATCCTCCCAAATCCTTTGCCACAATCCCGTCGGTCTGGTCCGCTGGAGCGAAGTGGTCATGGTTCATGCCATGGTATGGATCGAATATGCCTGACACTTCGTGGTGGAGCGCGGCTTTGTCAAACTCTAATGTGATAACTCGTTCTGATGTCAAGTATTGATAGTATGGTAAATGTATTCAGACATCTGGCCTTGACGGTCATGCTCTTGGCCTTCCTAGTCTCTTGTGGCAAGGAACAACCGGACCCTACGCCGCAGCCGGATCCGGCACCTTCATCCATAACGCTGAGTTCCAACTCTTTCCAGGTGGCGCAACCTGGTGAGAAATTGTCGTTGACCATCAAGGCGCCCGCCCGTCCGACACTTACTGGGCTGCCTTCTTGGATAACTTATGTCGATGGGACATTCAACGCCTATTCCATTACTGTTGGACTTACCGTCGTCGCCAATGACACTTATGATGCCAGGTCAGCCACTGTTACGGTAGCTTCGTCTGGAGCTTCCTCAGTAACCTTCACTGTCTCGCAGGCCGCGAAGGAGAAACCTGTCGATCCTCCGACCCCTCCTTCAGGCGATAACGAAGCTTGGGCTTTGGCCAAGACACTAGGATTGGGCTGGAATATGGGGAACCATTTTGACGCCTACTACAATTGGCATTTTGTTGACGAGAATGGGTTTGACTGGTACGATTATCCGAATGAGACGGTTTGGGGCGGCGAGCTGGCCACTCCGGCGACATTCAAGGGAGTTAAGGCCGCCGGATTCACCAGTGTCCGCATCCCCGTGACATGGCTGAACTTTATCGGCAAAGCTCCTGAGTATAAGATTGACGAGACATGGTTGAATCGTGTGCATGAGGTCGTGGGTTTCGCGCATGCTGAGGGACTGAATGTCATCATCAATACCCATCATGATGAGAACCATGGAGATGACCATTGGCTGGACATCAAGAACGCGTCTGTCAACAGCGCTGTGAATGAGACTATCAAAGCTGAGATAAAGGCGGTTTGGACCCAGATAGCCAACAAGTTCTCCGATTGTGGTGACTGGCTCATCATGGAGGGTTTCAATGAGCTGAACGATGGTGGCTGGGGCTGGAGCGCTGATTTCCAAAGCAATCCTTCCCGTCAGTGCGATATCCTTAACGAGTGGAACCAAGTCTTTGTTGACGCTGTCAGGGCGGCAGGTGGGGAGAATGCCACCCGTTGGCTCGGTGTTCCGACCTATGCCGCCAATCCGGAGTTCACCAAGTACTTGAAGATTCCATCCGACAAAGCTGGCAAGGTGATGGTTTCCGTGCATTTCTATGATCCCTACGACTACACCATCGGAGACGCCCAGTATTCTGACTGGGGTCACACAGGGGCTGTGGACAAGAAGGCCAATGGAGGCGACGAGACGCATGTCAAGGATGTTTTCAGCAAACTGAACACTGAATATGTCTCCAAGAATATTCCTTGCTACATCGGAGAGTTCGGATGCTCTATGAGAGCCAAATCCGACACCCGAGCCTGGAAGTTCTATCTCTATTACATGGAATATATCGTCAAGGCCGCCAAGACTTACGGCCTGCCCTGCTTCCTTTGGGATAATGGGGCTAAAGACACCGGTAAAGAGCAGCACGGATATATCAACCATGGCACCGGGGCCTACATCGGTAACAGCAAGGAAGTCGTCAATGTGATAAAGAAAGCTTGGTTTACCGAGAGTGATGGCTACACCCTCCAACATGTCTATGATTCCGCTCCAAAATTCTGATAAGTCATGAGAAACCTGTTATTTCTGGTTATGATTCCCCTGTTTGTTTTCGGGTGTGGCAGGCGCCCGAGGCCTGTCGATGACGATATCCCTGGCGACCATATTCTGGCTAGTCAGTTGTTTTCGGTGGCCGATGCCGGTAAGGTCATGTACGGTCATCAAGACGACTTGTCCTACGGTCATGCATGGAAAGTCACAGACTGGGAGAATGACGATTTGGAGCGCTCTGACGTTAAGGATGTCTCCGGAAAGTATCCGGCTGTCCTGGGATTCGATCTCGGTGGCATAGAGGTGGGTGACACCTGCAACCTGGATGGTGTACCCTTCGGTCTTATCCGCAAGGCTGCCCTGACCCATAGGAGCAGGGGAGGAGTCGTGACATTCTCATGGCATCTGCGTAATCCGTTGACCGGAGGAGACTCATGGGATATTTCCTCAGACCAGGTCGTCGCCTCTGTCTTGGATGGAGGAGAAAAACACGAGGAATTCCTCGTCTGGCTCGACCGTCTGGCTGATTTCCTGAACAGCCTCGGTAAGGCTCCTGTCATATTCCGCCCTTGGCATGAGAATATCGGAAGCTGGTTCTGGTGGGGAGGCAATCTCTGCTCCGCTGAGCAGTATAAAGCCTTATTCCGCCTGACTAGAGAAAGGCTCGAGGATAAAGGTGTCGAGAACTTGCTTTGGTGCTATTCCCCGAACGGGCCGATTTCCAAAGAGGATTACCTGTCCCGTTACCCTGGAGATGATATTGTGGACATTTTCGGCACTGATATTTATGAATATAACAACGGTGCCCTCGATGCCGCCGGTGCCGCGTATATGGCGAATCTGAAGCAGATGCTCACCACTCTTGCCGAGATCTCGAAAGAGCACTCGAAACTCATGTGCCTTTCCGAGACCGGCCTTGAGGGGATTCCTGACCCCCATTGGTGGACAGAGAGGCTT
This sequence comes from Bacteroidales bacterium, assembly GCA_024693285.1. Classification (GTDB taxonomy): domain Bacteria; phylum Bacteroidota; class Bacteroidia; order Bacteroidales; family UBA932; genus Cryptobacteroides. The sequence continues at coordinate 69,305 of JAILLE010000020.1, forward strand.
TATCCCGCCATACAAGGTTTCCCCATCTGCTATGTGCTTACGTGGCGTAACGCCCACGATCGCCCCGGCCATTTCTATGGCCCTTGGAAAGGCTTTGAGAATGCGGAAGATTTCAGACTGTTCAGTGAGAAGAAAGAAATTGTGTTGTTATGACGTACGAAGAGAGATTGGAGCGGCTAAAGAAGTCGCATGAGGAACTTATTTCCAAAAAGAATGTCCCGATTGAGGGTAATGGTGTTTACGAGCGCTATGTGAATCCGGTGCTTACCGCGGCTCACGCTCCGTTGGAATGGCGTTACGATCTCCATAAGGAGTCCAACCCTTATCTGATGGAAAGGTTCGGCATCCACGCCGTCATGAATTCCGGTGCCATCAAGTTCGGCGGGAAGTATATCCTTGTCGCCAGGGTTGAGAGCGCTGACCGCAAGTCTTTCTTCGCTGTGGCAGAGAGTCCTAATGGTGTGGATAACTTCCGTTTCTGGACTAATCCTGTCACGATGCCGGAATATGGCGAGCCTGCCACGAATGTCTATGACATGCGTCTCACGGCTCATGAGGACGGATGGATTTACGGGATATTCTGCGTGGAAAGAAAGGATAAGGAGCATCCGGATGACCTCTCAGCGGCTGTCGCGAGCGCCGGTGTAGCTCGTACAAAGGACCTTATCACTTGGGAGAGGCTGCCTGACATAGTCTCATCCCACCAGCAGCGCAATGTCGTCCTCCATCCTGAGTTCGTGGATGGGAAATATGCCTTGTACACCCGCCCGCAGGACGGATTTATCGACGCTGGAAGCGGCCCGGGAATCGGCTGGGCACTGGTTGACAGCATGGAGCATGCGGTAATCACTGAAGAGAAGGTTTTGAGCCGCAGGAGTTACCATACTATCAAAGAATGCAAGAACGGTGAGGGACCTCATCCTATAAAGACTCCTCAGGGTTGGCTGCATCTGGCGCATGGGGTTAGAGGTTGCGCCTCCGGCTTGCGTTACGTCCTTTATATGTACATGACCGCTTTGGACGATCCCTCTGAGGTGATCGCCGAACCTGCTGGCTTCTTCATGGCCCCCGAGGGTGGCGAATATATCGGAGATGTTATGAATGTCCTCTTTACCAACGGGTGGATTTGTGACCCGGACGGGAAGGTTTTCATTTACTACGCCTCTTCGGACACTCGTATGCATGTCGCCACATCTACAGTCGACCGTCTTGTTGACTATTGTCTCCACACGGCCCCTGACGGCTTGAGGACAGGAGCCTCTGTGGACATACTTAAGAGACTTATCGTCAAGAATCAGGATATAGCTATATAATCCTTTGAAGATGAAGAGGTTCCTTCGCTTTCTTGTTCTTTCGGCACTGCTTGTTTCCGCTTGCTCTGAAGGTGATGTTAGAGTCAAGGGTAATTCGGTCACAGTCTGCCGGAACGGAAACACAATACGCCTTCAGGTTATTTCTCCGGATATCATCCGGGTGTCCGCGGCTCCTGGTGAGAGTATCACCGACAGAAAGAGTCTTGTGGTTGTTCCCCAGAGAGGTGTGACGGACTTCGACGTGGCTTTGAACGGTGACAGCTTGATCGTTACCACGCCGGAGCTTAAGGCTTTGGTCTGTCCTGACGGGTCATTGAGTTTCTTCGATCAGGATGGAAAACTCCTCGCTGGTGGAGGACGTATGTCGTTCAAGCCGACATCAGTTGAAGGAAAGGATGCTTTCTCTGTCAGGACAATGTTCGCCTCTTCGGATGATGAGTCATTTTACGGGCTGGGCCAGCAGCAGTCGGGGGAGTTCGACCACAAGGGAAGGAGCGAGGAACTATACCAGTACAACACCAAAGTAAGCGTTCCTTTCGTGGTCTCCACTAAGGGTTACGGCATCCTGTTCGACGCTTATTCTCTTTCCCGCTGGGGGAATCCTGAGCCTTACAAGCAGCTCGGAGAGATATTCACTCTGTTTGACAAAGACGGAGTGGAAGGTGCCTTGACCGGGACTTATAAGACAAAGGATGGGAATGTCCTGTCCCGTAGGGAAGATTCCCTTTATTTCGAGAATGAGTTTGTCATAAAGAATTTGCCTCAGATCCCTTTAAGCGGTTCCGAGGTGGTCTATGAAGGCTATATTCAAGCTCCGGAAACAGCTGATTATCATTTTATTCAGTATTATGCTGGCTTTCAGGAGACTTATATCGGTGGAGAAGAAGTCATGTCCCGCCTTTGGCGGCCGGCATGGAATCCGAACAGCAAGAAATTTACGGTCCATCTCACGAAAGGGGAGAAAACTCCTGTAAGGATACTTTGGAATCCCGATGGTGATGTATCTTACATGGGACTCAGGGTCGCCACTCTACAGCCTGCTGAGGAAGAGAAGGCGCTATCTTTCTGGTCCGAGTTCGAGCCGGGTGCTGATTTCTATTTCATCGCTGGCGAGAATTATGATGGGGTGATCAGAGGATACCGTACCCTTACCGGAAAGGCCCAGGTTATGCCTAAATGGGCTTTGGGCTTCTGGCAGAGCCGTGAGCGCTATTCCACTCAAGATGAGCTTGTCGGAACACTGGCTGAGATGAGACGCAGGCATATTCCTGTAGACAACATTGTCCAGGACTGGCAATACTGGAAAGAGGATCAGTGGGGGAGCCATCAGTTCGATCCGGAACGCTATCCCGATCCCGAGAAGATGCTTGATGATGTCCATGGCATGAACGCCCGGTTCATGATCAGCGTCTGGCCGAAATTCTACACCAACACTGACAACTATCAGGAACTTAAGGTCTCAGGTTACGCATACACACATGCCGAAGATGCTGGCCTTGTGGACTGGCTCGGCCACAAGCAGACTTTCTATGACGCCTATTCTGAAGGCGGTAGGAAGATGTTCTGGAGGCAGATGGACAAGAACCTTTATTCAAAGTACGGCAGGAAAATTGACGCCTGGTGGATGGACGCCAGCGAGCCTAACCTAAGGGACTGCCTCCCTATGGATTATTTCAAATGGCTCCTGACTCCCAATGCCTTAGGTTCTTCCACCGAATATCTTAACGCCTATGCCCTTGTCAATGCGGATGCCATATATAACGGCCAGAGGAGAATAGATCCCGACAAGAGGGTATTCCTGCTGACACGCAATGGTTTCGCTGGTTTGCAGAGGTATTCCACAGCCACTTGGAGCGGAGACATTGGCACTTCCTGGATTGACATGAGGATGCAGATGCCCGCCGGACTGAATTACTCGATGAGCGGTATCCCATTCTGGGGTATGGACATAGGAGGCTTCTCGGTTATGGGCAAGTTCTATGACGAGGCCAACCAAGAAGAGTGGCGTGAGCTACAGACCCGTTGGCACCAGTTCGGAACCTTCGTCCCCTTGTTCCGCACCCATGGCCAATGGCCCCAAAGAGAGCTTTGGAATATAGCTCCAGAAGGTTCTCCCGCTTATGAGAGTATCCTATGGTACATGCGTTTGCGTTACAGGCTGATGCCGTATCTGTATTCCTTGGCCGGAGCTGTCCATTTCGGTGATTACACCTTGATGCGCGGGCTCCCGATGGATTTCCCGGACGATCCCAAGGTCAGAGACCTTTCCGACCAATGGATGTTCGGCCCGGCCTTGATGCCTTGTCCCGTCTATGAATATCAAGCCAGGAGCAGGGAGGTCTATTTCCCCGAAGGCGGATGGTATGACATTTACACTGGAGAATATATTCAAGGATCTCAAACACAGGTGGTTCCGGCTCCTTATGAGAGGATTCCGCTCTTCGCGCGTGCCGGCTCTATTATCCCGTTTGGCCCGGAGATCGAATGGTCAGGAGAGAAGCCCGCTGACGACATTTGTCTTTATGTCTACTCCGGAGCTGACGTTGATTTCACCCTTTATGAGGATGACGGCTTGACATATGGTTATGAGAAAGGCAAGTTCTCCACCATTCCTATTAGTTGGGACGAGGCTTCCGGAACCTTGACAATCGGCGCCCGCCAAGGAACCTTCCCGGGGGCGCTTGAGAAGCGTTCTTTCCGTGTTGTCCTGGTGGATCCTTCGCATCCTGTGCCTTATGATCCGGACGCTTCCGGCCAGCCCTTATTTTATGATGGATCCTCTATATCATTGAGATTAAAATAATTATATAAAATGCGAACCCTTAAAAATTGTGTTATCGCGATGGCTGTTTTGATGGTGGCTTCGTGCGCCCCTAAGAATCAGGTCGCTCCTGCGATCGCCCCTGACAAAGATGTTGAGGCAAAGGTGGAGTATGTGTTGAAGAAAATGTCTCTTAAGGAAAAGGCTGGCCAGATGGTCCAGCTTTCGATCGACACCATCACAGATGAGAATACCAAAGAGATCGATTCCGCGAAACTGGATAGGATTATTGGAGAGTATAAAGTAGGCTCGATCCTTAATCTCTTGAATGATGTTTCCCGTTCGAGGGAAGGAACCGCCGCTTTTGTCCGCATGATCCAGGAAAAGTCTATGGAAACCATCGGGATTCCTTGCATCTATGGTCTTGATATGATCCATGGAGCCAACTATCTCACTGACGGGTCCTTATATCCTCAGGAGATAAACCTTGGCGCCACTTTCAACCGGGAATATGCCGGTATGATGGGCAAGGCTCTCGCTTATGAGACCAGGGCCGCCCAGGTGGCTTGGGTTTTCTCACCGGTGATGGATCTGGGACGTGACCCTCGCTGGCCAAGACATTGGGAGAGCTGGGGAGAGGACCCCTATCTCCAGGCCGAGATGGCCAGGACTGAGACAATCGCTATCCAGGGCGAGGATCCTAATCACATTGATCTTGAGCATGCCGCCGTCAGTGTCAAGCATTTCATTGGTTACGGCGTTCCTGTCACAGGTAAGGATCGCACTCCTGCTTACATCGCCGAGAATGACCTCAGGGAGAAGTTCTTCCGTCCTTTCAAAGAGTGCTTCCAGGCTGGCGCGCTTACAGCTATGATCAACTCGGCTGCCATCAATGGAGTCCCTACCCACGCCAACAAGACTCTCCTCACCGGTTGGGTCAAGGACGGTCTCAACTGGGACGGCATGATAGTGACTGACTGGGCTGATATCGACAATCTTTTCAACCGTGACCATGTGGCCGCTGACAAGAAGGAAGCTGTGGCGATGGGAATCAACGCTGGTATCGATATGATTATGGATCCTTATGATCCCGAGTGTGTCAATGTCATCGTTGACCTCGCTGAATCCGGTGAGATCCCTATGGCGAGGATTGACGACGCTGTCCGCCGCATTCTTCGCCTGAAGGTCAGGCTTGGCCTCTTCGATAATCCTTCCTGGGAATATGACTACAAGGATTTCGGTTGCGAGAAGTTCGCTAAGGAGTCTTACGCCGCGGCACTTGAGTCTGAGGTACTTCTGAAGAATGAGGGTGGGATTCTGCCACTGAAGGGGACTGAGCGGATCCTGGTCACCGGCCCCAACGCCAACTCTATGAGAACTCTTAACGGCGGGTGGAGCTATACCTGGCAGGGAGACGCCGACACCTTCGCTTCAGATCATAACACAATCCTCGAGGCTATCCGGAACCGTTTCCCTAATGTGAAATATGTTCCCGCCATTGAATATGCCCAAGGTTGGGGCGAGTGGGAGAAAGAGACCGTTACAGGTATCGCTGAGGCTGTCGCCGCGGCCAGGACCTGCGATGTGGTTATCGCCTGTGTAGGCGAGAACTCATATTGCGAGACTCCCGGCAATATGGATGACCTTAATCTGTCCGCCAATCAGAAAGAGCTTGTCAAGGCTCTCGCGGCTACCGGGAAACCGGTCATCCTTGTTTTGAACGAGGGTCGCCCGAGAATCATCGGTGACATCGAGCCGCTCGTGAAAGCTGTTGTGGATGTTATGCTTCCGTCCAATTATGGAGGTGACGCTCTGGCCGCTCTGATCTCAGGTGACGAAAACTTCTCAGGGAAGCTTCCTTTCACTTTTGCCAAGCACATCAACTCTCTCCACACCTACGACTACAAGGTCTCTGAGCATCGAGAGGTAATGGCCGGCTCTTACAACTACGACGCCATCATGGATGTCCAGTGGCCTTTCGGTTTCGGACTCAGCTACACGGAATACGAATATTCAAACTTGAAGGTTGACAGGGATTCTTTCAAAGCCGGAGACTTGATCAAAGTCTCTGTCGATATCAAAAACACCGGCTCTCGTCCAGGGAAGGAGGCTGTTCTTCTTTACAGCTCCGACCTTGTCGCTTCGATTATTCCTGATGTCAAACGTCTCCGCGGATTCGAGAAGATTTCTTTGGAACCAGGTGAGACTAAGACAGTTACCTTTGAACTCCCCGCCAAGGAACTCGCTTTCGTCGGCGCGGATGGGAAATGGCGCCTCGAGAAGGGTGATTTCCGTCTCGCTTGCGGTGGCCTCGGCGTCATGGTCAATTGTGTCGAGACGAAGGTCTGGGACAGCCCGAACATCTAGGCCATGGATCTTGTCAGATTCCGTGAGGAAATAAAAGACGAGCTGGAAGGGGATATCCTGCCCTTCTGGCTCGCTCTTCGTGATCCCGAAGGTGGTTTTTACGGGGAGGTGACTTCTGATGGTGCCGTCCTCAAAGACGCTCCAAGAGGGGAGATCCTTAACGCCAGGATCATCTGGACTTTTGCCGCCGCTTATAAGGCTCTCGGAAAACAGGAATACCTTTCCGCCGCTCTGCATGCCCGGGACTGGTTTGTCTCAAATCTTATCGACAAGGAGAATGGGGGAGTGTTCTGGAGTGTGTCATCTGATGGCTCTCCTATAGACACAAAGAAACAGCTTTATTCCCAAGCTTTCGCCATCTACGCTTTCAGTGAGCTTTATAAGGTCACATCTGACGAGGCCGATCTGGAAGTGGCTGAGAATCTGTTCAATATCATAGAATCAAGATTCGCTGACCATGATAATGGAGGCTATGGCGAAGCTTTGGCCAGAGACTTCTCTCCGCTAGAGGATATGTCTCTCTCTGCCCATGATATCAACGCTGACAAGACGATGAATTCCCACCTTCATCTACTGGAAGCTTACGCCAACCTTTACCAGGTTTGGCCTGATCCGGCTCTCAAGGTGGCGTTGATCAGCCTCGTCAATCTGATGTGTGAGAAGATCATGTCTCCGGAGGGGCATCTTCATTTGTATTTCACAAGGGACTGGACTGTTATTCCCGGAGCTGTCTCTTATGGCCATGACATCGAGACTTCATGGCTCTTGTTGGAATGCGCTTTTGCTACAGGTGATCCTTCTCTCATTGAATATGTGAGGCCATATTGCCGGAAACTCGGTATTGCCGGAAACGAGGGACTCCTTCCTGACGGTTCTATGATGTATGAGTTGTTGCTCGATGGATCAAAAGATCTTTCCCGTCAGTGGTGGGTCCAGGCTGAGACTGTCGTAGGCAACCTATGGCTTTCTAAGTATCACTCCGATCCTGACGGACTTCCAAGAGCCATCTCCTGCTGGAACAGGATCAAGACCCATCTCCTCTGTCATTCTGAGCGGAGCGAAGAATCTTCTTCAAGAAGCATCCTCCCTGGCGAATGGTATTGGGGTACATTGGCGGACGGAGTGACTCCGGATCTCGCCAACCCGAAAGCCGGCTTCTGGAAATGCCCCTACCACAACGCCCGCATGTGCCTCGAAGCGTTGAAACTATTGTCAGACTAATCTGGCCAGGCCCAGGACTGAAGGTCGTCGCTCCAGGCTATTCCGATAGAACTGTTTTTATCGAAATCGCCCTCGGTCTCCGTCAGAGGACCCGAACCGTGGAAGAACATTATGTATTTCCCTACGGAAGGTACTGACCTGCAATCCAGTACGAATCCAGCGGTGAGCCGGCCCGCTGCCCATTCCCATTCGCTTTGGCCAAGCGTGATTAAAGAACCGTCGTCTTTCCAGTCCCTCAGATCAGAGGATCGTTTGACCCCGATCCCGTTCTCGGGGGAATGGAACATGATGTATTCATCACCATCCTTCAGGATGCAGACGTTTTCTCCTCCCTGGATGTGTTTGTCAAATGTCCAGTTAACAAGGTCATGGGACCATGAACTGCTGACGCCATTCTGCTTGTAGAAACACCACCATTTCCCCGGCTCATCTTTGTCCTCGATGAGATATGGGTCAATCATCCTGCCCATATCTTCTTCCGGGATATTTCCCTTAACCTTAAGTAGTTCCGGCGCGGTCCAGGTCTCAAGATCCTTGCTTCGCATGATGAAAAGCCTCGCGTCCTGACCGCCATATCTAGGCATCTCGGATCTGACATATCCCGGTCTCGGATAGGTCTGCATGCATAGGATCCATTCATCTCCAAAGCGTATCACGTTTCCTGGGCTTGAATAATCCAGGTTCTGGTCTCTCTCGGTCAAGATTCTGGGCTCTGTCCAATCCTTCAGGTTCATGCTGGTGGAAGTGGCCAAATAACTGAAGATACTGTCATTCTCAATCCGAACCAGTGAGAAAAACAGATGGAATTGACCATTGTCGTAAATGGCGGCGGGATCCCTAAACGCCAGGGTGTCGTTGCCTGCGAACAGCCTTGGACTATCGATAGCGGAAAGAAACGGCCCACCCGTTTTTGAGCAGGCCATCAGCATTACCGCCAACGTTATTTGCAATAGTCTCTTTATCAATTATTTCTTGATAGGATAAAGTTTCAGCAACAAGACGATGAGCAGTGCTATAGCGGCGGGGAATAGCGAGAACAGAGCCCAAATCATTTGCTGGACCGAAGCCTCGTTCGTGATGGTGACAACCGTCTGTCCGGTGGCCGGGTCTGTGCCTGAGATGAAGCCTGACAAGCCGAGAAGCATAGCCACAAGTGCGCCGGAGATGGCCGAGCCGAACTTCTGTGCCATTGTACCTGAGGAGAATATGAGACCTGTGGATGAGGTCCCGTTCTTCTCGGTGGCGTAATCCGCCACGTCAGCGTACATAGACCACAGCAGTGGAGAGTAAATGCCGATACCGATTGAGGTTAGGATGACCATCGCCACCATCAACCAGATGTATTTCGGATCCATCGGAATGAAGAAGAAGGCGATGGAGGTCACGACGCAGATGATGGCCGCCCAGTTGAAGGCCTTGCGCTTGGATCCGACCCACTTTGTGAACTTCGGGGACAGGCCGCCGAATATCATGCAGGTCACCTCACCGAAGGTCATGAACACCGTGTAGTTGATGATGAGCCCTGAGACAGTGACATCTCCGTGGAGGCAATATTCAAGTAGATAACCGGCCACGGCATATCGGAATCCGTTGAAAAAGTTGGTGCAGATGCCGATAAGCGTGAGGTATATCCATGGCTTGTTGCGGAACAGGTCCCCGAAAGGCTTGAAGGAGAACTTTTCTGCCCTGATGGGCTTCAGACGCTCCTTTGTGAGAAGGCCGCAAGCTAGGGTGCCTAATGCGGCGACACCTCCCAGGATGGCTCCCAAGACGGCATATTGGTGGGCCGGAGTACCTCCCACCATTTTCTGCAAGTAGGGGAACGAGAGCAAAGTGATGAAGCCCATCGCGTAGGCTCCCACCATCCTGTAGGACGAAAACTCGTTCTTCTCGTTGTCGTCAGCGGTCATTACGCCGAGGAGCGAGCCATACGGCACGTTCACGGCGGTGTAGACGGCCATCATCAGCAGATACATCGAATATGCGTAAATACGCTTGCCCACAGGCCCGAAATCCGGTGTGTAGAGCAGTAGGGCGAAGATCACGCCGAGCGGTATCGCTCCGAATATGAGCCATGGGCGGTATGTGCCCCAGCGGGACTGTGTCCGGTCGGCCAGCGCGCCCATCATCGGGTCTGTCACGACATCGAACAGGCGGGCTATAAGCATAAGGGTGGCTGTGTCAGCCACAGTGAGCCCGAAAATATTTGTGAAAAACAAGGGGAACGCGATTGACATCACCTTCCAGGTGATTCCTCCAGCGGCGGCATCCCCAAGAGCATATCCGATTTTCTCTGAAAGCTTGGCCATAATTATTCCGGTAAAAAACGCTACTTGCCAGCCACAGCCTCAAGCTCTTTGGCCATCTTGTCGATCATCACGGTACCTAAGACAACCTTGCCCTCCGGGTCGATTATGTACATCGAGGGAATCCAGTTGACCTTGTAATCCTGCGAGACCTGGGTCTCTTTCCATTTGGCGAGAGGACTCACGTGGCACCAGCCCAGACCGTTCTCATTGATGTACTCTGTCCATTTCTCTTTCTCGGTGTCGAATGACACTCCGACGAACGCGACCTTGTCCCCGTATTTCTCCCACAGGGCTTTCACCTGAGGAGCGTCCTTACGGCAGTCAGGGCACCAGGAGGCCCAGAAGTCCAAGACCACGTACTTGCCTTGGAAGTCCTTGATAGAGACGTCATTGCCATCAGGAGTCTTAAGAGTGAAGTCTGGAGCTGCCGTGCCTTTCGCAAGCAGATCCTTCGCATACTGGGTGTCGAGGTCTTCCTCAGCGGCTTGTTCTACCGCAGGCTCTTCAGCGGTCTTTTTAGGGGTCCTTTTACAAGAACTAAATACTGGTGTGGCTACAATCAGCAAGGCGCACACGGCAGTGATGAGGGTTTGCTTTTTCATTGTCCGTTTATTATAATATTAATACTCGTCAACAGCAAGCTCTGTCCGGAACTTGTCCAGCTGCTTCTGCAGGCGGGCGATACGTCTCTTGTACCGTTTCTCACCGTACAGGTTCTTCATCTCGGTGGGATCTTTCCTGATGTCGTAGAATTCGGAATAATCTCCTTCAGCCCCGCCGTAGAAGTGGATCAGCTTATACCTCTTGTCGGAGACTCCGTCATGCTTGAGGACATTGTGTTCGGAAGGAAGGTCATAGTAGTGGTAATACATGTATTTCCTCCATTTGCAAGGCTCCTTGCCACCCTTCTTGATGACAGGAAGGAGGGACAGGCCGGACATTTCCTCAGGGGCATTTACTCCAGCCACATCGAGATAGGTGGGGGCGAAATCAATATTCTGAATAAAAGCGTTTGAAACCTTTCCTGCCTGTCCGCCGGGATAGCGGATAATCAGAGGTGTCCTGAAGGATTCCTCGTACATGAATCTCTTGTCGAACCAGCCGTGCTCACCCATATAGAAACCTTGATCGGAGGTGTAGACCACGATTGTGTTGTCAGCGAGCCCGTGAGAATCAAGATATTCCAGAATCTCGCCGACTGAATCATCCACCGAGCGGATGACGCGGAGATAGTCTTTTACATAGCGCTGGAACTTCCATTCCAGGAGAGCCTCGCCCTCAAGTCCGCTCTCGAGGAAGGCCCTGTTTTTAGGACCGTAAGCGGCTTCCCACTTGGCTCTTGTCTCAGGATCCATCCTTGATAGCCCGCTCTCCAGCATGCTCTTTGGGTGACGGGCTCTGGTGGGTTCCTCATCGAGTTCCTCGACCTTCAGGTCATAGATCATGGTCATGTCCTTGTCGATGGTCATCAGCTGCTCCCTGGCGGCCTCGCCCTTTCCTGAATAATCGTCATGGAAGGTCTCAGGTAGCGGGAATGTCACATCCTCATACAAGTCCAGATATTTGATGTCCGGCATCCAGTTGCGGTGGGGCGCCTTGTGGTGGACATAGAGGCAGAAAGGCTTGTCAGGATCCCGCTGCTCGAGGAAATCTATGGCGTGTTTGGTGACCAGACTAGTGGCGTAGCCTTCCTCGCGGAGATACTTGCCGTCGGAAAGGTGGCTCTTAAGCACAGGATTGTAATATTCTCCCTGGCCCCGGAAAACGTAGAAAAAGTCGAATCCCTTCGGCTCGCACTGCATGTGCCATTTCCCGATCATCGCTGTCTGGTAGCCTCCCTGTTGGAGAAGCTCCGAGACAAAGACTTTCGTAGTATCAATACCCCTCCCGAGGGTCCTCTGACCATTCTGGTGGCTGTAAAGCCCGGTCATCAGGCAGGCGCGGCTAGGAGTGGACAATGAGTTCTCCACATAAGCCCTGTCGAAACGAATTCCTTCCCTGGCGAGCCGGTCCATGTTCGGGGTAGGGGCCTGCTGGCTTAAGGGATGACCATAGGCGCTGATTGCCTGGAACGCATGGTCATCAGTCATTATGTGGATGATATTAAGCCTCTTGGATTCATTTTTTTCCTGGGCGTTGGCTTCCCCGGACAGGAGGCTTCCTGGCAAGGAGGCGAGCAAGAAAGCTCCTGATAGTGCTATAGGTGTCTGTCTCATGGCGCTAATATACAATAAAAAAAAGAAAAATCCCGTCAGACGGTTGTCTGGCGGGATTTACCGTGCTCTGTTAGGGACTCGAACCCTAGACCCACTGATTAAGAGTCAGTTGCTCTACCAACTGAGCTAACAAAGCATTTTAAAGAACTTAAAGAACCTAGCCCTTTGTGAACCGTTCGGGGCTCGAACCCGAGACCCCAACATTAAAAGTGTTGTGCTCTACCAACTGAGCTAACGATTCTTCCAATCGTTTCGGAGGGTTTCCGAATCGGGATTGCAAAGTTATATCCTTCCCTGAAAAAAAACAAATTTTTTCGATTTTTTTTGATGTTATTTCTCCTCATGGGTGGAATACTCCTTGATTTTCTGCTCCTCACTGAGAGGACAGACCAAAACATTCCCTCCTTTGACAGCTACGATGTAATCTTTCAAACCAGACACGACCACGGTTTTGGCGTCCTCGGCATGGACGATGCACTCCTCGCAACCAAACATCCTGATGTCCCTGCCGATCACCTTGTTGCCACCCTCAATCGCCTTGGCGGCTCCTCCGTCGGGAACAGGGTCTTCCTCAGGCATGGGGATATGCTCCTTGATTGATGTGAAACTGCCCAGGTCAGACCATCCTAAGTCGCTTGCTATGACATGGATCTTGTCTGATTTCTCCATGACAGCATAATCGATTGATATCTTCTCGCAGGTAGGGAACAACTCTTGAAGCGTCTCCTCCTCCTTCCAACTGCCGAATGAGGCGGCGATCGTGTCCATTACCGAAGCTATCTGCGGAGCATGCTTGCGAAGCTCGGAAACAATTGTCGCACAGCTCCATACGAATATTCCCGCATTCCAGAAATAATTCCCTGCCGCGACATATTTCTTTGCGGTAGCCTCATTTGGTTTCTCCTTGAACTCCTTTACCTTGACTATCTCATCTGGCATTCTGTCCTCCGCATGGATATAACCGTAACCGGTCTCTGGACGGGAAGGCTCTATACCGACTGTGACTATTTTGTCAGTCCCGTCGGTGAAGTTTAGGGCCTTGCGGATAGCCGCGGCGAACTTCTGGACATTGATCACCAGGGCGTCAGCCGGAGTCACTATGATGTTGGCGTCACGATAGGAAGCCTTTATCTTCCAGCATGCGTACGCGATGCATGGCGCGGTGTTGCGGGGAACAGGCTCGGCCAGGATGTGGTCGGCTGGTATGCAAGGAAGTTGCTCTTTTACGATATCGACATAAGCCTCGGAAGTGACTACCCAGAAACGTTCAAGGTCGCATACAGGTTTGAAACGGTCTACGGTCATCTGGAGAAGGGTTTTCCCTATTCCGAGAATATCTATGAATTGTTTGGGCATCTCGGGGGTGCTAACTGGCCATAGACGGCTTCCTACCCCTCCTGCCATAATTACAACATGAGTGTTCATATTAGAATCGGTTATTGGTTCCGGATGTAAATTTAGAAAAAATGATGGATTTAATTGGAATATTTCGTAAATTGGCGTTGTTAAACCAAAATCACAACAACCTTCAATAACACTTAATAACAAAAAATCATGAGAAAGTACATCGCTGAATGTATCGGGACATTTGTCCTGACTTTCCTCGGCTGCGCCACGGCAATGTTCGTCGGTTGCGGGACTTCCGCTGGCCTATTCGCCACCGCCGCCGCTTTTGGTCTTTCGGTTATCGCCATGGCTTACACTATCGGTGGCATCTCAGGTTGCCATATCAACCCTGCCATCACCCTCGGCGTCGCCCTTTCGGGCCGCATGAGCTGGAAGGATGCCTGTGGCTACTGGTGTGGCCAGATCATCGGCGCCGTTATCGCTGGAGCCGTCCTTCTGCTCTTCGCGAAAGTCATGACTCCTTCAACCGCTTTCGCTGGCGCCAATCCCGCCGGCCTTGGCTGCAATGGTGTCGCTGGCGCTGGTGGAGTCGGTGGAGCGTTCCTTGTTGAGATTGTGGCTACCTTCCTCTTTGTCCTTGTCGTTCTCGGAACAACTGACAGCAAGGTCGGCGCCGGCAACTTCGCTGGTCTCGCCATTGGTCTCAGCCTCGTCCTGATCCACCTCGTGTGCATCAATCTGACCGGCACATCGGTGAACCCCGCCCGTTCTATCGGTCCCGCCCTCTTCGCTGGCGGACAGGCCCTCAAGGATCTCTGGGTCTTCATCGTCGCCCCTCTTTGCGGTGGTGCCCTCAGCGCCATCGTCTGGTGCGCTCTCGCCCCTAAGGAGGAGAAGTAATCATTCAAGTTGTGATTTAAGGCCGGCTACTGAGCCGGCCTTTTTCGTTTTAATAGAGAATTAATTGTCGAGTTAGGATATAATTTTTTATATTTGAGCATGTTCGAGAAGATTGTATCCACTGTAAACAATGTCATCTGGAGTCCGGCACTAGTTGTCCTGCTGGTCGGGGCTGGCCTGTATTTCTCTACACGCACACGTTTTGTCCAACTCAGGCGCATCGGCCTTATGGCTAGGCTTCTTTTCCGGAAACGGGACAAGAACTCCGAGAAACAAGGCGTCTCATCCTTCGAGGCATTCTGCATCGCTCTGTCTGGCAGGGTAGGTACAGGGAATATTGTCGGAGTTGCCACTGCCATTGCCTTGGGCGGCCCTGGGGCCATATTCTGGATGTGGATAATAGCCTTTTTCGGAGCGTCCACAGCTTACGTGGAGTCCACTCTCGCGCAGATATTCAAGTTCTCTCATCCGACCGGTTTCAGAGGCGGTCCCGCGACTTATATCGAGAAAGGCCTCAAGGCCCGCTGGATGGCCATCCTTTTCGCTGTGGTTACTATTGTCGCCACCGGTCTGTTGCTTCCTACTGTCCAGTCTAACGGCTTTTCAGCCGCCGCTCTCAACTCTTTCGGTATCAATCCATTGATTTCCGGGCTGGTCCTGGCATTCATTCTTGGGCTTGTGATAGTCGGAGGTGTGAAGAGAATCGCCAAGGCGGCCTCTCTAGTCACTCCGTTCATGGCTGTCGTCTATGTGTTGATTTCTATAGTGATCTTGGCACTTAATTGGAAAGCGATTCCCGGTCTTTTATCGCTGATAGTCCAGAACGCGTTCGGAGTCAATCCTTTATGTGGAGGTATTCTGGGCTCGACAATCATGATGGGTGTCAAGAGGGGACTGTTCTCTAATGAGGCGGGGCAGGGAACCGGAGCTATACCCTCCGCATCCGCTGATGTGAAGCATCCCGCGGAGCAAGGCCTTGTCCAGGCTTTCTCGGTCTATGTCGACACTCTCCTGGTCTGTACCGCCACAGCCCTTATGATCCTTTCCGCCGGGACCTTCAACATTCTCGATGCCAAGACAGGTGAGATGCTCCTCGCGAACGATCCTGGCCTCGGCGCTAACTATGTCGGTTACACCCAGGCCGCGGTCGACTCCGTGATCGGCGGTTTCGGAAGCATATTCGTCAGCATAGCACTGGCCTTCTTCGTGTTCACGACCGTGATGGCCTATTATTTCTACTCGGAATCCAGCGTTATGTACTTATGCAACCTCAAGAAAGGTTTTTCCCCTAAAGTCGAGAAAATCCTTATCAGGATCCTTCAGATCGTTATCCTTGGTTCAGTGGTTTTCGGGGCTGTTAAAGAGGCCAACACAGTCTGGACTCTTGGCGACATCGGCGTCGGTCTCATGGCCTGGGTCAATGTAGTGGCTATAATAATTCTCGCTCCCAAAGCCTTCGCCGCTTTGAAGGAATATGAGAACTCGATAAAATAATGTTCGAGAAGATAGTCTCAGCTATAAACAATGTGATCTGGAGTCCGGCATTGGTTGTCTTGCTGGTCGGTGCCGGATTGTATTTCTCGATTCGCAGCCGTTTCGTCCAGTTAAGGCGTATTGGGTTGATGTTCAAGATATTGACCCGGAAAAGGGAGAGGCGTGCCCAAAGGAGGGGAGTGTCATCATTCGAGGCTTTCTGTATCGCTTTGGCCGGACGAGTCGGTACCGGCAATATAGTGGGAGTCGCGACCGCGATCGCCCTTGGAGGACCTGGATCAATATTCTGGATGTGGATAATAGCCTTCCTTGGAGCATCGACGGCTTTTGTCGAGTCCACACTCGCGCAGATATACAAATTCTCCCATTCAACCGGTTACCGGGGCGGGCCGGCTTGTTATATCGAGAAAGGTCTCGGGGCGAGATGGATGGCTATCCTTTTCGCTGTGGCCACAATTCTGGCCTGTGGTCTCCTGATGCCGGGCGTGCAGTCCAACGGGATGTCCGCCGCGCTTCAGAACTCGTTCGGTGTCAGCACATTGGTCTCCGGTCTCATTCTGGTCCTGTTAGTAGGGCTTGTGATAGTAGGGGGAGTTAAAAGAATAGCGAAGGCCGCCTCTTTAGTGGCACCTTTCATGGCTATAGCCTATCTGCTTATCGCGCTGGTTGTGCTGGCTATCAATTGGCGTGGAATCCCCGGGATTCTGGTAATGATAGTCCAGAACGCGCTCGGAATCAATCCGCTTTGTGGAGGCATCCTGGGTTCCACAATAATGTTCGGGGTCAAGCGTGGATTGTACTCCAACGAGGCCGGACAGGGCACGGGGGCGATCCCTTCCGCTTCCGCTGATGTGGATCATCCGGCGGAGCAAGGGCTGGCACAGGCTTTCTCAGTCTATGTCGACACCATATTCGTCTGTACCGCCACAGCCTTGATGATTCTCTCGGCCGGGACATTCAATATCTTTGACTCGAATACAGGGGAGATGCTCATGGCCGGGGCTCCTGATCTTGGGGCTAATTATGTGGGTTATACACAGGCCGCCGTCGATTCGGTTTTCGGTGGCTTTGGAGGCACATTTGTGAGTGTCGCATTGTCTTTCTTCGTATTCACGACCATTATGGCGGATTATTTCTATTCCGAATCAAGCGTGGTGTACCTTTGCAATTCCAAGAAAAACGCCTCACCGAAACTCGAGAAGGCGCTTATCTGGATGTTGAGGATCTTTGTGTTGGGATCAGTGCTATTCGGGTCCCTAAAGGATGCCAACACTGTCTGGACTCTCAGCGACATAGGTCTCGGACTCATGGCTTGGATAAATGTCATTGCCATAATCATCCTGGCTCCCAAGGCCTTCGCCGCCTTGAAGGAATATGAGTGACGCTATATCTTGACTCCTTGTGAACGTAATGTCGCCTGGACCTTGGCCGGATCGGTGGCTTGAACCGCTGACCGGTCTAAAAGGGCTCTAGCGGCAGCCGCTCCAGCGGCCTGCCCCGTGACCATGCAGGTGGCTATCTCCCTGGCGTCGTAAGTGATGTCGTGCTCATAGCCGAAACATCTCCCGGCTACAGTCAGATTAGGCGTTTTCCGCGGCAGGAGGGCTCGCAACGGGATTTGCCATTGTGGCCGTTCTGAGACAAGATGCTTGTTCCCGTCGATTTCAACGTCGATATCCACTCCGGCAATACCTACCACATCGTCGTAAGTCCTGTTTTCCAGAGCATCGGTCATGGAGACATTCCTTAGGCTGTCCAGCACCCTGGTGACCCGCACTCCTAGCATAGGGGGAGTCTCCAATAGGAACGCTTCCTCGCAACCTCTCTTGGAGCGCAGTTCCTGGGTCTTGTCCCACATATATTGCCTCAGGGAATCATTCAGACGTGACATGTTGAACACATCCAGACCGTCTTGGTCATATTCACCGTTGGTGTGCATCAGGCCGACACCTTTGATAGGAGTCATGCTGCCGTGGGCATTGTATTCCTGAAGGTTTCCGACTCTCCACATGGCACCGATGTGGTGCTTCACGTATCGGTAGTTCTCCCCGGCCCAGTAGAAGATATCCCCGTCTCCGGTGGTGTCCACGAAATACTTGGCTTTTATCGCGTTACGGCCGCTCTTGCTCTCGATCAAGACGCTCTCGATCCGGTCACCTGATTTTGTGATCTCGCAAGCCTTGGCGTAGTATATTACCCGGATTCCAGCCTCTTTAACCATAAGCCGCATGAGATGCTTTGTCGCTTCCGGATCCACGATGGGGGAGCGTCCAGGCTGAATCGACATGCCCATTTCCTTGAGTTTGACAGCCAGCTCGTCAGCTACACCGTACACCACTTGTTTCCAGCCGGAGCCTGTTCTCGCTTCCATGCAGTTAAGAGGCAAGACGGATCCTCCGGTCCAGAGCCCTCCAAGGAAACCATTCATTTCCAGCAATATGACATCGGCGCCTTCCCTTGCGGCGGAGATCGCCGCGGCAAAGCCGGCGGGACCGGCTCCGGCTACCAGAATGTCGCAAGAAGCTATCACGGGAATCTTTCTGGAAGGTTCTTTGACATATCCGTCGACTCCTACGCCTTCGGAGGCTGGTTTGACTTTCTCGGCTCCTTCGGCTGGCACGGCTCCTCCGACCAGCATCGCCCCGGTCGCGGCCGAGCCTATCTTCAAGAAATCTCTACGTTTCATATCGCCATCGTTTGATTGTGTCAGAAGGTTTTCGCGCCTGAGTTCCAGCCTTCGAAATAGACCTTGAAGTCACCCGGTTGACCACTGGCCGGTTTGATAACAATGGTCTTTGAGGAGCGGGGGAGAAGGGTCACGAAATTGTCGGAATACATGGTCCCATGGACTGGCTCCCCGGACTTGTCACGAAGTTGTAACCTATTGAAGAAAGCTATTTTGCTTGATGTGTTTTTAAGAATTATCTCAATACTTCCATCGGGTAGGTTCCTGCGTGTCAGCTTGACATTCGCCGCCGGCATTTCAGCCAGGCTCTCAAAGCCTGAAGTGCATGGACCGGTAACGGTTTGCGGCCCTTCGTAAGAGTCGGTTGATCTCCAGTAAATATTCTCGGATAGTATTTGCTTGCCGGTCCTGTCTGTAAGCGTGAGACATATGAAGTGAACCGGGGTGATACTTTCAGGGAAGTCGAGAGTTAGCACATCGTCCAAAGCTTTCTCCGCCGGAACGTCCACCGGAATACTCCATGACTTCACTAGTTTGCTCGAAAGGTCGTAAAGTTTTGCGTTCAATTTAATCGCGTGGACAGGCTCCAAACAGTCGTTAATGATACTGACGGTATTCTTGAGATAATCAAATTGAACATGCAGTGGCTCAAGCGAATGCATCGTGTGGAACAACGATGCCGTAGGTTCCAGGTAATAGTCCCACATCCTGGCGCAGACCTGGACGTTAGGGCAATTGTGGTACCAGAAAAGAAGACCGGAACAGAAACGGTCCCCGTCATCCAGCCGGTTATAATTCCAGACCTCCCAGATGCTCTTAGAGTTCATGGCTCCGACGAGCTGACCTTTTCGGGCGTAGTCCTCAATTCCGGAGGGTTCACCGTAACAACGGACCATGTCATCGTAAAGGGTTGTCATCAGGTGGAACCCATTGCCGTCCAGATAGTTCCAGGTAGATTTGTCTATCGGCCACAATTTGTCGGCCGGCATCATCTTCTTTAGACTTTCGATAACCGGGAGAGTGGGCGCGCCGTATTCGGGATTGAACCCGTCGATACGGCTTCCCCGGTCGGAGGCCGTGTTGGTGTAGTGCCTCATCGGATTGACCTGCTTGTAAGGGCTGCCGTCGTGTATTCCGTCGCATTCTGACTGCATCTGGTAGGGCCTGGTGCCGTCCAGGTGCTCCAGCAGATCGGGAGTGCCGCTAACCTCAGTGCTCTCGTTCGATGCCACGTAGAAGATGATTGAGGGGTGGTTGCGGATCCTTTTGACCGTCGATGCCACATTGTTGAAATAGATCGACTTGTCGTGAGGATGACGGGTGTCTCCGGTCATCCAGAATTCCTGCCAGACCATGATGCCGTACTCATCGCATAGCTGGTAGAAGAGATCGCTCTCGGCGATTCCGCCTCCCCAGAGACGCAGGAAGTTGATACCGGACTGGTCGGTGTAGGCCATTTCGGTCCGCATCCTCTCATCGTCGGTCCGGAGCATTGCCTCCGGAATCCAGTTGCTGCCCCTGATGAACATGCGTTTGCCATTGACTATGAACACTTTTGAGCCGTCTGGAGTGTCGGTCGTGACTTGCACGTCCCTGATTCCGAATGTAATCTCCTTGGAGTCGGAAACTATGCCGTCGACCTTGACCGCCAGCTTGAGCTTGTACAGCTCTTGCGGGCCCTTGTTCTTGGGCCACCAAAGCCTGGGATTCTTGATATTCAGTTGGGGATATTCCTCAGGAGTGAAGGTCACGATTGGTTCCTCGCCACGAATCAGTGAGACTTCTTTGGAGACCTTGATTCCAGTTCCTTCTATCTCTCCCTCGACAACGCATTTCACCGGCTCATTGTTCTGGAAGCCGCTCGCTGGATTGACCAGTCCGACGGTAATGGTTTGGGCTGCCGTTGACAGGTCATGTTTGTGGAACGAGCTCTTGATGAAAGGGGAGTCCAGCCTGATCGGTCCAGTCTTGAATATGCTGACTGATTTCCAGATTCCGGTGTTTCGGTCGCGTATTCCGTCGTCATAAGAGAAGTCCCATCCGACAGTCATTAACTGGGTTGTGTTCCAGCCGATGTCCCCGTCGCCGCCGTTTCGGTTCTCGCCTGGCGCGCCCCATGGCTTGGGCATCGTGGTTCCGGGAATATCCACTGGCTTGACCAGTACCGCTAGGGTGTTGTGACCGTCCTTGGCGATGAAGTCGGTGATGTCGATCAGGTCGTCGTTGAACATTCCGGCCATGACGCTGACAAGGTGGCCGTTCAGCCACCATTCAGCTCGGTAGTTGATCCCTTCTGGATGGAGCCAAAGTCTCTCTCCTTCAGCTAGTTCCGGAGTGTTGAACCCGGTCCTGAACCAGTAGGTCCAGAAATCCCGTCCCGTGTCGATGATGTCGGGGATCTTCTTCTCGGATATCTTGTTGTTTGTCCCGTAATATGGCTCCGGATACACTCCGTTCTCAACCAGGGACGTCAGGACGGTCCCGGGCACGATGGCTTCCATCCATGTCGTGTCGTCAAAGCTAGGAGATGACAGCTCAGCGGCCGTTGCCCTTGTCTCCGACGCCTTGGCCATCTTCCAGACGAACTCTCCGCCATGGCCTAACCTTGAATCCAGCGTCTGTCCCCAAGACAAGACACCGATTCCCCAAACCAAAACCCCGATAAGAATCCTCTTCATCATAATTATTATTAATTGTTTACACTCGTCCGATAGTGCTCCCCTTCGGGGACACTATCGGACTATTGGAGACAATTCCTAGTGGCGAGGAGCCATCCCCTGGAGGACCTGTCCACCCCCGGACAGGGGCAGGGGGTGGGGCCCGACGACAGCGAGTCTGAGCGAAGCGAGGACGACGATGGCGTTGGGAGGGGCCGGAGTGAGCGAAGCGAACGGAGTTCCGACAGGGGATGGGCTCCTCGCCACCTAGAAGTACTACTTCGTGCCGAAGATGCGGTCACCGGCGTCGCCGAGGCCAGGGACTATGTAAGCGTTCTCGTTGAGGCAATCGTCCACGGCAGCAGTGTAGATATCGACATCCGGATGCTCGTTTTGCACCTTCTTGATACCCTCCGGCACACTCACCAGACACATCAACCTGATATTCTTGCAACCCCTCTCCTTAAGCATCGAAATCGCGTCACAAGCGCTACCGCCAGTCGCCAGCATCGGATCCGTCACGATCACAAGACGATCCTGGATATCTTCCGGAAGCTTGCAGTAATAGACCACCGGAGTGTGGGTAGTCTCGTCGCGATAGAGGCCGATATGCCCGACTTTGGCGACGGGAACAAGGGTCTGGAGGCCCTCCACCATTCCCATTCCGGCCCTCAGGATCGGGACGATAGCCAGCTTGCGGCCGGAGACTTCCTTCGCCGTCATCTTGCATATAGGAGTCTCGATCTCGACATCCTCCAGTGGAATGTCCCTGGTGACCTCATAGCCCATAAGGAGCGAGATTTCCCTGAGAAGCTCCCTGAAATCCTTGGAACCGGTGTTCTTGTCTCTCATGATGGTCAACTTGTGCTGGACCATCGGGTGGTTGATCACATGCAATAAACTCATGATAGAAATATTATTAAAATGAATATTTTAAAGGAATTCCACGTCTGGTGATGTTTTCTTCCCGAGCTTTCTATGGAAGCCCTGCATGGACTTCCGGCGGCTCTTCTCGATATGGTCTCGGAACTTAGCCTCAGCGGATTGTGACAAGTTCGGGAAACGCTTGCGCAGCTTGTTGATCTGGTTCATCACAAAGGCATTCATGTGACGCTCTTTCTTTTCGGCGTAGATGTCGTCGAAGCTGATCATTATCCCTGTCTCGATGGCATCCCCAAGCTCGTCATTAATACACGACCCGAACATCTTCATTGATGCCGAGGTGTTGATGTAAGAGTTGACCAAGGGAGGAATATTCGTACCAAGCCTTCTGACAGCGTCTTTCAGCAGGCGGTAGTCTTTCTTGACGTCCGCCTCCTCAAGGATCAGATCCATCAATCTGGTGTTGTCAGTCACCTTGATCTCATCCTTTGGCCTGACAAGGCCTTCATTGTCATTGAAATGCTTCTTGAGGAAATGTATGATAAGATTCCTTGCTGTCTCATCGTACGATGGATAAATCGTCATCTTCCCGAGGAAATACAGTGTTCCCGGGTGGTTGAGGATTACGGAAGCGATCCCGTCCCAGAGATTGTCCATTGTGAACAAAGACTTGGCACCGGCCTTCGAGCTTTGATAATCAGGAGCCACGAAAGAACGGCCGAGCTCCATTACGTGGGGAAGATATTTCTGGATGAAACTGTCGGAGAAGCGGTAGAGATGGGATGATGTGATGTTGGGCTGACCATCTTCCTTCAATGTGACATCCTTGCCGAGGATATACCTGTAGCCACCGATGATGGCCTCAGCCTCCGGATCCCAGACAATCAGTTGGGTGTAAGGCTTTTCCATCGTGTCGTACTCATCCAGGTCCATTGACTTTCCGGAGCTGGCTCCAGCCTCTCTGTAGGAGACCTCCCGAAGGCGCCCTATCTCACGGAGAGTGTTGGGGGAGTCCTTCCCCGTCACGGTGTACAACTCGTTTCCACCTTTGTTGGTGTCACCGAGTTTCCTTTCAGGAGTGAGCTCAGCCTTAATCAGGCTTACATCCACCGGTGCGATGATCTGTTCCATATAGTTAGTCCATCAGTTTCTTGTACTTGAAACGCTTCGGTTCCACATTTCCGAGCCTAGCCTTTTTGTTCTCCTCATATTCGGAGTAGTTGCCATCGAAGAACACCACCTTTCCTTCGCCCTCAAAGGCGAGGATGTGGGTGGCGATACGATCCAGGAACCAACGATCGTGGCTGACCACGACGGCACAGCCGGCAAAACTCTCCAGACCGTCCTCCAGGGCTCGTATGGTGTTGACGTCCACGTCGTTAGTCGGCTCGTCAAGCAGCAGGACGTTGCCTTCGTCTTTCAATGTCAGCGCTAGGTGGAGCCTGTTTCGCTCGCCTCCGGAGAGAACCCCGCAAAGCTTCTCCTGGTCGGCTCCGGTGAAATTGAACCTGGAGACCCAGGCCCTGGCGTTGATGTCCCTTCCTCCCAGGCGTACCCACTCGGAGTTGCCCGCTATAGTCTCGTAGACGGTCTTGTCGGGGTCGATGCTCTTATGCTGCTGGTCGACATAGGAGATCTTGACGGTCTCCCCAATGTCGATCGAGCCCGAATCCGGAGTCTCAATTCCCATGATAAGTCGGAAGAGAGTGGTCTTTCCAGCGCCGTTAGGGCCTATCACACCAACGATTCCGGCAGGCGGGAGGGAGAAAGTCAGATGCTCGAAAAGGAGCCTGTCTCCGAAGCCTTTCGACACATCCTTGAACTCGATGACCTTGTTGCCCAGACGGGGACCGTTTGGAATGTATATCTCAAGATTGCTTTCTTTCTCCTTGGTGTCAGCCGCGGCCAGTTTCTCATAGGCTCCGAGACGGGCCTTTTGTTTGGCCTGACGGGCCTTTGGGGCCATCCTGACCCATTCCAACTCATGCTCAAGGGTCTTGCGCCGGCGGCTTTCTTGTTTCTCCTCGAGGGCAAGACGCTTTGTCTTCTGGTCAAGCCAGGAACTGTAGTTCCCCTTCCACGGGATGCCTTCTCCACGGTCCAACTCAAGAATCCATCCGGCCACATTGTCGAGGAAGTAACGGTCATGGGTCACGGCGATGACTGTGCCCTTGTATTGCCTCAGGTGGGCCTCTAGCCACTGGATGCTTTCCGCGTCAAGGTGGTTGGTCGGCTCGTCCAGCAGGAGCACATCAGGCTGCTGAAGCAGCAGGCGGCACAAAGCGACCCTTCTCCGCTCTCCTCCGGATAGAGTGGAGACTAAAGCGTCAGGGGGAGGGCAGTTAAGCGCGTCCATGGCCCTTTCCAATTTGGAATCTATCTCCCAACCTCCAAGATGGTCTATGGTCTCGGAAAGCTCTCCTTGGCGCTCGATCAGGCGGTTCATCTGGTCGTCGTCCATCGGTTCCATGAACTTCAGGGAAATCTCGTTGTATTCATTCAAGGCGTCCATCACTTCCTGCACACCTTCCTGGACGACCTCAAGAACGGTTTTTGACGCATCCATTTGTGGTTCCTGCTCAAGGTAGCCCACTGAATACCCTGGGGCCCAGACAACCTCTCCCTTGTAGGATTTCTCTACCCCGGCGATGATTTTCAGTAGGGTGGATTTTCCCGAACCGTTAAGTCCGATTATGCCGATCTTGGCGCCATAGAAGAAAGAGAGATAGATGTCCTTAAGGATCACCTTGTTGTTATTCGGAAGGGTCTTTCCGACCCCGCACATCGAGAAAATTATGGTTTCGTCAGCCATTAGCGTAGTATTGGTGGGATGATTCTTATTCACAAAAATAATGAATATTTCAAATAAATATCCTATCTTGTGAATCGTATTTTATGTTTATTAACCACTTAGGAATAATGCGGACTTGTATTTTCTCATTTGCCGCGGCAGTCATAATGACGCTGCTTTCAGGTTTTACTTCCAACGCACAGATTATCAGTGGACCACATGGCTCGGACGATATGAAGATCGGAGTCGCCGGCTACAGCTACCGTGAGTTCTCTATTGACGAGACCCTCGCCATGCTTCAGAGCATGGATGTGAAATACTTGTCAATCAAGGACTGGTGGCTCCCGCTGGATTCCACCAAAGAGCAGATGGACGCTTTCAAGGCGAAATGCGCTTCTTATGGGGTTGATGGATATATTCTTGGTCCCATCTATATGAAATCAAAGGCCGAGGTCGACCGCGCGTTCGCCTATACGGAGCGTTACGGGATAAAGATGTTCATCGGCGTGCCGGATTATGACCTGATTGACTATGTGATTGCAAAGGTGGCTGAGACCGGCATAAAGGTGGCGATCCATACTCACGGCCCGGACGGCGCGGCTTTCCCGAGCATCTACAAGATCATGGAACTCGTCAAAGATCCGTCACTCGGTGTGGGGTGTTGCCTGGATATGGGCCACTCGGTGCGTAGCGGTGAGGATATCGCTCAGATAGTCAAAAAGTATCACAAATGGATATATGACGTCCATATCAAGGACGAGACCGCTCCTTCTAAGGAGGGTCAGACTTGGGAGATGGGAAGGGGAGTCATTGACTTCCGTCCGATAGTCAAGGCTCTGCGCAAGGTCGGATACAAGGGTGTCCTTTCCCTCGAGTTTGAGAAAAACGGGGATAACCCCCATCCAGGGGTGGCCGAATCGATAGGTTACCTGCGTGGCATTCTTGACGGAACCAAGTGATAATCAAATAGAAAGATTCTTCATTATATGAGAAAAATACTCCTTTCGCTCCTTGCTCTCTGCGTCGCTTCGGCGGCTTGGGGGCAGGGAGTTAAGGTTCATGATGTCCTTGTGCCGCTGCTTGGTGGGAATGTCCAGATGGATGGTTATCTGGATGATGCCATAATGCTTTCCCAAGAGAATTGGGCCAAAGGTGTGATGCCCTATGATGCCGTCCTCGAGTTTTTCAAGTCCGGCCGCTCTAAATTCGCTCTTGGCGAGATGCCGGGAAAGAGCATCAGAACCAATTCATTGCTATGGCGTTACACCCGTGATTCCCAACTCAGGCAATTGACAAAGGATTACGTGTATTCCTTGATAGCCACCGCGAAAGAAAACGGCTCTATCAGTTGCACTCCTGTGGACCAGCAGCCGGGAGACGGTGATGGTGACATTTGGGAGCGGAAATACGTTCTCCTGGGTCTGAGCCAGTATTATCTTGATGTCGAGAAGGATCCGGTTGTGCTGGAGGCAATGGAGAAAGAGGCCCGTTCGGTGATGGACCAGATAGGTCCGGCCCCTAAAAAGCCTGTCACGGAGCTTGGCTGGAGTTCCACGAACATCGAGTCCTCTTCTATCCTGGAACCATTCATGAGGCTTTATCTTATCACCGGTAAGAAAGAATATCTCGATTTTGCCAGCTATATTATCGCGTCCGGAGGCAATAAAGGGAGCGACATCTTTTCGCTAATTTCCGCTGGGACCCCGTTGTACGAAGTCGGAGAGCCATATCCGAAGGCTTATGAGATGACCTCGGTATTCGAGGGACTCGCTGAGTATTACCGGGCTACGGGTGATCCTCGATGGCTGGATTGCCTTACAAACTTCTTCACCACTGTGAGGGATCAGGAGATCACTATCATCGGCAACGCAGGCTCTGATGTTTATTGGCCAAAATTGATGGGTGAGGGCTGGAGCAATACCGCTGTAGAGCAGTCCAATCCTGACATCAAAAGGATGATGGAGACTTGCGTCGGGGTGACCTGGATGAAGTTCTGCTCTCATTATCTGCGGCTTACCGGCGACCCTTCCGCCGCTGAATGTATCGAGAAATACGTATACAACGGCCTTCTGGGAGCCATGCGTCCGGATGGAAAGGGATTCAGCTATGTCAACCTGTTGAACGGCCCTAAGGTCACGAATAGCGGCTGGGGAACAGTGATTGATGGCCTGCCTGTGACTTGCTGCAATCTCAGCGGGCCCACAGGGTTGGCGTATATCCCCTATGTCGCGGTCATGCAGTCTTCTGAGGGACCTGTGGTTAATCTTTACAACAAGGGGGCCTACCATGCCCGGACCTCAGACGGGAGATATGTGTCTCTTGGTCTGGATACGGACTTCCCTTTGAGCGGCGATGTCAAAATCGCGGTGTTCCCTTCCGGGAGCGGGACTTTCACAATCAAGCTTCGTATTCCTTCATGGAGCTCATCCACAACTGTTTCCGTTGGAGGTGAGCCTGTCTTAGGAGTCACGCCCGGGACATATCTGTCCTTGAGCCGGGACTGGAAGCCCGGAGATGAGATTAAGATCTCATTCGGGATGGAAGCAAGGCTGATTCAGGCGAAGGAGGGGAGGAATCCCGCCTCAAAGGATTTCCAGGCTGTCCAGTGGGGCCCGCTCGTGCTTTCAAGAGACGAGAATATTGATCCGGAGTATTCCAATCCGGTCAGTGTCATGGCTGACGAGAGAGGATTGATAGATATCCGTAGGGTCACCCCCGAGCGCCAGGGGACAAGGCTGCAGTTCATGGTGCCTACAACCACCGGCCCGATCAAGATGGTGGACTATTCATCAGTGGATTGTTGGGAAGGGACGCATGTCCAGACCTGGCTGCCTGTTTTGAAGTAATATTACCCGACCATGGTAAAAATATATTGCAAGAACACCGGTACCTCGAAGGAGTTCGTCGAGGGAACCTCTTTGGGGGATATCTCCCAGGAATTCGAGTTTGAGAAACCCTATGATATCCTCGCGGCTAAGGTCAACAATGTCGCTCAGGGGCTCAGATTCAAGGTCTATCATAGCCTGGACGTGGAGTTTCTCGACTATCGGACCTACACGGGCCGGAATTTCTATTGCAGGTCCCTGTGTTTTCTCTTATACAAGGGCATAAAGGATTTGTTTCCCGATAGTAAGCTGATAATCAGACGTCCCATATCTAAGGGATATTACTGTAGTGTGGACAAGGGAAATGGGTCTGAGATCACCGAGGCGGACGTTGATGCGATCAGGGCCAGGATGCTGGAAATCGTGGACCAGAATGTGCCGTTCCGCCGCCATGAGGCCAGGGTTGAGGATGCGATAAAGTCTTTCACCGCCCTTGGAGCTACGGACAAAGTCAAGCTTCTGGAGACTTGCGGGGATGTGTATATCACTTATTATACTCTTGGAGGAACAGCGGATTATTACTATGATGAGCTTGTTCCAAGCGCCGGGTACCTGAAGACTTGGAGTGTTAGTCTCTATAGGGGAGGAGTCTTGCTGCGTGTGCCTGACAGGCATCATCCCGAGGATCTTGCCCCTTTCAGGGAGCAGCCTAAGACCTTCGGGGTTTTCCAAGAGTCGCACCGCTGGAACAGCATAATGGAGCTGGGTAATGTCGGTGATGTGAATGAGGCGATTCTAAGCGGAAAAGCCTCTGACCTGATTCAGATCGCTGAGGCGCTTCAGGAGAAAAAGATAGTCCAGATCGCGGAGGAGATAGAAAGGCGTCATAACGACCCTGCCAATCCTTTGAGGCTTGTGCTTATCACCGGCCCGACCAGCAGTGGAAAAAGCACGTTCTGCAAGAGGTTGAGCATCCAGTTGAAGGCCTGTGGTATACGTCCCGTGTCTTTCTCCACGGACGACTACTTTGTCAATCGGCTTGACACTCCGAAACTGCCCGACGGTTCATTCGATTTCGACAATTTCGACACTGTCGACCACGACTATCTCCAGAAAGACCTTCTTAAACTCCTCGCTGGGGAGGAGGTCGAGGTTCCTGAGTTCAATTTCGTGACGGGCTTGAGGGAGTTCAA
Organism: Bacteroidales bacterium; assembly: GCA_024693285.1. Lineage (GTDB taxonomy): Bacteria > Bacteroidota > Bacteroidia > Bacteroidales > UBA932 > Cryptobacteroides. The sequence goes on from JAILLE010000020.1 coordinate 98,267, forward strand.
CGGCAAGAAACTGTCGCTGTCTGACCGTTCCGTCCTTCTCATCGAGGGCATCCATGCCTTGAACCCGAAATTGACTGACAAGGTCCCTGATGACGAGAAATTCAAGATATTCATCAACACGATCACTTCAATCTCCCTGGACTTCCATAACTGCATTCCGACGAGCGACAACCGGCTTCTGAGGCGTATTGTCAGGGACTTCCGTAAGGGAGCTTTCACGGCCCGTGAGACAATCTCCAATTGGCCGAATGTGCGCCGTTCTGAGGTACGTTGGATATATCCTTTCCAGGAGGAGGCGGACGTGCTGTTCAACTCCGCTTATCTTGCCGAGTTCGCCGTATTGAGGTCCCATGCCGAGAGGATTCTGGCCACTGTGCCCAAGAACTGCAAAGAATACAGTGAGGCACACAGGCTATTGAATTTCCTCCATTATTTTGTTCCGGTATCTGACAGGGAGATTCCTCTTAACTCACTGATGCGAGGCTTTATAGGTGGCGGGAGCTTATGAGACGCCTGGTTTCATCCGCGCTTATAATCATGTCGCTGAGTGTCTTGGCGTCAGGAGGCACACCATCTCATATTCCTGTGGCTGAGCCACTTCCGTTAGGTAAAGTTCATCTTATAGGCGAGAACAGGTTGACATCCAACCGTGATCTGGACATCAAGGCTATGCTCAGTTGGGATGTCCGAAAGTTCCTGTATAACTATCTTGACACCTATGGTCTCGACACTTCAGGTTATCCTTTGCCGGACGGTTGGGACTCAATCGACACCAAACTTAAAGGACATGGGACAGGCCATTACATGTCCGCTCTTGCCTTGGCTTACGATGGTTGTCAGGATGAGGGTTTAAAAGCTGAGCTTCTCGGCCGGATCAGGACTATTGTGGACTGCCTGAGGGAGTGCCAGGAGCGGACTTTCACCTGGAGTGACTCTCTTGGCCGTTATCTGGAGGCAAGGGACTATGCGCCGGAAGATAAGTTGAGGGAGATGAAGGGCACATGGGAGGCCTTCGATGAGTATAAGAAAAATTATGCTGAATATGGATACGGTTATCTCAACGCCATACCTGCCGCACATTGCGCCCTGGTTGAGATGTATCGGCCATATAACAATCGGGACTGGGTCTGGGCTCCATATTATGTAGTGCACAAACAACTGGCCGGGCTGATAGATATAGCTTCGCATGTGGATGACAAGGCTGTCGCCAAAAAAGCTTTGAAGATTGCTGAAGACATGGGCCTCTGGGTGTGGAACCGGCTCAAATACAGGACTTTCGTCAATTCGGAGGGAACTCCTGAAGAGCGTCGCTCGCAGCCAGGAAACCGCTATGAGATGTGGAACATGTACATAGCTGGAGAGGTGGGCGGAATGGCTGAATCGCTTGCCAGGCTCTCGGTGATGGTGGATAACAGGACTTCAAGGGCACGTCTGCTGGAAGCTTCCGGATTCTTTGACAGCCCCGCTTTTTTCGAGCCTTTGGCCCGTGGTGAGGACTCTATCCACGGACGCCACGCCAATCAGCATATTCCTATGGTTATCGGAGCATTGTGGCATTTCAGGGCTGGTGGCGACTCCAGGTATTACGATATCGCTTCGAATTTCTGGGATCTTGTCCAGGATCGTTATATATATGCCACTGGCGGAGTGGGAGACTCGGAGATGTTCCGGGAACCATATACCCAAATGGCAAGCATGGTGGCTAGCCGTTATCCTGAGATGAACGAGACTTGCTGTGCCTACAATCTGGCCAAATTGACCAAGGACCTTAATTGCCTCAATCCCGATGATGCCCGCTATATGGATTATTATGAGCGGGTTATGTATAACCAGATCGTAGGTTCGATCCATCCGGATGAGTATAAGGTGACCTACCAGTACGCTGTAGGGTTGAACGCCTCGAAGCCTTGGGGTAACCGGACTCCGCAAGAGTCTTGCTGTGGAGGAACCGGGGCGGAGAATCATGTGAAATACCAGGAGGCCGCGTATTTCGTCGCTAAAAATACTATTTGGGTAAGCTTGTATCTGCCAACTGAGGCCAGATGGGATAGGGAACGTGTGACCCTTGTCCAAGAGTGTGAGTGGCCGGCCCAGAGGTCGTTGATACGCTTAAAGAAGGGGCGGGGGAGGTTCTCCGTCAAGTTGCGGGTTCCTTACTGGGCCACTGAAGGCTTTGACATCAAGCTCAACGGCAAGTCCCTGGCTTCTGAATATACTCCCGGAAGCTATTTCGAGATTCCCCGGCGCCGTTGGACCCGTCGGGATGTCCTGGAAGTTGACATGCCTTATGTCCGTCACATCGAATACGGTCCTGATAAGGTGTTTGACGATAAGCTTGGGGTAGTGATGGAAGGTCCCCTGGTGATGGCGGCCACAGGAATCCAGAGCTGGGACGAGGCGGTTTTGACGCTTGGCGCTGACGGATTGCCGGATAGCGATCTGGCCTTTATCCCCGATTATCAGGCCGACACCTGTGTCACCCACTATTTCCGCATACACCCCTGACAGTCCCGAGGGCTATTTGCTTTTGACCTTCGAGTATGTTATATTTGAGAGAACTAATTGATTTATTTAATATTTAATTGATATGAAGCAGATCAGCACAGTCAATGCTCCCGCCGCCATCGGTCCGTACAGCCAGGCGGTTTCCCACAGCGGTTTGGTCGGTTTGGTTTTCGTCTCAGGTCAGTTGCCCATCGATCCTGCCACAGGAGCCTTCCCGGAAGGTGGAATCGAGGCACAGACGAGGCAATCCCTTACCAACATCAAGGCTATTCTTGAACAGGCGGGCACGTCTATGAATAAAGTCTTGAAAACGACTGTCCTTCTGGCCGATATGGGCGATTTCGCGGCTATGAACGGAGTCTATGCCGAGTTCTTCACTGAGCCTTATCCCGCCAGGTGCGCGTTCGCTGTCAAAACTCTTCCTAAGGGAGCCCTCGTCGAGATCGAATGCATAGCCGCTGAATGCTGAAGACGATTTTCAGTAGGGTTGGGCGGTTCAAAACCGCCGCTTTGCTGACTCCGGTCTGGACCGCGGCCGAGGTTATAATGGGTGTGCTTATCCCTTATGTGACGGCATCCCTGATTGATAAGGGAATCAGCGCCGGGAATATGCCCGAAGTGTATAAATATGGGGCCCTGATGCTTCTGATGGCCTTTTTTAGCACTTTGTTTGGCATCTTGGCGGCCCGTTTCGCCGCATATTCTTCGACTGGTCTCGCGGCCAACCTCAGGGAAGCCATGTACACCAATATCCAGCGCTTCTCATTCTCCGACATAGACAAGTATTCCACCGCAGGGCTTGTCACAAGGATGACAACTGATGTCAGCAATATCCAGGGAGCCTTCCAGATGCTGCTGAGAATCAGTTTTCGGGCACCGCTCAACATGGTTTTCAGCCTGTTCATGTGCTTCTTTATCAATAGCAGGCTGAGTCTCATTTTCCTGGTCGCCATGGTTATCCTGAGCACATGCCTGTTTTTCTTGATCAAGCGCGCCTCCAAGCTCTTTGTCAAGATATTCGAGAGGTACGATGCGCTTAATGGAGTCATACAGGAGAATGTCTCCGGAATCAGGGTTGTCAAAGCCTATGTGCGTGAAGATCATGAGTTGAGCAAGTTTGACAAGGCCGCGCTCTCACTATATACCTTGAATGTGAAGGCGGAAGGCCTGATGGCTTTGAACCATCCGGTGATGAACCTGGTCGTATACGGCTGTATCATCGCCCTTTCATGGTTCGGCGCGCATTTTATCGTCGGGGGGACTCTAACGACTGGACAGTTGACCTCTCTCTTCGCTTATATCATGACACTCATGACATCTTTGATGATGCTCTCGATGATTTTCGTCCAGTTGACACAGAGCGCCGCGAGCGGAAAGAGGGTGGCGGATGTGATCAACGAGGAGCCGGACATGTACGATCCGGAGAATCCTATTCTTGAAGTGAAGGACGGCAGCATCGATTTCAAGGATGTTTATTTCGCTTACACTAAAGGTGGCGATTATGCACTGGAAGATATTGATTTCCATATAGATGCCGGAGAGACAATCGGCGTGATTGGAGGTACCGGCAGCGGAAAATCCAGCCTTGTTTTCCTGATCTCCAGGCTATATGATGTGTCTGAGGGTTCCGTCAAAGTAGGAGGAGTGGATGTGCGTGAATACCAGATGGAGGCTTTGAGAAACCAGGTGGCTGTCGTGCTCCAGAAGAGCACTCTGTTCTCCGGAACAATTCTGGAGAATCTCCGTTGGGGACGGGAGGACGCGACTGAGGAGGAATGCAGGGAGGCTTGCCGTCAGGCTTGTGCTGATGAGTTTATCGAGCAGATGCCCGACGGCTACAACACTTATATCGAGCAGGGTGGAACAAATGTCTCAGGTGGACAGCGACAGAGGATTTGCATAGCCAGGGCCCTTCTGAAGCGCCCTAAAGTGCTTATTCTGGATGATTCGACCTCAGCGGTTGACACGGCGACCGATGCCCACATCAGAAAGGCGATCTCGGGTCGGATTGAGGGCTTGACGAAAGTGATTATCTCCCAGCGTATTCTCAGTATCCAGGACGCTGACCGGATTATTGTGATGGACAACGGCCGTGTGGCTGCTTTCGACACACACGAGAACCTGCTGAAAACCTGTGAGATATATAAGGACATATATGAAATGCAGACCTCTGGTGGCGAGGCTGATTTTGATGAGGGAAAGGAGGTGGCTGTAGCATGAGATCGAATCAAAACAGAGGGGGAGTGAGGGAGCCACATATGTCCAGGGCGGAATTGAAGAAGAGCCTTGGGAAAGGCTCCACCGTATGGAGACTGTTTGGTTTCATATTCAAGAACTACAAGATACGTTTTGCCGTTGTGCTGGCGTGCATCGTGGTTTCCGCTTTGACAACACTTGCATCCTCACTCTTCACGAGGACTCTGATTGATGATTATATCACCCCGATGCTGTCGCAAAGCGTTCCGGACTACTCTCCGCTCGCTGTAGCGCTGTTGAAGCTCGCTGTCGTTCTGCTGGTTGGTGTAGCTGCGTCATATTCCTATAATCTGATTATGATATTCGTGGGGCAGGGAACGATGCTCAAACTTCGTCAGGGACTATTCTCCCATATGGAAGATCTTCCATTGAGCTATTTCGACTCCCATTCCCACGGGGATATCATGTCGGTCTATACGAATGATGTCGACACCTTGCGTCAGGTAATAGGAAACACTGTCCCGAACCTCTTCCAATCGTTGATCACGCTGGTTTCGACTTTCATTTCCATGGTGGTCCTGTCTTTGCCGCTTACTCTGGTCTCCGTGTTGATGGCGGTGCTTACTGTTAGGGTTACGGCTCGCTTGGGCAGTATTTCCAGAAAGTATTTCGCTGATCGGCAGCGCTCTCTTGGAGCCGTAAATGGCTTTATCGAGGAAATGGTGTCCGGGCAGAGGGTTGTCAAGGTCTACTGCCATGAGAAGAAGGCGGTGGAGGACTTCGCTGTCCTTAACGAACAGCTTCGCTCAAGCGCTTACAACGCCAACAAGATTGGAAGCATGGTGATGCCTATCAACGGGAATATAGGCAACCTCGGCTATGTGCTAACCGCTGTTGTCGGCGCATTGATCGCGCTGGGTGGTGTGACGGCGTGGTACCTTTCGGGAATCGGTGGCGCGGCCCTTACTCTCGGTACTTTGGTCGCCTTCTTGTCACTTCAGAAGAATTTCACCAGGCCGATTTCCAGCATCTCGAATGAGATCAACTCGATCGCGATGGCCTCCGCCGGAACTGACCGGGTATATTCCCTGCTAGATGAACCCCAAGAAGTTGATAACGGAAATGTTACACTTGTTAACTCTTCTGTTTCCCATAATGGTTCTCTGACTGTTAGCGAATCACGTACTGGCACTTGGGCATGGAAGGCGAAGGGGGAAGAGCTGGTTCCTTTGCAGGGTCTAGTGAGTTTAAAGGATGTCGATTTCAGCTATGTTGAAGGTAAACAGGTGCTGTTTGACATATCGTTGACAGCTTATCCGGGCCAGAAGATCGCCTTCGTCGGAGGCACTGGCGCCGGAAAGACCACGATCACTAATCTCATCAACCGGTTCTACGAGATTCAGGAAGGCACCATAACTTACGATGGTTTCAACATCCGGGACATCGAGAAAGACTCACTCCGTCGAAGTCTTGGAATAGTCTTGCAAGAGACTTGTCTTTTCTCCGCCTCAGTCATGGACAATATCCGCTATGGCCGGCTAGACGCCACGGATGAAGAATGCCGCACGGCTGCTAGACTTGTCTATGCGGATTCTTTCATCCGCAGGTTACCGCAAGGTTACGACACAGTCCTCGCCGCTGACGGAGGAAACCTCTCCCAAGGTGAGCGTCAGTTGTTGGCTATCGCCCGAGCCGCAGTCGCTGATCCTCCGGTGCTGATCCTGGATGAGGCCACATCCTCAATCGATACTCGTACTGAGAAGCTGATCCAGAAGGGAATGGACTCCCTTATGAAAGGCCGCACCACCTTCGTTATCGCCCACAGGCTCTCTACTGTCCAGAACGCCAATTATATTATGGTCCTTGACCACGGCCATATAATTGAGCGGGGGAGACATGACGAACTGCTCGCCCAGAAAGGCAAGTACTACGAGTTATACACCGGGAACCAGATTACCGCCTAGCTTTTTTTTTGACTATATTCGCGTTATATATATTACGTACTTATGCCATTTTTAAAGAAACCTTGGTCCCTCGCTGACGGATTCATCTTTGGCGGCGGGCTAATCCTCCTGGGATTCCTTTTACAGGTCATATTCGGGCCTGTGAATTGGAATCTCATAGCTTCCCCTGTGAACCTCATTATGCTTTTAGCGCTTCTGGTCCTGGTGACCGTGGTCTATGTGATGAGGGAAAAGGCCGGTTTTTTCGGTTGGCTAGGCTCGCCCGAGGCCGCTGTCCCGGCTATCTCTTGCGCTTTGTTCCTGACTATAATCATGGGCCTGACCGCTCAAATCCCCGAGAGAGGTTGGCTAGGGAACATGGTGACTTTCTGGCCTTTTGTCATATGTTTTGTCTGGTTGACTGTCTCGGTTGGGCTTAGCGCTTTTGGCGGTATCCGCCGTGTCGTCCATTCTTGGAAGGCTATCCCATACACTCTGATTCATCTGGGTTTTTTCGTGACCCTCGTCTGTGCCACTCTTGGTAGCGCTGACAAGCGTGACCTGGAGATGACCCTTCATGAAGGCGAGACCGTCTCCACTGCCTCTACTGAGGACGGAACCTCTTATGAGACAGGACTTTCGGTCCGTCTTGACGACTTCACGATGGAAACCTATCCCAACGGTATGCCGAAGCGCTTCGCCTCAGATGTCGTCGTTAAAGGAAAGAGCGGGAAAGATATCACCGCTGTCATAGAGGTCAACAAACCTCTCAAAGTCGACGGTTGGAAGATGTACCAGTACGGCTACGATGAGGAAGCCGGGACGGAGAGTCAGGTCAGTATCCTTGAGATCGTGAAAGATCCATGGCTGCCTCTGGTGTATGTGGGAATATTCATGATGTTGGCCGGAGCCTTGTTAATGCTCGTCACCGGCTTCAAAAGGGAGGAAGTGAAATGAGTTGGGATGTTTTTATTTGGTTCGCCGCTGCCGCGGTGATACTTTGGGCATTAGGCGCCGTTCAGGCCTGGATAGGCAAAAGAAGTTCGGCTATAATCAATTATGGTCTTGGAATATTGGTATTCTTCTCATTCATCCTCGCCATGTGGATCACGTTGGAGCGCCCGCCGCTCCGGACGATGGGGGAGACCAGACTTTGGTACTCCTTCTTCCTCGCTGTGGCCGGAATGATCGTTTATTGCCGGTGGAAATACAAGTGGATATTGTCTTTCAGCACTATCATGTCGCTTGTGTTCATCATCGTCAACCTCCTCAAGCCTGAGATCCACTCCAAGAACCTTATGCCGGCGTTACAGAGTCCATGGTTTGCCCCGCATGTCATCGTCTACATGTTCTCATATGGAATGCTCGGTGCCGCCACAATCATGGCCTTGTATATTCTTATTTTCCGAAAAGAAAACACGACAGAGGAAGACATGGCGACTACGGATAACCTTGTTACCACAGGTCTCTCGTTCCTGACTTTCGGGATGTTGTTCGGGGCTTTGTGGGCTCAGGTGGCCTGGGGCACGTATTGGGCTTGGGACCCTAAGGAGACTTGGGCCGCCATCACCTGGCTTGCCTATCTATTGTATCTCCATTTCCGTGTCGCGCGTCCCAAGGACCGTCAAACGGCCATGTGGATCCTGCTGCTAGCCTTTGTATGCTTGCAGATCTGCTGGTGGGGTATCAACTACCTCCCTTCGGCCCACGCCACCTCCATTCATGTCTATTAACGTTCGAGGACGACGTCCGAGTTCAGGGGGGTTGGGGGGAACGCCCCCCAATGAAGAATAGGATCTTTGATCAGTAGATCGTAGCCATACGATCTACTGATCGTCTGGCCTGTCTGTCCAGTCACGGTTGACATCGTAGCCGTTGGAACGGATTACAGGCCCTGAGCCTACATATTCATTCTCAGCCGCCTCTTTCAAGATTCTCGCCCTGGTCTTCTTGAAAAGCCAGAAGCAGAAGGCGATCAGAACCAGCGTGATAAGTAACGACCACGCCTCGCTCAGCTCGCTGAAGAAGCACAACGCGTCGTAGACTCCATGAAGAATCACAGGGAACAGCCACATCTTGATAGCCGCTCCTTCATGCTCCTTGCCCCTGAAATGGTACTGGGAATAGTAATACCCCATTGTCACAGCGAACGCGAAATGACCGGGGACGGCGAACAAAGCCCTCGTGAAAGCCACATCTACCCAATTGGCTCCGGCACTGATCACATAAATAATATTCTCGAACGCGGCGAAGCCAAGTCCGACAGTCGTGGCGTAAACAATGCCGTCATAGCGCTCGTCAAATTCAGGGCAGTTGCGGAGCAATAGCCAGAGCAGAAGCAGTTTGGCTGTCTCTTCAGGAATGGCAGCTCCAAAGAAAGCGATTCTGACCGCCTCTCCCAAGGTCGATGGCTCTGTCGTGTAGAAGCCCATATTGAGAAGAGGACCGGAAATCAGGGTCGAGGCGAGGGCAGCCAGGCCTCCATAGCAGAAGCCCTTGAATATGAGCCTGGTCGGCTCCGGCTCTGTGTCCTTATGGTAAACGTACCAAAGAAGGATCAGAGCCGGGGCGATAGCGGCCAGAGTCAGCATCAACATATCACTTGGATTTCAGGTATTCATCAATAGCTTTGGCGGCCTTCCTTCCAGCTCCCATGGCGAGTATCACGGTGGCGGCACCGGTCACCGCATCACCTCCGGCGAATATTCCCTCGCGGGTCGTACGGCCTTCCTCGTCGGCGACAAGTCCTCCTCTCCTGGTGGCTTCAAGTCCATTTGTGGTCTTGACAATCAGCGGGTTCGGGGCGGTACCAAGAGCCATTATGACAGTCTCGGTCGGAATCTCGAATTCTGAGCCGGGAATTGGGACAGGGGAGCGGCGACCGCTCTCGTCAGGCTCGCCGAGCTCCATCCGGATGCACTTGAGGGCCCTTACCCAGCCGTTCTCGTCGGCGAGGATCTCAACAGGATTTGTCAGCATCTGGAAATCAATACCTTCCTCCTTCGCGTGATGGACCTCTTCCTTACGGGCAGGAAGCTCAACCTCAGTTCTCCTATAGATAATAGAGGTGTCCGCTCCGAGCCTGAGGGCAGTCCTGGCGGCATCCATAGCGACATTACCTCCTCCGACGACACAGCATTTCTTTCCGGCGTGGATAGGGGTGAGATAATCCTCCCTGAAGGCCTTCATCAAGTTGTTGCGGGTCAGGAACTCATTTGCTGAGAATACACCGTTGAGGTTCTCTCCTGGGATGCCCATGAACTTGGGAAGTCCGGCTCCTGTCCCCACGAAAACAGCCTCGAAACCTTCGTTGTCCATAAGGCTGTCAATGGTGACAGTGCGGCCGATAATGACGTCGGTTTCTATTTTGACTCCCAATGCTTTAACCTCGTTTATCTCACGTTTTAGTACAGCATCTTTAGGAAGCCTGAATTCAGGTATTCCATATTCAAGGACACCTCCAGGTCTGTGAAGAGCCTCGAAGATTGTGACATCGTAGCCCCATTTGGCGAGGTCAGAAGCGCAGGCCAATCCGGCTGGACCTGAGCCGATGACAGCGACTTTCTTCGCTCCGGGGGTGACGGTCGCGGCGGGACGCGTCGTCTCGTCGCTCTCAGCTGAATGGTCAGCGACAAAACGCTCTAGTTTTCCGATCGCCACACTCTCGCCCTTGATCCCGAGGATGCAGCTGCCTTCGCACTGGGTCTCCTGGGGGCAGACACGTCCGCAGACAGCCGGCAGCGAGGAATCCTCTCCGATCACAGCGGCGGCACCTTGGATGTCTCCCTCCTTGACCTTAGCGATGAACTCCGGAATCTTGATGCTGACCGGGCAAGCGGTCACGCAGCGCGGATTCTTGCAATGAAGGCATCTCGACGCCTCCAGCATGGCCTCCTGGAGGTCATAACCGAAACAAACTTCCTCGAAATTATGAGCGCGTACCTTGGGATCCTGCTCCCTTACCGGTACTCTAGGAATTCTCTCTGCCATATCACTTCACGAATTTAGCTTTAACTTCCGCTTCTTCTGTCTTGTACTGTCCGAGACGGCGCATCGCCTCATCGAAGTCCACATCGTAGCCGTTGAACTCAGGACCGTCCACGCAGGCGAACCTGGTCTTGCCGGCTACTGTGACCCTGCACGCTCCGCACATGCCGGTGCCATCCACCATCAACATGTTAAGGCTCACGTCGATAGGAATATTCAGCTTCTTGCAGGTCAGGGTAGCGAATTTCATCATTATCATCGGGCCGATGGCGACCGCCTGGGTATATTCCTTACCTTTTGCCACAAGATCCTCCAGGCATGCCGTGCCGACTCCATGGAACCCCACACTGCCATCGTCAGTGCAAAGGTAGAGGTTGTCGCAGGCGCTTCCGAGCTCTTCTGTGTAAATCAAAAGGTCCTTGGTGCGGGCTCCGATAATGACATCAACGGCGATGCCTCTGTCGTGCAGCCATTTGGCTTGGGGATACACCGGCGCGGTGCCGAGACCGCCGGCTATGAATATATATTTCTGTCCTTTCAGCTGCTCCTCACTCATCCCCATGAATGCCGAGGGGTTGCCGAGCGGACCGACTACGTCGCGGAAGAACTCTCCTTCCTCTTTGGCGATGATGGCTGCGGAGGAGGCTCCGATAAGCTGGGTGACGATGGTCACCGTACCTTCCTCACGGTCGTAGTCGCTGATTGTCAGTGGAATTCTTTCGCCCTCTTCGTTCGCCAGGACGATCAGGAACTGCCCAGGTTGAGCCGCCTTGGCAATCCTGGGGGCTGACACTACCATCTTGCAGATGTTAGGAGTCAGCATCTCTCGTTTCAGGATTTTGAACATGTTGTGCTGTTCTTTGATGTGGTTAATATTGGTTAATATTAGATATTATTTTAAATCCTTTTTATTTCAACCTGCAAATCTAATAAAAACCCAATAAAAAACCTATCCCTTCATCCCACCTCATCACACACCTCTCCCAACGACCTTTCCGATCTTACCTAGATGTACTTGACCGAACTTTCCTATTCCTTAGCCATACCTAAGTCTTGCCTGCCTGCCTACCTGCCTGCCTACCTGCCTGCCTGCTCTTAGCCGTTTTAACTCCTTTTTACTCCCAAAACACTTTTAACAAAAATGTTATACTGTATAACAATATTGTTTTTCATGTTATTAATAAACATTTTATGATATAGGAGACTGATGATCAGTTTTCACCGCCAGTATTTCACCTCCCACCCCTCCAGGTGTCCCTTATTCCGCACCACCTGTCAAGAAATGCCCGCCGAAACGATCCCGGTGTCCCTGAATCCGCACCACCTGCGGCACTTGGGTGAAATAGGCTGTGTTTGGGCCCGGTGGTGTGATTCTGCTGGTATAGAATTGGCTGTTGCGGATAAGAGTTTTGGGAAGTGGTTGATTATCAGGTGAATATGGAAAACGCATTGAAATATTATCTACGCATTATTTGTAAAGTGCTGATTGTCAGGCATTTTTGAAAAACAGACTCTGTATCGTCCTGAAATGAGTTTGCCCCAAAAAAGGTAAAAAGAGGAGGGAAACAAGAAGTTACCGAATTCGGCCGGGAAAATGATCAAATCGCCTCGAAAGCCTGGTCGAGATCAGCGATTATGTCGTCGATGTGCTCCACACCGATGGAAAGCCGTATTGTTGTCGGGGTAATGTGTTGCTGCTCAAGCTCTTCCGGAGTCATCTGTGAATGAGTCGTGGAGGCAGGGTGGATTACCAGGCTCTTGACATCCGCGACATTAGCCAGCAAGGAGAATATCTTGAGATTGTCTATGAACTTCCAGGCATCGTCTTTAGTTCCTTTGATTTCGAATGTGAATATTGATCCGCCTCCGTTAGGGAAGTATTTATTATACAGGCAGTTGTCAGGGTGGCTGTCGAGTGATGGATGGTTGACTCTGGCCACTTTCGGGTGGGACTCAAGATAACTCACGACCTTTAGGGCGTTCTGTACATGCCGCTCGATTCGCAAAGGGAGCGACTCGACTCCCTGAAGAAGGATCCATGCGGAAAGGGGACTCACGCACGCGCCTGTGTCTCTGAGAATGACCGCGCGGATCCTTGTCACAAAAGCAGCCGGGCCGGCGACGTCAGCGAATACCGCGCCATGGTAGCTGGGATCTGGTTTGGCGATCGAAGGATACCTGTCAGCATTCTTCTTCCAGTCGAACTTTCCTCCGTCCACAATGACTCCACCGAGAGTGGTCCCATGGCCTCCGATGAACTTCGTCGCTGAATGGACGACTATGTCCGCCCCATGCTCCAATGGCCTGAATATCAGCGGAGCGAAAGTGTTGTCCACAATCACTACTATTCCATGCCTGTGTGCGACCTCAGATATTCCTTCTAAATCGATCACGTCAGAGTTGGGGTTCCCGAAAGTCTCGGCGTATATCGCTTTAGTGTTCGGCCTTATGGCCTTCTCAAGTGCTTCAAGATCATTGACTTTCAATATTGTACTGCTTATACCCTGAGTGGAGAGTGTATGAGTGATCAAGTTGAAAGAGCCTCCGTAGAGGTTGTCCGCCGCTATGATATGGTCGCCTTGCCTAGCTATATTCTGAAGGGAATAGGTAACGGCAGCGGCTCCGGATGCCACCGCTAGTGCGGCAACACCACCTTCCAATGCGGCGATCCTTGTCTCAAACACGTCCTGGGTCGAGTTGGTAAGGCGACCGTAGATGTTGCCCGGATCTCTTAACCCGAACCTGTCCGCCGCATGCGCGCTATTATGAAATACATAAGATGTAGTTTGGTAAATAGGGACCGCACGTGAATCGCTCACTGGATCCGGTGTCTCCTGGCCTGCGTGAATCGCCAGGGTCTCGAGGTGTAATTTGATCGCGCTCATGATATTGTCAATTTGTTAAGTTGTGTTGTCTATCGCAAAGGTAGAATCCATGGAAAATGTTTCCAAGAAGATGCGAAACTTTGGTGAATTTTGCTATTTTTGTAAATAATACGGGATATATTTTACTGAATAATCCTTAAATAATTGATAATAAAGATTTTTTTACCGATGAACGGATTGGATGAGAAAGACGTCGCTATCCTACAAGCTTTGCAGGAGAACGCCGACGTCACTAACAAAGAACTGGCAGCCAAGGTCCATCTCTCTCCCACACCAGTATTTGAGAGAGTGAAGCGGCTGCGTGAGCAGGGTTATATCAAAAAGGTCGCCGCTGTGCTCGATGCCGACAAACTGGACTGTTCTTTTATGGCTTTCTGCTTCATTAAGATGAAACAGCATACTTTCGAGAACGCGAAAGCATTGATGGATGCGGTGCAGGATATTAGCGAGGTCGGGGAGTGTTACAACATCTCCGGTGATTATGATTTCCTGATGAAAGTTTATGTCTCGAGTATGAAGGAGTACCAGAGGTTCGTGCTTCGGATCTTGGGCGATCTTGATTGCATCGGAGGCTTGAATAGTTTCTTCGTCATGGGTGAGGTTAAAGGTGGAGCAGAGGTTCCGGTGAGGGTGATTAAATAGTTGTGAATATGGAAATTAAGCCTATAGCATATTTCCGGTCTCCGTTCCCGGGAAAGTTCGGTGTGCCTAGGCAGGCAGGGCTTGCTCCGGCAGTCAAGGGCAGTATAGTTTTCGAGCCGGAGTTCCGTAATCCCGACGCCCTTCGTGGCCTCGAAGGTTTCGACTATATCTGGCTTATCTGGGAATTCTCAGCCAATCTGGTTTCAGGTCCTTTCCAGGCTACCGTGCGACCGCCGAGACTTGGTGGAAACGCCAGAGTCGGAGTATTCGCGAGCCGGTCACCGTTCAGGCCAAATCCGCTTGGACTCTCTTCGGTGCGTTTGGAATCAATTGATTTTGAGGCGAAAGACTCTGATGGTAGACCAATTGGACCGGTTATTAACGTTCTCGGAGCCGACTTGATGGACGGTACACCGATTTATGACATAAAGCCATATATCGAATATGCCGACTCGCACCTCGGAGTCCGCTCAGGCTTTGTTGACACCTCCGCATGGGAACCACTTCAGGTTGAATTTCCTGTAGGTGCGGAGAAGACTATACCTGACCTCGACACACTGCGTGAAGTCCTGTCGCTCGATCCCAGACCGAGCTACCAGGATGACCCATCAAGGGAGTATGGAATGTCGTTTGGAGGCAGGGAAGTGAGATTCAAGGTATCCGGCAGCCTTCTGACTGTCATTTCGATAAAATAGCATAGTGTCAATTTGATTTCATCTTGGCCTTAGATGTAACAATTGTTGACGAAACGCTTGATATAACGAAAAAAATGTAATATATTTAACCCGTCAAAGATTTAAGATGAAAGGTAATATATTAGTCATCAACACTGGTTCGACAACCACAAAATTGGGTTACTTTTCCGATGGCACCAGAATTTTCGACGAGAAGCTCGAGCACACCGCCTCGGAAGTAGCTAAGTATAAGTCCGTAATGGATCAGTCCGACATGCGCCGTCAGGCGATTAAGGATTTCATGGGATCCAGGGGGATTCCTCTTGAGAACGTTGATATCGTAATGGCAAGGGGCGGACTGATCACCCCCGTAATCACTGGAGTATATAATGTCAACCAAGACATGCGTGATGTCCTTTTCAGCGGAAGGGACGGAGTCCATGCCTGTAACCTCAGCGCCATCCTTGCCGATGACATCGCCAAAGAGATTAATGAAATAAGGCGAGAGAAAGGACTTGAGCCGCGTTTCGGTGTCACCACCGCATATATCGCCGACCCTCCTATGGCCGACGAGATGCTTCCCGAGTGCAAGATGGGTGGTATTCCCGAGTTTACCAGGAAGACCCTTTTCCACGCCCTTAATTCCAGGGCTATAGTCAGGCGCTATCTTAAGGAGCATGGCCATAAGGTCAATGATGTG
Source organism: Bacteroidales bacterium (assembly GCA_024693285.1). Taxonomy (GTDB): domain Bacteria; phylum Bacteroidota; class Bacteroidia; order Bacteroidales; family UBA932; genus Cryptobacteroides. Next base: position 113,799 of record JAILLE010000020.1, read on the forward strand.
ACAGTCATTGTGGCTCATATGGGCGGAGGAGCGACAATATCCCTTCACAGAAGAGGAAAAGTCATTGATGTTAACCACGGCCTTGGCGGAGACGGCCCCATCACTCCCGAAAGGGCTGGATGTTGTCCTCCTTTCGAGCTGATAGACATGTGCTTCAGCGGCAAGTACACGAAAGAAGATATCAAGAAGAAACTCGTTGGAAGGGGAGGCGCTGTGGCATATTTCGGAACCAACAGCATGATTGATGTCGAGAATCTGGCTGACAGCGGGAACGAGTTGGCGATCACCTTCCTTAAGGCGTATGTCCTTAATATTTGCAAATACATAGCTTCTATGGCTGCCACGGCCGACGGAAAGGTAGACGCCATCCTCCTTACCGGCGGTATCGCGCACAGCAAGAAGTTGATGAACGACATAATCGCGAAGATCGGATTCATAGCCCCTGTCGAGGTATTCCCTGGTGAGGATGAGATTGCCAGTCTGGCTGAGAACGGGTATTTGATCCTCGCGGGTCAGACCAAGATCCACACCTACAACAAGGATCATATAATTGAAGATTGACACATATTAATAACACTACGATATGATTGATATTGATTGGACAAAACTATCCTTCAGCTACACAAAGACAAGGACTATAGTTTTCAGCCGCTGCATCGACGGCAATTGGGAGACTCCGGTCGAGACTGAGGATTTCAACCTGGCTCTCAGCCCGTTCGCTGGTGTGTTCCATTACGCCCCTTCTTGTTTCGAGGGCCTTAAAGCCTTCCGGGGAGTTGACGGAAAGATCCGTCTTTTCCGCCCCGATATGAACTTCAAGAGGTTAAGGGACAGCGCTGAATATCTGGATATGCCTTGGCCTTCTGAGGAGTTGTTTATCGACATGTGCGTCCGCTGCGTCAAGGACAATCTCGAATATCTTCCTCCTTATGAGGTTCAAAGCGCTTCTCTTTATTTGAGGCCTGTACTTTTCGGTATCAACCCTCAGCTTGGTATCCATTCTGCCAAGGACGTGATGTTCGTCGTCATGTGCTCTCCTGTGGGAACATATTCAGGAGCTAAGAGCCTGGCCCCGGCTAACGCCGTGTTATCCAGGAACTATGACCGTTCAGCACCTTTCGGGTCCGGTCGTCACAAGTTGGGCGCCAACTATGCCCAGTCGCTCCACGCTTACAATATCGCCCACAACTCCGGTTACAGGGAACTCCTGTTCCTTGATTCGGCCACGAAGTCTACCATAGAGGAGTTCGGCTCGTCAAATTTCTTCGCGATCAAGGGTGATACTTACGTCACTCCTCTCTCCAACAGTGTACTGCCTTCCATCACTAACAATAGTTTACGTACGGTCGCGGAGGATATGGGGATGAAGGTTGAGATGCGCCCGATTAAGGTTGAGGAACTTGCTGAGTTTGATGAGGTTGGATCATGCGGTACCGCTGTGGTCATCACTCCTATATGTGAGATAGATGACAAACCTGTCCTCGAGGGAACCGAAATCACGAAGCGCTACGACATCGGCTCAAAGGAGCAATGCGGCCCTAAGAGCGTGATGTTGTACAATGAGATCATCGGAATCCAGAGGGGATTGAGACCTGATCCGAGAGGTTGGTGCATATTCATCGACGAGTAGGAAGTGGATACGCTGGACTGGATTGAGTCCATCCTTCAAGAGGGGAGGATCGAGGAGGCGATAAGCCTTCTTGGTGACTTTATTTCCTCGTCCACAGTACCGTCTGAAAGGGCATATTACCTGCTCGGTAACGCTTACCGCAAGAAAGGAGACTGGCAAGGTGCCATCAACAACTATCTTGAGGCTATGGAGATCAATCCCGAGAGCCCTGCGGCAAACGCCTACAGGATGGCGAATGACATCCTGGACTTTTACAACAAGGACATGTATAACCAGTAACAACAAATCATAAAGGTATTATGGCAAAAATGAAAGGAGCGACAGTCGTCGACACCGAGAGATGCAAGGGCTGCAATCTCTGCGTCGTCGCCTGCCCGCTTGATGTCCTCGCCCTGACGGGCAAGGAAGTGAACCGCAAGGGCTACAATTTTGCCCATGAGGTTCTGGCTGACACCTGTACCGGTTGCGCTTCCTGCGCCACAGTCTGTCCGGACGGGTGTATTACCGTTTACCGTCTTAAAACCGAGTAGAACTATGGCAGATCAGGAAATCACATTGATGAAAGGCAACGAGGCGATTGCCCACGCCGCGATCCGCTGCGGTTGCGACGGCTATTTCGGCTATCCTATCACCCCCCAGTCCGAGGTCTTGGAGACCCTTGCTGAGCAGAAACCATGGGAGACCACCGGCATGGTGGTCCTTCAGGCTGAGAGCGAGGTGTCCTCGATCAATATGGTCTATGGTGGGGCCAGCACCGGCAAGAAGGTCATGACTTCCTCTTCCAGCCCTGGAGTCAGCCTCATGCAGGAAGGTATCTCTTACATGGCGGGAGCCGAGCTTCCCGCTCTGATTGTCAACGTAATGAGGGGAGGCCCCGGACTCGGGACCATCCAGCCCAGCCAGTCGGACTATTTCCAGGCCTGCAAGGGTGGCGGTCATGGTGATTATCACCTGATTGTCCTGGCCCCCGCATCTGTTCAGGAAATGGCTGATTTCGTGGATCTTGCGTTCACTCTTGCTTTCCGTTACCGCAATCCGGCTATGATTCTCGCGGACGGCGCCATCGGCCAGATGATGGAGAAAGTGGTTCTCCCTCCGTTCAAGCCTCGCCGCACTGAGGAGGAGATCATTAAGGAGTGCCCTTGGGCCACCACAGGTCGTGTCGGCGGAAGGAAGCCTAATATCATCACCTCACTCGAGCTCCGCTCAGAGGAAATGGAGATAATCAATCTCCGTATCCAGGCCAAGTACCGCGAGATCGAGGAGAAGGAAGTCCGCTATGAGGAATTCATGCTTGATGATGCTGAATATGCGATCGTAGCTTTCGGATCGGCCGCCCGTATCGCCAAGAAGAGCATCGAGATCGCACGCGCGCAGGGAATCAAGGTAGGTCTGTTACGTCCGATCACCCTCTGGCCGTTCCCGACCAAGGAAGTCCAGGCTCTCGCCAGCCGGGTCAAGGGTATCCTCTCGCTTGAGATCAACGCCGGACAGATGGTCGAGGATATCCGCCTCGCCGTCGAAGGCGCTGTGCCTGTCCGTCATTTCGGCCGTCTCGGCGGAATCATTCCTGATCCTGACGAGGTTGTCGATGTCCTCAAACGTTCATTCTAACACTTCAGAGCCATGACAAGAGAAGAAATCATAGAGAAAGGCCAGGTGGTCTACAAGAAACCCGCCTTGCTGAATGACACTCCGATGCATTACTGCCCCGGCTGCAGCCATGGTGTGGTGCACAAACTCGTGGCAGAGGTTGTAGAGGAGATGGGCATGACTGAGAAGACGATCGCTATCTCACCTGTGGGGTGCGCCGTTTTCGCTTACAAATATATTGATGTAGACTGGCAGGAGGCCGCCCACGGAAGGGCTCCGGCACTCGCCAGCGCCACAAAGCGTCTCTGGCCTGACAGGCTGGTCTTCACCTATCAAGGTGACGGTGACCTCGCCTGCATCGGAACTGCGGAGACTATCCACGCCCTCAATCGCGCGGAGAACATCACCATCATATTCATCAACAACGCCATTTACGGCATGACCGGTGGCCAGATGGCCCCGACCACCTTGCTTGGAATGAAGACCGCCACCTGCCCTTACGGTAGGGAAGTGAGTCTCCACGGCTATCCTCTCAAGATAACTGAGCTTGCCGCCAATCTTGATGGAACCTGCTATGTGACCCGCCAGTCCGTCCATTCCGTGGCGGCTATCAACAGGGCGAAGAAAGCCATCAGGAAGGCTTTCGAGTACTCAATGCAGGGCAAGGGATCCAATCTCGTCGAGATTGTCTCAACTTGCAACTCCGGTTGGAAGATGAGCCCCGAGAAGGCCAACAAATGGATGGAGGAGAATATGTTCGCGTTCTACCATCTCGGAGATCTTAAAGACACTGGTGCTGACAAATAAATCGACAAGACCATGACAGAAGAGATAATTATAGCCGGATTCGGAGGACAGGGAGTCCTCTCAATGGGCAAGATCCTGGCCTACGCCGGTCTTATGGAAGGCAAGGAAGTCACTTGGATGCCGGCCTATGGCCCTGAGCAGAGAGGTGGCACAGCCAATGTCACCGTGATCGTCAGCGATGATCCGGTCTCGTCACCTATTCTTTCCAGCTACGATACGGCCATCGTCCTTAACCAGCCTTCGTTGGAGAAGTTCGAGCCGAAGGTCAAGCCGGGCGGCACCCTCATTTATGATGGCTATGGCATCCCTGAGCCGCCGACCAGGAAAGACATTGATGTCTATCGTATCGACGCCATGGACGCCGCGGCTGAGATGAACCTTATCAAGACATTCAATATGATTGTCTTAGGAGGTCTGCTGAAGATCCATCCAGTAGTCGGGATCGAGAGTGTTCTCGCGGCTTTGCGCAAGACCCTCCCCGAGCGTCACCACCACCTCATCCCCAAGAATGAGGAGGCTATCCGCAAGGGCATGGAAATCATCAAAAAGCTCTAGTGTAGGCCACTGAAGGTATTACCGGAAGAAATCTTATCGTTTTTATAGAAGAACCCGGACCGTCATCAGCGTCACCCGCGACAGGAATGACAAGGTTCGGGTTCTTCCTGTTATACGCATTGTAGACGCCGAGGCTCCAGAGCCTCTCCCCATGGCGTCTCTCTTTGCTGTGAGTCAGTCCCAGGTCCAGTCTGTGGCTCGGAGGAAGACGGTAATTGCCTCTGTGCGGCATATTTCCGTCAGCGTCAGGGAGTGTTATCGCTCCGCCGGAGGAATATGTCCATGTGGCGCCGGCACTCCATCCATGCCTTAAAGTTTGTTCAATTACCGTGGTCAGGCTATGCCGGCAGTCGTATCTGCATGGGAACCATTCCCCGCCACTGATGGATTTGTCAGGGAATCTTCTTTCGCTCTTGGAGAGTGTGTATCCGAGCCAGCCGGTGGTTTTACCTACACTTTTCCTTATGAATAGCTCAATACCGTAAGATCGGCCGATCCCTGCCGCCACATCCTCTTCCCAAGTCTTGAAATCGTCTATGAATATAACATCATCTTTATATTCCAGGACTCCTTTCATTCTCTTCCAATAGCCTTCAGCGGATATTTCCCAACCTTTCCCGTATTCGTGGCTCAGTCCTAGAGATACTTGGTCGGAAATCATCGGTCCGATGGATTTCGTGACCGGTACGATCAGATCCACCGGAAGGATCGCGACAGTGGATGAGAGTTGATGAATATGTTGGGAAACTCTTGAATATGATGCCTTTAACTTGGCGGTAGGATTATTTCCGATAATTGCCGTGAGCCTTGGTTCCGGGATAAACCTCGAGTTCCCTCCGGAAGAAGAAAAGACCATCCGCAGTCCGGCTTCGACCGAAAACCCTTCGGCTAAAATGATCTTATCGCCAGCATAGATCGCTGATTCAAAACCAGTCACTGTGGTTTTTCCTGTTTCCTTGTTTCCGAAATCTGATTCGGGATTGAACTCATGACGGATGGCCTCAGTCCCGAACCTGACTCCATGACCTGCCATGCCATTGAACACTAAATCCGCTTTGGCAACCAAGTCTCCTAGACCGGCACGGTATCCCTCACGGGATGCTCCTTTCGCCTTTATCCCAGTGTCCATTGAATATCCGCTCCAGGCGAAGATGATGTCAGATGATAGGTCGCCGCTCCATCGCCTTTTCCAATCTAATGCCGCCATAGTCGTTCCCCATTTGAAGTCAGTTTTTTCTTCATCTTCCTTGTAATAGAGTTTGTCTTTGCTTGTGAAACAGCTAATATTTAATAAGTTACGTTTATTTACTTGCATAGATACTTTCGTGTGGAGATCGTGAAACCAGAAGTTCCCTGGGATCTTTAAAATCCTGAATAATCCGTCCATCAGCAGGGTGTGCATGCCTCGACCGCTGACTGAATAAGACGCCTTACCTCCAGCGATCGGGCCTTCAAGGTGGAACTTGTCGCTGATTATTCCTAATCCATAGCATCCTGAAGCATTCGTCCTGAAGGAGTCAGTTGTGTTTATCTCGAGGACGCTCGATGCCCTTCCGCCTAATCTGGCCGGGAAGAGACCCTTATGGATGACAGCCTCGTGGACGGCCTCACTTTGGAAAGGGGAAAAGAGTCCGAGCAGGTGGCCTTGACAATAAATCGGGACCCCGTCCAGCAGGATCAGGTTCTCGTCAGAACCTCCGCCCCTGACATACATCCCGGACAAGCCCTCAGTTCCTGCCTGTATTCCTGGAAGTAATTGGATGGTTTTCAATATGTCCGGCTCCCCGAGCAGGGCGGGAGCGTTCTTGATCATGTCAGCTGGGATAACAATCGATCCCGCTCCGCCATTCCCGGATCCTTTCCGCTCGGAGATGATCGATTCCTTTATGACTATGCTGGTGTCCCTTTTTGTTTGCGCTTCAATGCCAATAGGGATCCAGATGCCGATAATGACGATAATATAGGTGAGGTTTTTCATGATTCTTGCAGGTTTTCCCGCGAATATGTCCTTTTTTCGCTCACTTCCTTCGAGTTGGGAGGGGTTTTTATTAAATTTGCGTTTATGGCAAAAAAGTTTCTTAACATACTTTTTGTTTTTGTAGGCATGTCTTCGATTCTGTTTTTATCCGGCTGCCACACGAAACCTGTGGGGACGGTGGATGAGGTGTCAGTTGCCCCTCTTCCTCCGGAAGGGTTCAGGATCGATGAGTTTGACATGATGGAGGAGAAGGTACGTCCTGGGGAGGCCTTTACCTCTCTAATGGTCAGATTGGGAATGACTTCCGATGATGCCATGTCACTTGCCGGGTTATGCGACACGGTCTTCGATGTCAGGAAAATGCGGGCTGGAAATGCCGTGTACGCATATTACACTGTCGACACGACCGCCGCTGGTCCGGAGGCTGAGGTTTCCCTCAAATACGTGGTCTACAAGAAGGATAAGACACACGGGACGGTTTTCAAGACTTCCGACTCTCTGGCCGTCTGGAGTTTCTCCCGTCCTGTGGAAACTGTCCGGAAATATTCCGACGTGACTATCACCAGCTCTTTATGGAATGATATGACCGCGGCGGGAGCTCCTGCTGGCCTTATTGTCTCTTTATCTGAGATTTACGCCTGGTCCGTGGACTTTTTTGGACTTCAGCAAGGGGATCGGTTCAAGATCCTGTATGACGAGAGTACTTGCGATGGGGATGTCGTATCTGTAGACCCTATTTACTATGCGGAGTTTGTGAGAGGGGAGACCGTTGTCCCGGCGATCTTGTTTGATCAGGGTGACGGTGGAAACCAGTATTGGAAAGAGGATGGAGCCAGCTTGCGCAAGGCTTTCCTTAAGGCTCCGTTGAAGTTCACGAGGATCAGTTCCGGATTCTCTTACCATCGTAAGCATCCGGTCACCGGCAAGGTCAGAGCACACACCGCCGTCGATTATGCCGCCCCAACCGGCACTCCTGTCATGTCGATCGGAGATGGTACTGTGTTGAGCGCCGGTTGGACCAATGGTGGCGGCAACACGGTAAAGATCCGTCACAACGCGACTTACACCACATCCTACATGCACCTCTCCCGTTACGCTTCCGGTATCAAGGCCGGTACCCATGTCAGACAAGGAGATGTGATCGGATACGTAGGCGCGACCGGCGTCGCCACCGGACCTCATCTGGATTTCAGGGTGTGGAAAAACGGGACACCTGTCAACCCACTTACGCTTGATTCTCCCTCTGAGGAGCCTATCAAGCCGGAGAATCTGGCCGCCCTGGACTCCGCTCATGTTTATTACAAGCATATAATTGATTCATTGATAGTTAGATAATACCATGCGAGCAAGAAAAGTAATCCTGTCCGCCCTGCTGACTGTAGCGTTGCTGCTGATCCCTTCGGGAAGATCTTCAGCGGTTTTCAACGAGAGAGATCTTGCCAAGACTCTTCAGGTTCTGCGCTATGAGTTGGCCAAGGCCTACACCGAGATGTCCAGAAGTCAGGTGGGATTTGAGATGCAGCAAGTCAAGCAGCACGAGCGGTTGATTGAGCTTGTCAAGAGTTGCAACGAACTCTCACTGATGCTATATTCCCAGAAGCAGGACTTCACTTTCGACTTGACCTATGCTTTGCGGCAGGTTACTGACCAGTACAACGGTTTCACACAGACTAAAGTGCCGTTCGACAATATCCTGTCATATTTCGATGTGGAGATTGACCGTTTCGACCGTCTCCTCAAGGCTCTCAAGATCTTGCCTCCAGAGTTGATACAGGTTCCGGACAGCCTTGGACCGTCTCTGCTCGGCGCTTTAGCCATGACCCTTCACATCGCCACATTTGCCGATTTCACCGCTCCACTTGAGGAAGGGAAAGATGTCGTTGACCTGCAGGAAGAGGCCCCGAAGTTTGATTTCCAGCTAGATAGCCTTTCACAGATTGACAGGGACAGCTGCATTTTCTACGCCACGCAGCTTCTCGGCATGTTCACCGACCTGCGTGACAAAATGGTCGAGGACAAGTCATATTACACCTCTACTGATCACCGCCTTCGTGAGGCTTACGACTATGCCCAGAGCCGTTATAAGCTTGTCCAGAAGAGGATTTTCGTTGAAGGCCAAAGGAATTATTGGTATGTGATCACTCATTTGGGACAGTTCGCGAAGCGCGCGTTCAGTGATTTCAAGGACAAATATTCCAATGACATTCTTGGAAAGGGAATCCGGAGCGAATGGAGGGGACCGATAGTGCTCGGTTTCTCTTTCATCATCCTTGTCTATCTCGCTCTCGCCGCGTTTATCAGCTGGCTTTCAATGAAAGGATTGAAACGGAAGTTGAAGGTATTCAAGACAGAACGGTTCGCCACAAGGGAGATGGCTTTCCTTATGCTGGCTTCTGTTATACTATTCGTGCTCATAGTCCTCATAGCCCGAGGCTCGGCCAAGATAGGCACACATTTCTATCTGATGGCCTCGTCACTCATAGTTGAGTTCTCCCTTCTTCTTATCGCCATCCTGCTTTCCATGCTCATCCGGTTTGACGGGGAGCAGATCAATCCTGGTCTTAAGATGTATATGCCAGTCATGCTTTTGGGACTTCTGATCATAGCTTTCAGGATCATATTCATTCCCAATAGCTTGATCAACCTGATTTTCCCGCCTATACTCCTGCTCTTCGCGTTCTGGCAGTCAATGACCTTCAAGAAGAACATCAGCAAAGTGCCGAAAATTGACCGCGATCTCGCTTCTGTGTCGCTCTTCGTGACCGCCGTGACCTTGGTTCTTTCTGTTGTGGGATATGTTCTCTTGGGACTCCAACTCTACATTTGGTGGATTTTCCAACTTACTGTCCTGCAATTCATTTCAGCTGTCAAAGAGCTTGTCCGCAAGTATCACCAGCAGAAAGTCGGGACAAGAGTCAGGGCTTACAGGTTCAAGCATCCGGCCGAGATCGGTTCCGAGAAGGGAACCAGTTTCCTGGTGACATGGCTTTATGACCTTCTGGAAATGGTCATAATACCGGTCCTTATCCTGGTATCAATTCCTTGCTGTCTCTTCCTCGCCTCCAGGGTCTTCGACCTCACAGAGATTTGCAAGACAGCCTTGTTCTATCCTTTCCTGGACATCACAGCCATTACCCTTTCGCTCTACAAGGTCCTGCTGGCTGTCGGCCTCTATTTCGTATTCAGATATATCGAGTACGCCGCCTGCTCCCTTTACAGGGTGTTCAAGATCAGGGACACCATCGCGAAGTCAGGAACCGGCCTGCTGCGGGATAACGAGGTTAATCTGACTCTCGCCAACAATGTCATCTGGCTTGTGACTTGGGGTCTTTTTATCGTGGTGTTGATCGGCATTCTGAAGATCCCTACAAAGTCTCTTAATGTGATAGCCGCCGGTCTTGCCGCTGGTCTCGGATTCGCTATGAAGGACATACTCAATAACTTCTTCTACGGGGTTCAACTCATGTCAGGAAGAGTCAGGGTCGGGGATACGCTCGAGTGTGATGGCATACGCGGCACGGTGGAGAATATCAGTTATCAGACCACTGTGATCCGCGCGGTAGACGGCAGTATGATTGCCTTCCCCAATGCGACCTTGTTCTCCAAGACCTTCAAGAACCTCACTAAGAGCGACTCTTATGAATATATCGCCCTTCCTGTCGGCGTGGCTTATGGGACTGATGTGGAGAAAGCCAGAAGGGCGATTATAAGGGCGATGAAGCCTCTTTGCAAGCCCGACAAGTTTGGCCGCGCGACAGTGAAGCCTTCATATGGTATCCAGGTCACTGTCAAGGGGTTCGGTGACAGCAGTGTGGATCTGGTGGTAAAGCAGTTCGTCCTTGTGGACCAACGCTATGCCTATGTCGCCAGAGCCAATGAGATCATCTACAAATCTCTTGCGGACAATGGTATTGAGATTCCGTTCCCGCAGAGGGATGTGTATATCAAGCATTTGCCGGAAAGTTCTGAAAAACAATAAGTTGATATGGTCAATATGGCGATATTCGTGTCCGGTGGCGGCACAAATTGCGAGAATATCATAAAGTATTTCGAAGGTTCTGAGGTCGCTCGTCCGGCGGTTGTCATCAGTAACAAGACTTCCGCCGGGGCCGTTGCCAAGGCGGAGCGGCTCGGAGTTCCAGTAGAGGTGGTTCCGAAGGCTGCGCTCAACAATCCGGATATCATTCTTCCACTGCTGGACAAGTATTCAGTTGACTTCATTGTCCTGGCAGGTTTCCTGCTTGTGATTCCGGGCTTTCTGATCGATGAATATGACCATAGGATGATCAATCTCCATCCCGCTATTCTTCCCAAGTTCGGAGGTATCGGAATGTACGGTCATCACGTCCATGAGGCCGTCAAGGCGGCAGGGGAGACAGAGACCGGGATGACAGTCCACTGGGTCACCCGGGAGGTTGACGGGGGAGACATCATCGCCCAGTTCTCCACTCCATTGGACCCAGACGACACTCCCGATGACATTGCCGCCAAAGAGCATGTCCTTGAGATGGAGCACTTCCCGCAAGTTATTGAGAAATTGCTGACTATTAATGAATAAATACCTTAAATGTCTCTGGCTGGTTCCTGTGGTGGCGAACCTGGCCGGGAAATGGTTTGGTGTGTCATGGCTGGCGGCTTGCTCCAAGCCTTTGCTGATGCCTCTCATCGCCTTGTCAATATTCCTGCTTCTGAAGGAACATGATGTACGAGGCAGGCGTGTTTCTTTAATTATTCTAGCGTTAGTCGCCGGAACCATCGGGGATGTGCTTTTGATGTTCGGAGGCATTGGACCCTTTATGGCGGGTATCGTGGCGTTTTTCGTCGGTCACATCCTCTATTTCAGCGTATTACCGGCTCCATGGAAAGTCAAGGGAGTATTCGGAAAGATACTCGTGTCCCTTCTTTTCGCCTGTCTCGCCATTGTGGTTCTGACAGTTTTAGGACGATTTGATCTCGAAGGATCGCTTGGGGTCGCGGTCAGGGTCTACGCCTTCGCCTTCGTGTGCCTGATAACTGCTGCCATAGCCGCCGGTATAGACAGAAGAAGGCCCTTATACTTTATTGCGGCGATTGGATTCCTCCTATTCGCCATCTCCGATACTTTCATCGCCATAGGAGATTTCACAGCGACAAAGGTACCTCGTGGCGGCTTCATAGTCATGTCCACCTACATCGCCGCACAGGCGATTGTCGCGTTCTCTCTCGCTTGGCAGGAAATCCGTGATTTGGAGAAAACAGAATATGGTGTCAGGGTTAGGAGGATATACGCCCTCCGGGATGCTTTAAAGGCCCGTGAGGACGCTTTCATCGAGGCGTTTGACAAGGATTTCGGGAAGGGATCTTTTGAGACTTACACAACTGAGATAGGCTTTCTCTATAATGACATACGCCATACTTTGTCTCACCTTCGGGACTGGATGGAACCAGGTGCCCCGGCGACCCCTATGGTTCTCTGGCCCGGTAAAAGCCGTGTCATTTCTGAGCCGTACGGAAAAGTCCTGGTAATTGGTCCGTTCAATTACCCTCTCCATCTGGTTGTGGCTCCTCTTGCCGCAGCTCTCGCCGCAGGTAATACTGCTGTCGTGAAGACGTCACGCCAGACTCCGAATGTTTCCCGTCTGGTCTCGGAAATGCTTACGGAAACTTTTGATCCAGAGGTGGTTGAGGTGCTTGGAAACGATGTGTCCAACGAAGAGATGCTCTCCCGTCGTTACGATTATATATTCTTTACCGGAAGTCCCAGAGTAGGGAAGATCGTGATGGAGGCCGCATCGAAGTATCTGACTCCTGTGACTCTGGAACTTGGCGGGAAGAGTCCAGCTATTATATGTGCGAGCGCTCCGGTCCGTCTTGCTTGCGAGAGGATAGCGAAAGGGAAGTTCATCAACGGTGGCCAGACATGCGTGGCTCCTGACTATGTGCTTGTCCATGAGTCGATTCACGATGAATTCATCTCCACCATGCGATCTGTCATCCATGATTTCTTCGGAGACATCCAGACCCGCCCCGCCGATATGACTCTAATCGCCACAAAACGCCATTACGACCGAATTGCAGCACTATTCCGACCGTCTGAGACAGGCTCTGACAGTCCAGACTCCTCGCTTCGCTCGGCCCCTCCCATCTCTCGGAGAGATTGTGAAGACAAGTCTTCCCACTCTCTCCATCGATCTGGGCCCCTCCCTCTTACGAGCCGAGGGTGGCTACGGT
>JAILLE010000034.1 GCA_024693285.1 Bacteroidales bacterium
ATCTTGCCTACAATACCCGCACACGGTCGCACGAGACGAGTGAGACCGGCATGGTCAGCAAGTACAAGCTCATCAAGACGGTGCTGGAATACGATTAGGGCTTTCGAGGATGTTTGAGTGTATCACATCGGGGCAGAACCCGAAAATAAAAGAGTTGCTGGCTCTCCAGGAGAAATCTCGTGAGAGACGGGCCGCAGGGTTGTTTGTAGTTGAGGGTCGACGCGAGCTTGACCACTGCATCACCGCAGGCTTCATCCCCGACACCGTATTCATCTGCCCGGAAATTTATTCCTGTCATCCTGAGCGCGGCGAAGGATCTATCCCCGTCAGGGAGGGCTGTACCCCCTTCGGGAGTCGGACTGCGTCCGACCCCACCACCGGCAAAGCCGGCGGTCCCCCCGCTACCGTGCCGCGGGTGGCACGTCCCTCAGGGGGTATACCCTCCCTGACGGGACTGAACCTGCCGGAGGGAACCAAGGTCTTCGAGGTCAGCAGGAATGTTTATGAGAAGATAGCCTACCGGGAAGGAACGGAAGGAATAATCGCTGAGATGAAGTACAAAGACAGGAGGCTGGAGGATATCAAGCTGAGTGAGAACCCATTGATAGTGGTGCTGGAAAGCGTGGAGAAACCCGGCAACCTAGGAGCTGTATTAAGAAGCGCTGACGCCGCCGGAGCTGATGCGGTCATCATCTGCGACCCGTTGACCGACCTCTACAACCCCAATCTCATCCGCGCCAGCATCGGAGCCATATTCTCAAGACAGGTCGCGGCAGCCACTTCCGAAGAGACCATATCCTGGCTTAAAGCAAATAATATTCAGATACTTACAGCCCAGCTTCAAGACTCTTCGCTCTACTACGACACTCCCATGACCGGCCCTACCGCGATCGTGATGGGCACCGAGTCAACCGGCTTGACAGACATTTGGCGCAAAGCCGCCGACAAACACATCCGCATCCCTATGCTCGGAGCCCTGGACTCCCTCAACGTGTCAGTCTCGGCCGCCATCCTCCTCTTCGAAGCCGTCCGGCAACGTAGCGGGCGTTTTGCGGAAACATCTGATTTATAGGTAGTTATATTATTATGCATGGAATATTAATCCATGCATGATTCAATAAACAATTCACAATAAACAAGTTAGAAAAAACACTCATGGGAAAATATGGCCTAATCGGGGATCCGATAGCGACATCAAGGAGTCCGCTTCTTTTCGAGGCGGCGTATAAAGGACAGGAGCAGCCGGACGGATCGGCCTACAAATATGACCTGATAGAAGGTGCTGATTTCGAGGCATCTTTCAAGAAGTTCGAGGAGGAATATTCCGCCATCAACGTGACCGCTCCCTTCAAAGAGCTGGCATACGCAAGAGTCGAGGAACTGGCCGAACAGGGGAAAGGCGTGATCTCCGGGCCGGTCGCAAGAATCGGAGCCACAAACCTGCTGGTCAAGACCTCGGAAGGCATCGCCGCCCACAACTCCGACTTCACAGGCATAGTCGCGGCTATCGCCGAGGCGTATTATCCTGGAATAGTAGAGGAATTCATCAAGGAATATGGCGACCGCTTCTTCATCAAGCTACACCAATTCTTCCTGATGAGCCTTGGAAGGCGTTTCTACCAGCAACCTCAGGCCCTTATCGTTGGATGCGGAGGCGCAGGGAGGGCAGCAGCTGTCGCTGCTGGTGAGCTAGGGTTCGGCACTGTCTTGATGAACCGTACGTTCGAGAAGGCCCAGGCTATCGCCGAGGCCATGCCCGAATATGGCTTCATTCCGGATCCGATAAAGGACTTCAAGGAAGCCGTAAAAGAATGTGATATAATTATTTACACTCTTCCTATGGCTCTCCCGGAAATCGAAGAGTTCAGTGCCGACGATTTCGCTGGAGAGGGGGCATGCGACGGTAAGGTCATCCTTGAGGCCAACTACAAGAACCCATCTTTCGACGAGGTCGCAAGAGCGAAACTCGCCGCCGCTGACGGAATTTATATTCCCGGAAACAGATGGCTTCTCTACCAGGCCTTGACCGGGTACCCATTCATGACCGGCCTCACCCCTGACCTCTCCGCCATGGAATCCGCCTTAGCGACACTTTGATTATAATTCTGATTAGAATCCAGGATCAAGATACTCCTTCCCTATGGAATGGAGGCAAGCTTTAATTTTCCTTATAGTCTCCAGAGAGGGATTCTTGAAACCATTAATATAGTTTCGCAATAATGAGGCATTGATACCTGCCCTTTGCGCTAAACCAGCTATGTTTATCTCGGGATGAGTTAAGAAAAACCTTTGGAAATCAGATGGTTCTGCTTCTGGATATAGAAAACTTTCGAAACTGACATCAGTGTCAAGCTCTCTCCAATGTATTCCTTCACCGCTGATAAAGTATTTCTGCCTCTGTTCCGATGAGGCAGTCATCAAAGGGTTATACCACAACAAAGACTGACGATAAACCTTATCGTCATCCCCGTGCCCATACAGCCACTCGCCATCAAACCATATCTTAAGTATCCTTTCCATCCAATTATTAACCAAACAATTCCTCCCAGCGCTTTACAATGATATCAGTGTTGTCAGCAATTGTTCTTGCTATCCGTTTCAAATCATTTGGTTTCACATTTCGAGATTTCACCAATACGAACTCTTGTCCATCCCACGAAAACTTCGCTTCACCATTATTCCCTATAACATGCACATGCATAGGCTCATGCTCATGACTAAAAAACATGAATAGGAAACCATACATTCTAAATAATTCTGGCATATTTAACATAATTTAAGTTTACGACGCAATTTAGGGAATTATTTTTTATTCCCAAAATAAAATAGGAGACGGTTACTTCCGTCTCCTATAAACTTTTGATTGCTAATGATTAGCGCTCGATGGTGGCTTCGCGGTCGGGGCCGAGGGAGATGATGCTGACGGGGACGCCGAGGAAGTTCTCTATGAACTTGATATAATCCTTGAACTCCTTAGGAAGCTCCGCCTCGGAACGGATCCCGGTGAGATCTTTCTTCCAACCAGGGAACTCGGTGTAGACCGGCTCGATCTGGGCCGAGATATCGAAAGGAACCTGATCAGTCTCAACGCCTTCCACCTTGTAAGAGGTGCAAGCTTTTATTGTGTCGAAATCATCCAGGCAGTCGGATTTCATCATGATGAGGTCAGTCACACCATCGATCATCACAGTGTACTTCAAGGCGACCAGATCCAACCAGCCGCAGCGACGGGGACGACCGGTCACAGCCCCGAACTCATGCCCGACACGGCGGAGAGTCTCCCCCGTCTCATCGAAAAGCTCAGTCGGGAACGGACCGCTACCGACACGCGTGCAATACGCCTTGAATATTCCGAAAACCTTCCCTACCCTCGAAGGAGCCAGACCTAGTCCGGTGCAGACTCCTCCGACGGTGGTAGAAGAAGATGTAACGAAAGGATATGACCCGAAGTCCACATCAAGCATGGAACCCTGGGCACCTTCCGCCAAGATCGGCTTGCCGTTCTTAAGCAGGCTATCCACAAAATACTCACAATCAACCAGCTCAAACTCTTTCAGGAATTCGGTAGCCTCCATCCAAGCGGCCTCGTCCTTGTCAGGATCGCACTCAAACCCAAGGTCCGCCAAAAGCCTTAGGTGACGTCCCTTTAGCTTGGCGAAACGGTCCTTGAAATCAGGAGCGAGAATATCCCCGACCCTTAGACCATGACGTCCAACCTTGTCAGTATAGGTCGGGCCGATGCCCTTAAGCGTAGATCCGATCTTGCCCTTTCCGGCGGCCGCCTCATAAGCGGCGTCAAGAAGCCTGTGGGTAGGAAGGATAAGATGCGCCTTCTTGGATATGACTATCTTCCCCTTGGGTTCGATTCCCATAGCGGAAACATTGGCGCACTCCTCTTTGAATGTGACGGGATCAAGCACGACTCCACTGCCAATGATGTTGACAGATCCTTCGCGGAAAATTCCGGAAGGGATACTCCTCACGACGAAACTCTTTCCGTCGAAATGGAGAGAATGGCCAGCGTTAGGCCCTCCTTGGAATCTGGCGACAGCCGGATAGCGACCGGCCAGCACATCCACTATCTTGCCTTTTCCTTCATCGCCCCACTGGAGGCCAAGGACAACGTCAAGTTTTGAGCTCATGTCTTATAGGAATATTTTGATTTACAATAGGATACTAGAACGGAAGGTCATCGGTGGGATTATCTCCCAAGGAGATGTCCATCGGTTCCTGCGGAGCGGTTTGCTGAGGTGCCGGCTGTTGATACACAGGCTGCTGCGGCTGGTAAACCGGCTGCTGCGGCTGGTAACCTGTCCCTGAGCTTGCCGAAGGGCGACTAGGCTCGCCAGCTCCGGGATTATCAGTTCTCTTGCCAAGCAACTGCAAATTGTCAACCGCCACCTCCGTGGTGAATCTCTTGTTACCCGTCTGGTCAGTCCATGACCTTGTGCGAAGCTTGCCCTCAATGTAGACCTGGGTGCCCTTGCGGATGAATTTCTCCGCCACATCGGCAGAATTCCTCCAGGCCACGATGTTGTGCCATTCCGTGTTCTCGCGAAGTTCTCCATTGCGGTCACGATAGCGCTCAGTCGTGGCGAGGGTGAACTGGGCCACCTTCGTCGCGCCCTGGTTGGGGTTGTTTCCGTCAAGGTAACGTATCTCCGGGTCTCTTCCAACGTTACCGATCAGCATTACTTTGTTCAGTGACATGATGTTAGATGTTTAGATATTAAAAAAAACATAGGCTCGGCGAACTAGCGCCAAAACCTATGCAATTTAATGATTATTCGCGAAAACCGAAAGGGATTCTATAGAATCCTCAAGGTTTCGACACTATCAAGGCCTGTAAAGGCAAAAAAGACAGACGGTAATTTAGTCTGGAACGGTACTGTCAAGAAAACCATCTTTGACTATGTTGGTCAAAAGTGTGAAAAAATGAGGTTTTATAGTTCCATTGAAGTTGCCGATACAAAAATCCCTGGCTATAGACAAGGACAGGTCTTCCCAGTTATCGACTATTATGGGATCACCCCCCTTCGGGGAGATGACGGTTACATACAATTGCAGCAGATTATCATGACTGTAGAAAGAAGACGTTTCTCCGACATCCAGATGGATGGATTCAGCTACATTTCCCCCTGAAACAGAGCGTAATTCTACCGTTATTTCCTTGGCCGTATCGTTGGTAAAACTGATCATGAACCTGAATGGGTCTCCACATATTTCCCCGGACATAGGGAATTCCGGTTTGTTCGTTGATAGTTTTTCTAACACCATTTTAAATGGATAACCATTCAAGAACCCTGAAATTGAAAGATCTGTCGAAAGGGCATCAGGAAGGAGAGTCAACATACCGGATACACTAACATCCGTGAAGGGGATTTCCGAATTGTTAGTTCCTATTGAAACTATGCCAGTGAGGGAGGTTATGTTAAAGCACATCTTTGTTCCTTCTTTCGAAAAAGGAACGGATTTAAGGTAAAGATCGAAGGTTTCACTCATGGATCCCCCATTTTCTGAAGGGAACTCATAGTGTATAACCAAGTCTACCTGCTTGCCTCCGGCATCCTTTTTCACCTGCATAAAAGCGTCGCTAGGGAAAATCCTCTCAACGAATTTTATAGGCACTTCCATGGAAGATGAAGCAGAACAACGAGAGATATAAACTGAAGTCAGTTCTTCCACTTCCTCTCCTTTTACGCCTTCCTCAACTCCCGACAACCCAGAGCATGCCGACAGCAGAAGAACGATAAGCGGGTAAATCCATTGTTTCATCTTTGACTAATAATGTCTATATCTTAAAGTCTATATATTAAATCCCGAATAGCGGAAATCTTGCACGGAATCTAAATAATAACCCGTCAATGATGATGTAGTAGCCAGTTCGGCGAACCAACGCCAAAACCTATGTAATTTAATGAATATTCCCGAGAAAGGAAAGGGATTCCGAAGGTTTTATCTACCGTTTTTCGTTTAGGGAATCCGTAGGGTTTCTGTGTAAATACTTCCACTGCCGGAGCGCTTGCTCCGGAGGCTGCCGGCGGTGCCACAGAGACGTATATTGCCTGAACCGGAGATGGATGCGTCAATGCTTCCAGCATCCTTGCACACGAGGCTTATGTCACCGCTACCTGTGGTGCGTGCCCTTATGTTGTCGGCAGAGATACCGTCGATGGTTATGTCCCCGGATCCCGATATGCTGATTTCCGCCGACTGGGCATTGATGCTTCCCACACTGATTTCACCGCTGCCAGTAACCGATGAACTGTATGCCACGCAACTGACTGACCCGGAAACCGAGATGCCGCCGCTTCCGGAACATCTCAGGCAGAACTGGTCACAAGTTGGAATATCACCCTGGACTGTGCAGTCACCCGACCCTGACACTTTCACACCCTCGAGAACGGGAGCGCTGACAGCCAGGACTGTCTTGACCTTCGGAGACAAACAAATAGTTCCGCTTTTGACATCGGCAACCAATGTGTTCCCCTCCACATGGATGTCATAATATTCCAGCAGGTTTTCATCGCAAGTGAGCAAGGCCGACTGTTCTTCGTCGGAGATTGTATATACAACGTCGATTGACGACGGGATCGATATGGAACTGAATCCTTCCACCTTGATGGGTGCTGTCACGGCGACGCCGTTTCCCCTTTCGGCAATGGATCCAATCATGCTGCACGAGCCGAGAACCATCGCCGCCAAAGCTAAATGAATAAATAATCTCATTGTAAACGCTTTATAAATGTCAATTATAATCAAAACGGGGCGATTCCGATTGACCAGGTATTGAACTCGGGCCAGTATTTCTTGTCCATTAGATTCATAGGCGAGTACTTCGCATAGATGCTGAAGTACTTGAGGTTCAGCTGGAACATCGCATCAACCGTAATTATGTTGCAGTGTACGCGCTTGTACTTATCCTTATCCTTATCTTCATTACGGCTATACTTGTTGACGATGGAACTGCCGGCATTGAGATTGACCACCGGGCCAAGTGTAAAACCGAATCCACCTCCGAAATCGAATGAATACAACAGGGGCGTGTTCAGGCTGAACACCCTCAATTTGGAGACCTTCAGCGCCCCGCCTTGGAATGGAGCGACAGGAATCTGCCCGTTCTCAGCCATGCTCATCGCATTCCCTCCTGTAAGCCCCAAATTCCTGAAAGTGATTCCCGGGCCGAATGAGAATGTGTTGTGTCCGTGGGTATATGTGTGTGAATCAAGGGCATAGTAATAGAATTCCAGGGAATTCTGCGGGCTGAAATCCAAAGGCGCAGCCGAGTTGGAGAATATCGCTCCCACTCCCATAGCACCCACTACCGCACTGGTGCCGGTTTTTTTAATCTTGTGATAAAAAGGAATATCGAAATCCAAATGGATGTGCTTCCTATCGGAGGAACCACTAGGAAGCTGGATCAGGATGGTATCTGTTTGTGACGTGACATCGGCCGCCTTGTTTTTTACAGTGTCCGCTCTTTCCTGAGCGAAAACACCGACTGAAGTGAAGGTTGCGGCAATGATGGCCGCGATAATTATCTTTTTCATCATCAATTATTTCTATCTGTGCTTAAAAATGACTTTCAGGTCAGACAACGAAGCCTTTCCCGTCAGGTAAACCACTGTCACGAACTTACCGCCGGACACTTCCTTGATTTGATAGCCCACGTACTTGTTCCTGTTCCTGTCAGCCGGGAAACTAAGCAGCGCGTAAACCAACTTGCCTTCCTCGGAATCCATCTCTTTGTTGACAGCAACCAACGCGTCAACCTCCAACCAGGAGATGATCTTGTCTATCTCGGCGTCTGTCGCCTTGAATCTGACGCTCCGGAAATAATCCAGATTGTACGACTTGAGCTCCTTACCGCTGACAACGGATTCAGTGATAGTGGAAGCCGGCACAATAGCCCCGTTAAAAAGACTGTCTATCTGCAGGCCAGCCTGAGCCAAGGCAGGTGGGGCCAAGGACAAGAATGCGCCTAAGGTTATGATTATGAATCTTTTCATAAGTACCTATTCTCCAAAAATACCTGTAAGTTGTTCTTCCATGTCTGTCCGGTCGGAAAGCAGATCCGCGAGGATGTTGTCGACGTCGTTCATTACAACTTCCTTGTCGGTGATCTTTTGTCCGCTCACGTACGAGACACAAACATTAGTTTTATTATATAGACTCACCCCGAGGGTGATGATTATTGCCAGACTCGCGGCGACAGCCAGAAATCGAGTCCATACGGCCTCCCGGCGTCGAAGGCTCCTCCGTCTCGCTGCGCTTCGCGCCCTATCCGGGTAAATGCTCGCCGGAGGAGTCTCCGACCTCCGGGAAGTGATGGCCTTAGTATTGCCAAAGATAACAGCACGGCCGGCGGCGAAATAGCCCATGACGGCGCACACCTCGTCATATTCAGGGCCTTGGCCTTCTTCTGATGCCAAGAATACCTTTAAGGCGGTCTCCTCGTCCTGCGAGAGAGTCCCCTCGAAATAGCCTTCTATCAATTCATTAACACTTTTCATAATCATCCCTGAATTTATCCCTTAACAGTTTCCTGGCTCTGGATGCCTGCATCCGGACCGCCGCCGGAGCCATACCGAGCTCATCCGCTATATCCTCGAAAGTCATCCCCTCATATTCGTGCATTCTTATTATTTCTTTCTGAGTCTCAGACAGTTCCTTCTCCACTGACGCTTCAACCTTTCTGAACAACGACTCCATCTCGCCCCGGGAACTTCCCTCATCCTCAACCGCCAAGCCCTCAAAACCAACTGTCCTTCTTCTGCTAGACCTCCTGAACTCGTCGATCTCGATGTTCTTTCCTGTCCTTGACAGCAGACCGACCGCCTCTTTCAAGCTCCTTGCCTTGTATTTCCTTCCCCAGAGGCGGCAGAAAGCCTCTTGGAGGGCGTCCTCCGCCTTCCACCTGTCCTTCAAGGAGATGAACGCCTCTGTCAGGAAATCCTTTGCCATCAATTTCAGTTCTCTACTCTAATAAACGAAAAAAGAATGAAAATGTAACATTGTTTTTCAGAATTACTTGTGTATTAATAATATACAAAAATCGTGTAGCCGAATAAGCTACACGATTTTCATAAAGCATTGTATTTCAGCGATTTCCTTAAAACGCTCAAATCAGGCTACAGTCCGGCGAAGTAGCCCGGGAAGAGAACCATGGTCATCAAATAACCCACTATGGTGGAAACGATCACGCTGATCAATCCCGGCATCATGAAGCTGTGGTTCAGAAGGTACTTGCCGATCACCGTGGTGCCAGTACGGTCGAAGTTGACCGTGGCGATATCCGAAGGGTAATTCGGGATAAAGAAGTAGCCGTAAACGCTCGGCAGGACACCCAACAAAACCGGCCCGGGAATGCCAAGGGAATAAGCCAGAGGCAACATGGCGACGACCACGGCCCCTTGGGAGTTGATCAGCACGGAAACCAGGAAGAAGACCAAGGCTATAGACCAAGGATACTGTGTCACGATCCCGGTCAGCATCTCCTTGATCTGGTCCATATAATTTCCGAAGTAAGTGTCTGCCATCCACGCGATACCATAGATAGCGACGACGGCAACCATTCCAGACCGCCAGACGGAACCCGCGGCGGCTTTCTTCAGATCCACCTTGCTGAAGATTATCATCAATGCTGTGGCGCAGAGCATAATAATCTGTATGGCTATATTCATCTTCGGGAGTTTGGCCAGAGCTTCCTTGCTCATCACCATCTGGCAGAAAGCCAGGCCGACAATCACAAGGATGGCGCAAAGGAATATGTAAACAGCCAGCTTCGCCTTCTTGTCGATAACCTTGTCAAGGGTGGTGGCATCACTTCCGTAGACATAATCACGGACAGCGGGATCCTCTATTCTCTTCTGGAACTCAGGATCCTTATCCAAATCTTTTCCTCTGCGGAAAGAAGCCAAGGCGGCGAACAGCAGACCTATCAAACAGGCGGGGATGGTCACCATAAGCACCTGAGGGATAGACACATCATATCCGTTAGAGTTGGAAATGGTCACGAAAGCGACCACGGCGGCGGCAATCGGAGAACAAGTGATACCCACCTGGGAAGCGACAGAAGCCACGCCACAAGGCCTTTCGGGACGGATTCCCTTCTTGATGGCGATGTCCACGATAATCGGCATAAGGGTATATACCACATGACCGGTACCCACGAGAACAGTCAGGAAGAAAGTTGTGAAGGGGGCCAGGATGGTGATACGATCCGGATGCTTCCTGAGCATCTTCTCCGCAAGCTGGATAAGCCAATCCATACCACCGGAAGCCTGCAGGACTCCAGCGCATGTGACCGCGGCGATGATTATGTAAATGACGTCGGTGGGAGGCGTACCGGGCTTCATCCCGAAACCGAAAACCAAAATAGCCAGGCCGATTCCGGAGATCGCGCCGAGCGCTAAGCTACCATATCTCGAGCCAACATAGAGGGCGGCGAGAACTATCAGCAGCTGAATGATCATTAATGCCATGTAGTGTTATTTTTTATGTGGTTGAGAAGGGTTATTTTAGTTTCGAAGAGAGGAAGGCCCTGAGCTCTTTCTCAGAAGAGACAGTCGTCGGGTTAAGTTCCCCGTTCTCGATAAAGAAGGCAACGGGCAATTCCCCGGAGACATTGTATGTGTAGATAACAGTGCTGGCAGCTCCGAACCCGTCGCAAACATTGACCCAAGGAAGGTTCTGACTCTTCACGGCACTGGCCCAAACTCCCTTGTCAGTGTCCAGAGAGATTGAATATATCTCCAGACCCTTGGGATGGAAGGTCTTGTAAATCGGAAGGAGAACATCCTGGTTGAACATCTTCTGTGCGGCGTCAGCAGCCTGCCAGAAATAAACCATGATCATTTTTGAGTCCAAATCACTGATCTTCACTTTCTTCCCGTCGATGGAAGGCATCTCCACATCAGGGTAACCCGCCTCACCAGCTGTGCTCAGCTTCTGCTCGATAGACAGGACAGTGAGCCTCCTGTCAGTCTCACCACCAAGGGCGGCCACATACTTGGAATCCGGATAGACCTTGGCAAGCGAGTCATGGACTGTCCTGAAATGAATAGCGTCCGTCGACTGGCTGAACACAGGGAAATCGTCATTGATCTTTTGGTACAGGACCGGAATGGAAGTCAATGATTTACAATTATCCATCACGTATTTGACCCTGGACCTGTAATACTCGACATACTTCCTGGAAGCCGCGGGACTGTCACCGGCGTCAACAGAGGTAGAGAAATCTTTCATGAACGCGGCGAAGTCATCCTCAACCGACTTCAATTTGGCGCTTTCCTCTGATCCTTCGACAGTGTAGTTTCCATTAAGATCAGAAGTCACTTTGACCTTGTCGCCATTCTGAAGAAGAAGGGACGCGACTTTGGTGTCATCATGGAATATATACACGAATTCAGGCTGGCCCTGAGCGACATCGATCTTATATGAGAAAGAACCGTCGGAGCCTGTCTTGACCGTGTCAAGCACGTTGAAGGTGCTCCCAGCAAGCTTGGTGAAAACGACCTTTGAATCAGGAGCGCCTGAAAGGACTCCGTCCACACGGACTTTATCAGAACACGAAGAAGCGGCCGCCAGAATGGTCGCCGCCACTAATATAAAACTATAATTTCTCATATTCCTGGAATATTCTTTCTGCTATCGCCTTGTTCTCCTCCGGGGAGAGGTGGAGCTTCTCTTTCCTGAAATCCATGTCAGCCTCAGTCTGAAGAGGCACGAGATGGATGTGGGTGTGGGGGACCTCCATCCCCAGAACAGCCACTCCGACCCTCTGGCACGGGATGGCCGCCTTGATCGCGAGAGCTACCTTGCGGGCGAAAGCCCACAGCCCCTCATAGGTGGCGGGATCAAGATTGAAGATATAGTCGTCCTCAACCTCTCTGGGGATCACAAGGGTGTGGCCGGGAGCCATCGGATTGATGTCAAGGAAAGCGTAGAAATCCTCGCTCTCAGCAACCTTGAAAGAAGGGATTTCCCCAGCGGCGATCTTTGAGAATATAGTAGCCATAGCCTTAAATGGTAATGTCAAGAATCTTGAATTTGATCACGCCTGAAGGTACCGTAGCCTCTACGATATCACCCTTGGAATGGCCTAGAAGGGCACGTGCGATGGGCGTGGTCGAGGCTAGTTTTCCATGGGCGAAATCAGCCTCGGTCTCTCCGACGATGGTGAACTCCATGACACTCTTCATGGTCAGGTTCTCAACCTTGACCTTGTTCAACATCTGTACCTTGTCGGTACTGACCTGGGACTCGTCGATGACCTTGGCGTTAGCCACCAAATCTTTAAGTTTAGCGATTCTTACCTCGAGCAGGCCCTGCGCCTCACGGGCAGCGTCGTACTCAGCATTCTCGGAGAGGTCACCCTTCTCCCTGGCCTCCGCGATCGCCGCGGAGATGACAGGACGCTGGGCGAGAGCCTCGGCGAGATCCTTCTTCAATTTGTCCAACCCTTCCTGGGTCATGTAATGTATTTCTGCCATAATACTTGGTTTATTCTCTTCACATAAACCGAACGGAGTTCCGCCCTTGCTTGGCAGAACCCTGTTCGTCAATTGCAAATGTAATCAAAAAGCCCGTAAAATCAAATCTTTTTCACTTCTCTCCGTAAATCGAGTATAACGTTCTGTCAAGAAGCATCTCTTTTCCCTTGGTGGATGCGGGATCTCCCGCCAGGATAGGCCTGAAATCAGTCCCTAAAAGGAAACAATGGCTGTCACGATTCTTCGGGATCGAAGGGTTGGCAGTACCAAAAGAGCCATCCTCATCTATGAATATGTCGAAGGGAAAAGAGCGGTGCGCGACATCCGCGGCGATCGTCTCCCGACTCTCGGCATTCGGCCATATTATACCCACTATCTCGAAATCCGGATATAATGAGCCAAGAGAGGCGTACTTGGAATACTTGGGCATTCGGTTGAGATGGCAGGAGGAGCATTGGAGCGAATCAACATAGATGACAAGGCGCACTGCCGGGTCATTCAGGTCAGGATGCTTCTCCTGGCTGCCTTCGATCCTCACGAGACTGGAAGGAAAAACTATCTCACTGGACATGAACCTTTTCATGACCTTACCCTCATGAGAGGAACACCCTGCGGCAAAGAGCGCCCAAAGGCAGAACAAAGACGCTATCAAACTCTTTCTCATTCTCCAAATAGCTTATACGAAGTGTAAAGATATCAAATAAAACAATCCAATTGAACACTTAACCTTCCAGGCAGGCCTGGCGGTCAAGAACCAATTGAGATTTAAGGGCTTCCATGGAGACAAAACGACACTCTTCCCGGATCTTCCTCAGGAATGTGACCTTCAAGTCTAGCCCGTAGATGTCCTCGTCGAAATCAAAGATATTCGTCTCGACAGTCCGGTCGCTGCCGGCGTTGACCGTAGGCCGGGTGCCGATGTTGCACATCCCTCGGTAATGACGCCCAAGGAATTCTACCTCGACTGAATACACTCCATTGCCAGGAAGCAGTTTCAAAGGCTCGTAAAGTCTCATGTTCGCTGTCGGGAAACCAATCGTCCGTCCAAGCCGGTTGCCCGCGACAACGACCCCGAGTAATGAATACTTGTACCCGAGCATCCCCGCGGCAGTCACCACATCACCACATGATATAGCCTCCCGAATCTTCGTGGAACTGATCACCTTCCCTCCAGGGACAGAGAGACTGCTCGTCCGGATAACATCAAGGCCCACACTTTCAGCTATTTCCCCTATTTCGTCAGGGCCCAGCAGGTCGCTTCCGATACGGTTGTCATAGCCAAGCAGGATAGCACTCCCGTCAAGCCTGCCTTTGACATATTCCTCAAGATACTCTTTGGTCGTCAAACGGCTGAAGGCCCTGGTAAAAGGCAACACCTCAACCTTGTCCACCCCGATGGACGAAATCAGTTCTTTCTTCTCAGATAAGGATGTCAGCAACCTGAGATTCCTGGCGTCATCCTGCAGGACATTTCGGGGATGGGGCCAGAAGGTCACCACAACACTCCCTTCTCCCCTCTCCTTCGCGGCGGAGACAAGTTTCTCAAGCACAAGACGGTGCCCAAGATGGACACCGTCGAAAAAACCAGTCGCTACAACCATTTCACCAGCTCAAAGTCCTGACGGTGAGGCATCAGAGGGTTCTTGGCGTACATCCTCGTAGCCACCTGGTACATACCAGTCTTGTCCGGCACTATAGCTGTCTGGTATTTGGCCACACCATCGTTGAACTCAACCACCTGACATTCGTAACGCTCCTGGATGTGAAGCTTATGCTTGCGGTCAACCGATGCGAAAATCACTTCAACACCGATGTCCTCCGGAGCGAGATCTCCAATGTTCAGTACCACTTCAACCTTTAAGCTGTTATGCATTGAGAGGTTATAGGAGGCATCCGGCTGAGTCTGGGAAATCACCTCAATGTTCTTCCACTGGCGACGAACCATCTTCTTCCAAGCGGAGATCTTCCTCGCTAGGCGGAAGTCGTCGGAAATGACCTCTTCAGCCCTCTTGGCTTGAGGAATATAATACTGGTTGCAATAGTCAGTCAACATCCTGTTGGTGGTGAAGTTGCTGGCCACCTGGGCGATAGTGTTCTTGATGTAGCCGACCCACTTGGGTGAAAGACCAAGGGCGGGATCCACATCATAATAAGCGGGTGCGATCTCGTTTTCGAGAATAGTGTAGATAGTAGCGGAATCAAGCTCATTCTGATAACCCTGGTCATCATAAGCCCTTTCCTGAGGAAGCGCCCAACCGGCACCTTCCTTATAACCTTCAACCCACCAGCCGTCAAGCACCGAGAAATGCATGACACCGTTCATAGAAGCCTTCTCGCCTGAAGTACCGGAGGCCTCCTGGGGGCGAGTGGGGTTATTCATCCACACATCCACACCCTGGACAAGACGTTTCGCGAGACGGATGTCGTATCCGGGAACGAAGACGATCTTTCCGAGGAAACGATCCTGCTTGGAAATCTCCACAATCCTCTTTATAAGATCCTGTCCAGCCTTATCGGCAGGATGGGCCTTACCAGCGAAGAGGAACTGCACGGGATGCTCAGGATCGTTGACTATCGCGTCGAGACGATCGAGGTCGGTGAAGAGAAGGGTTCCTCTCTTATATGTCGCGAACCTGCGGGCGAAACCGATAGTGAGCACATCGTCCCTCAGATTCTCCTTTATGGCGACAATCTGACTCGGGGAATAGTGGTTGCAAAGAGTGGAATCGGATATTATCTCCTTGACCACCTTTATCAGTCTCTCTTTCAAGATCTTCCGGGTGTTCCAAATCTCTTCGTCATCAACCTTGTAGATCCCGTCGAAGCAAGACTTGTCATAGTGGTGGGTCTTGAACTCCGGACCAAAGACCTTGGCATGGATCTTCTGCCACTCGGCCGCCGCCCAAGTCGGGTAATGCACACCATTCGTGACATAGCTGATGAACAACTCCTCGGGGAGATAGCCAGGGTACATCCTGTTGAATATTCCCTTGCTGACCTCACCATGAAGCCAGGACACGCCATTGACATTCTGCGAGAGGCTGGAGGCCAGGAAGCTCATACTGAACTTCTCATTCTGGTCAGAGCCGTTCGGCTTACCCAGAGACATCATAGTCTCCCAGTCGACCTTGAGGCGCTGGGGATAGTGGCCGATATACTTCCTGAGAAGGCCTTCGTCAAAGGAGTCGTGGCCAGCGGGAACAGGAGTGTGGGTAGTGAACAAAGACGACGCTTTGACCACCTCGACAGCCTCACCGAAGTCCAGGTTATCTTCCTGGATATATTCACGGAGTCTCTCCAGACCGGTGAATGCGGCATGGCCCTCATTGCAATGATAGATCTGAGGATTGATACCAAGATTCCTGAGGGCTCTGATACCTCCGACTCCGAGAAGCAGCTCCTGTTTCAGACGGTTCTCCCAGTCGCCACCATAGAGATGGTAGGTAACCTGGCGGTCCTCAGGGATATTGGCCTCATAATCAGTGTCAAGCAGATAGAGATCCGTACGGCCGACAGCCACTTTCCATATCCTCGCGGTGATATTCCTTCCAGGGAAAGCCACACTTGTGGTCATCCAGTTGCCATTCTGGTCCAAGACCGGTTCGGCGGGAATCTTTGTGAAGTCCTGCGCGTCGTACTGGGCCACCTGCTCACCCTGTCCCGTAAGAACCTGGGTGAAATAACCGTACCTGTAAAGGAAGCCGACAGCAACAAGGTTTACATTCATGTCACTGGTTTCCTTGAGATAGTCTCCCGCGAGAATACCAAGACCTCCCGAATAAATCTTGAGGGAAGTGTCGAGACCGTACTCCATGCAGAAATACGCTATCGAAGGATCTGTCCTCTCAGCCTTAAGGGCCATGTAGGAATTGAACTCATCCATGACGGCGTTGTAGCTATTCAGGAAGGCCTCGTTCTTGGCGAGGGAATTGAACCTCTTGATACTCACTATATCAAGAAGGGCCATCGGGTTGTGGCTGGTGTTGTGCCAGACCACGGAGTCGATGGACTTGAAGAGAGCCTTGGCGCTCTCATTCCAGCACCACCAGAGGTTTTTTGAAAGTGTCTCGAGCCCGGAAAGAGCCTCAGGGAGATGGCGAGTGACCATCACGCTCTTCCATTGGGGGGCATTTATTTCTATCTTGTCGTATGCCATTGGTTTATCTTTGTTAAGATCGTCGGGGAAAGCCCCTTTTGAGGCGATGACCTTGCCCAAGGCCACTGAATATGCCTCCTTGTAATACTGTATCTGGTTTTCCCAGAGGGCGATAGTGGAGACATCCTTAGCGGACTCCATGTACTTTTTCCTGCCGTCGGCATCCAGAGATGCTATCTCCTTGACTCTGGCCACGACACCGTCCACCACTTCGAAGTAATTGGAGTCGCTCCTGTCCAGGACTGTAATGCCGGGATGGTCTTTGCCATAATGGCTCCTGACCCACATTCCGAAGCCGGAGAGGCTTGTGGTCAAAGAAGGGATCCTGAAAGCCAGGCTCTCCAGAGGAGTATATCCCCAAGGCTCATAATATGACGGGAACAGAGTCAGGTCAAGTCCGACGAGAAGGTCATAATACTTCTTGCCGAACACTCCGTCGTTACCGTTGAGATAGGACGGGATGAAATAGACCTTTACACGGCTTCCCTTAGCGTTGTTGAACCCTAATTCCCTGAAACGGCGGGTGACCACGTCTGACCAAGGATCCATCAGATAATGGGAAACCTGGGTCGTGTAATCCTGAGATCCCGTTCCAGAAAGTTTCGCCACCAGGTCCTTGTCAGCCCCATTGTGACCGGACGGAATCATGATGAAGGCCTGGATGTCCCTGCCGGCGGGATCGGTGTCGGATAGCTTTTTCAAAGCGTCGATGAACACGTCGATTCCCTTGTTGCGGTACTCGTACCTTCCACCGATTCCAATTAGGATGGCGTCCTTCGAGACCTCCTCTCCGGACATGGCGGTGGCGACTTCGATGAGCCTCTGGCGGGCGCCCTTGCGCTTCTCGATAAAGAGCTCGTCAGTGGCGGGAGTGATGCTATTCTCGAAACCGTTAGGAGTGACCACATCGACCTCGCGGCCAAGAAAGCGCTCACATTCCTTCGCGGTAATCTCACTCACCGTGGTGAAAGCGTCAGCGTTCTGGGCGGAAATCTTTTCAATCGAATGACGAGCGATAACCCCAAACTGGGCCGCTTTCTGGTCTCCATCGTAGAGCTGCATCGAGTCATACAACGGAAGGTTGTTCCCGGCCAGACAACGTCCGACGACGGTGGCGTGAGTGGTGAATACCGTGGCCACAGGAATCTGGGTGTCCTTCAAGTAGAGAAGGCCAGACCCGGTCTGCCACTCGTGGAACTGGGCCACGACCTTGTCGGCGACGGTGAGGTTGAACTTGTAAAAACTCTCAATGACATGACCTGCGGCATAGCCGAACAGGACATTCTCCTTATAATCCCAGTTACCTGTGAGTGAGTCGACCCCGAAACGCTTCCAGTACTCGGTCAGGATGTCGTTTTGCTTGGTGAGATACTGTTTGAAATCCACGAGTATCGCTATGGGACGGCCAGGGACATTCCAATGTCCGAGCCTCACTCTGAGTCCCTCAGAGGCGGCCTGGGCTTTCCATAGGCTGTAAAGGTGGTTGTCTTCGATGAAATCGGGATTGCTTTCAGTGTCCATCCAGACATCCGGTCCGATCAGGATGTGGTGTTTGTGGAGTTGGCTTTTAAGGTAAAGCGACTTTGTCGCGATGACCGTATAGATTCCTCCTACCTTGTTGCAGACTTCCCAGCTGACTTCGAACAAGTAGTCCGGATTGATCAGTTCTTTTGCCATTTACTTCTTTTTCTTTTTAGCGGGTTTGACCTCTTCCGCGGCAGGGGCCTGCCCGAAAGTGGCGACTGCGTCATCAATCCTGATGATGAAGTCGCTCAGGGCGTTCATGTAATTGATGAACGCCTCGTAAGGTGTGTTGTAAGGGTTGAAATAACTGTGCACTTCCCCATCGGAGAAGAACTTGGTGCTCATGTAATAGAGATGGTCGCTCTCCTGAAGGTGGCCGAAGTCCTCCCAGAGGACGGCGTTGTTGAGGAGGGCGAGCTTCTCGGACTGCTCATAGAGCTTGTTGAAGGCATCCTGCTGGAGCTCGTTTCCGAGCCATGCGGTGACATCCCTCTCCTCATCAGCCCATGAGATCGGATCCGGAACCTCGATCTCGCCTACGCTCTGGTGCTTGCGGGCGCAAAGGGTAGGGGTAGTGAACTCAAGAGATCCGTCCGCCAGGACTACTCCGGGAAGAGCCTTCATGAAATCGAATATTCCGGAAGCCTCCTTCTGATGCTCACCGAAGGTCTCGTAGTCCATGAACAGGTTGATGACATCCCCATCCGCTGCTTTCATCCATGAGAGGAATTTGTCCGCGGTAAGAGGCCAATCTTTCCATCCCTGGTCAGAGAAGCGGAAAGCGATGTCGTCGCTCAACTGGTAGTTGCGCAGCAAAAGCTTGAGACCCGGCTGGACAGGATTGGAATAGACGAAGTCCGGGCTCTTCCATCCGAGGATGTGGCGGGCTCCCTCAGTCAACATGGTCTTGAATCCCATTCCATAGACCTGCTTGCCTATGCCGTCGGAATATATCAACTCGGTATTTCTGAAAGCCTTGGGAGTGACTCCGAAATGATCCTCGATGGCTTTGACATGCTTTTCCACCTGGTGCTTGAACTCACCCTCATTGGCCAGGGAGGCAAGGGAGTGGTAATATGTCTCAGCGAGGAACTCCACCTGACCGGTATCGGCCAATTCCTTGAAACTCCTCACCACCTCAGGCTCATACCTGTCGAATTGCTCAAGAGCGGAACCGGTGATCGAGAAGGTGACTTTGAAATCCTTCCCATACTTCTTGATAAGATCCAGAAGCAATTGGTTCATCGGAAGATAGCACTTCTGGGCAATCCTATGGAGGATGGTCCTGTCCGTGAAATCATCATAGTAATGGGAGTCCTTGCCGATATCAAAGAAACGGTACAATCTCAACCTGGTGGGCTGATGGACTTGAAAATATAGACATATACTCTTTTTCATGGCTGATTATTTTATGACGGATTCGTAAACTTTCTTCATCTTGGCGGCGGCGTAGTTCCACTTCAATCGGTTGACCTCCTCGTAGCCTTCCTTCGCCGCGAAATCAGCGAGGGCGGGATAATTGAGAAGGGCGTAGATGTCGTCCGCCATCGCGTCGACATCCCAGAAATCGACCTTGAAGGCATATTTCAAGACCTCGGCCGCACCACTCTGGTTGGATATGATGGAAGGGACGTTGCTCCTCATGGCTTCGAGCGGGGATATTCCGAAAGGCTCTGAGACAGAGGGCATTATATAAACATCAGAAAGAGCGAACATCTTCTGGACATCCATTCCCCTCAAGAATCCTGTGAAATGGAAACGGTCAGAGATTCCCAAACGGGCGGCATGTCGGATACAGCGGTTCATCATATCCCCGCTCCCGGCCATCACGAAACGCACTCCCGAGGTCCTCTTAAGGACTTTGGCCGCGGCTTCGATGAAATATTCCGGACCCTTCTGGAAGGTGATCCTGCCGAGGAAGGTGACAACTTTGTCGCGGACTCCCCTCTCGACCTGGAGATTCTCACGGCCGCTAAAATCCACGGCGTTGTGGACCGTCACTACCTTGTCGGGGGAAATACCGTACTTGTTGATCACAATATTCCTGGTCAAGTCGCTGACAGCCATCACTTTGTCAGCGGCCTCCATACCTCGTTTCTCAATACTGTAGACCCTGGAGTCGATCATGTCCTCAGAACCACGGTCGAAAGAGGTGGCGTGGACATGCACCACAAGCGGCTTGCCGGTCAATTCCTTAGCGGCTATTCCAGCGAGGTAGGTCAGCCAATCATGGGCGTGGATGACGTCGAACTCATCCTGATGCTCCACAGCTATAGTCCCACCAACCATGGCATAACGGGCGACCTCCTCCAGAAGGTTGGACCCGTACTTACCGGAAAAACGGTACTTCGACCCGTAAATCTTGTCGGAAGACACCTCGCGCTGCTTCTTCTCGGCCTCGACGAGCTCATAGAACTCATCCGGGTTGGTGTAAGGGATCATGTTGGTCCCGACACGGACAAAACGCACCTTGTCAAGGAACTCGTCGACCGAGGAAGCGACCGACATGACAGGCACGTCGCTGGCGTTGATTATGGTGGCCACACTCCCGTCCTCATCTCCAGACGCGGAAGGCATCACAAAGATAGTCTCCACGCCATTCTCGACAAGGCCTTTGACAATGCCGTAACAGGCTGTTCCGAGCCCTCCGGCGATATGGGGCGGGAACTCCCACCCGAACATCAGAACTCTCATATTATAGTTCCTCCTCGTATTTCTCAATGATATTGTCCACTGTCAGCAGGGCTGAGGTGCTCAATGCCGATGATATGGCTCCGTGAGGCTCGTGGGGCGGATCGCCATCGTACAGCTCGGAGAATGCCCCGACACCGTGCTTGTTCAAATCCTCATAGAACCCTTCTACCAGCCACTGGGCTTTCTTCAGGAAGGAGGGGCCCTTCATCTTGAAGCTGACCGCCACATAAGGAGCGAGCAAGTAGACCCTGGTGCTTCCACCGTGGTAGGCGAGATCCCTCTCACGCTGGGAACCCTCGTAAACACCCTTGTAATTGATATCCCTTGGAGAAAGAGTCCTGATTCCCCTGCGGGTGACAAGCTCGTTGTCAATCACCTGAAGCACAGCTTTGGCGACCTCCGGCTCGACAGGAATATCATCTCCCAAAAGAGCGTAAAGCATATTCGGACGAACCTCGAGATGCTGACCGTAATTGTCCACATAATCGGCCAGGTAGCCTGCCCTCTGGTTCCAGAAGACAGCCTGGAAGTTCTCTTTCACAAGACTGAGAATCCTGGACCAGAACGTTTCGAACTCTCCGTCGTTGCCATATTTCCGTTCCATCTCGACAGCGTAGAGGATGGACTGGTACCACATCGCGTTGGTCTCCACCTGGTATCCAGCCCTTTCCGTGACAGGCCTGCCGTCGATGTAGGCGTTCATCCAAGAGAGCGCCCAACCTTCAAGCTGGGCCCACAGCAGGCCGTTAGGCTGCATTGAAACCTCGGCGCGCCTTCCCGGCAGGTAGCTCTGGAGAACCCCTTTCACGGTCTGCCCATATTTGTTCCAGACAGCCTTCTCATTGGCACCGAAATCAACATATTGCCTCAACACGTTGGTGAGTCTCAATGGAGCCTCCACCTGAGTGGTCTTGTGGAAAAGCCTCTCCTGCTCGTCAGCGATGAGATTATCAAGAATCTCCTCGAAAGAAGCTTTGTCACCTTTGGAATAGAGGGTCAGGCCGGGAAGGGCCATCAAAGTCTCTCTCAAAAGGCCGGTCTGCATCCATGAGAATCCAGCTGTTATTTGCTTGCGCCCGCCACGGTTGCGGATAAGGATGTCCGAGCGGCGGACAAGCTGGTCATGGTAAGAGGTCACCGGAGGAATCTTCGACAGGACCGAGTCGAAATGACGTTTGAGCCCGACAGGCTTGATCTCTGACACGGAAGCCGAGAACACAATAGAGTCACCCTCGCTCATTTCCACCTCGAAATGACCAGGGACGTAAAGGTCCTCTCGGCAGTCAAATCCTCTCCTGTACTCATCGGAATAAGTGATTCCTTTGTACCAGCAAGGGGTGTTGACGAATTTGACATCCTTGGTGTTGAACTGAAGGTTCAGATCAGGGAAGCCGTCATAAAGGTTCCAAGCCATACCATTGGCCACCTCCCAGCCCTCAGTACGCGCGGAGTTGTTCTCTTCGGTCAGGGCATGTATGTCGCGGAAAGCGAGGAAAGGTGTCAGCAAAAGCTTCTCTTTAGCCGGAGCGGCAAGCATCTCGTAGCGGATCAGGACCTGATCGGCGTCAGGAGCGAGAAGGATCGTTTTCGCGAACATGGTGCCTCCGACTTTGTAAACCACCTTGGGAGCCGGATCAGCCTCAAAATCGATGATGTACTTGTGTCCCCTGGGCTCATAGATATCGCCATAGCAGTGTATGCCCAGATTGAACTGCTTGCCATTCAGCACAAGACTCTCATCCATAGAGGAGAGAAGAAGGTGCGTCTTTCCTCCGAACTTGTCAATCGGAACGGCCAGAAGACCATGATAACGCCTAGTGTTGCAAGTGACTATGGAAGTGTTGCAATAGGCTCCGGTCTTGTTGGCGTTGATAATCTCCCGTTTCAATGAATATGAGAGATTGACCAGCTCGGACTTGTTGAATTTCAAAAAAGCCATATTACTGTATTACTAATTTCAATCTTCTTTTTTCAGCACGAGCGCGCAACGGCTCGGCAGATAAAGCCTCAACTCTCCGTCAACGGTAAAGTGTTCGGAATCCAGCCCGAGCCGGGAGAATCCGTCATACTTCCCCTCATCGGAATCGAGGACTTTGACATATTTGCCCGGAGGGGCCTGGAAGCCATAATCGGCAAAGGATCCGGCCGGGTTAAAATTCAGCGCGAAGATAAGGTTTTTGCGCTTGAATATCAAGATTTTCTTTTCTTCATCAGCCCTTAGCAACTCCGGCTTGACAGCCATTATGCCATTCTTCTTCACAATGCCGATCATGTCCTTGTCGAACTCCCTCAGGCAGCCGTAACGGAGGAATCCGTTGTCAGAGAGTGACCAAAGCCTCCTGGCATGGTCAAAGCTCCATCCGTTCCCCTCTCTAGGGAAGTCAATCCACTCCGGATGACCGAATTCGTTACCCATGAAATTGAGATATCCGTCCCCGGCGGTTCCGACAGTGGCCAGACGAATTAGTTTATGCAGGGCTATTCCTCTGTCTACCAGCAGGTTCTGCGAGTCCTTATTCATTGAGAAATACATCTCCTTGTCAATCAGGCGGAAGATGATGGTCTTGTCGCCCACAAGAGCCTGGTCGTGACATTCGGCATAGCTGATGGTCTTCTCGTCAGCCCGCTTGTTCGTCAGCTCGTACCAGATCTCACCGGGGCTCCACTGCTCATCGGATTTCTCTTTGATCCACTTGATCCAATGGTCGGCTATACCCATTGCCATCCTGAAGTCAAATCCCACTCCACCGGCATCAAAAGGAGCGGCCAAACCGGCCATTCCGCTCACATCCTCAGCGATCGTGACGGCCTGAGGCTTGATTTCCTTTATGAGCATGTTGGCGAGAGCCAGATAAGTCACAGCATTCTCGTCAACTCCCTGGTCGAAATATAGGGCGTAATCACCGAAATCCTTGCCTAGGCCATGATCCCAGTAAATCATGCTCGTGACCCCGTCGAAACGGAAGCCGTCAAGATGGTACTCCTCCAGCCAGAACTTGCAGTTGGAGAGGAGGAACCTCACGACCTCATCTTTGCCGTAATCAAAACAGCGGGAGCCCCATGCGGGATGGTGTCCCTGAGGGCCCTGGTAGAAATACAGGTCATCCCTGCCGTCGAAAAGGCTGAGGCCCTCGGCCTCATTGTCAACACTGTGGGAATGGACGATATCCATCACCACCGCTATTCCAATCCCATGAGCAGTGTCAACCAGTTTCTTGAACTCTTCCGGAGTGCCGAAACGGGAACTAAGAGCGAAGAAGTTGGAGACTTGGTAGCCGAAGGATCCGTAATAAGGATGCTCCTGGAGGGCCATAATCTGGATGGTGTCGTACCCGAGATCCTTTACCCTGGGCAGCACATCTTTCCTGAACTCATCGAATGTTGAGACTTTAGGCTCCTCTGAACTCATCCCGATATGACATTCGTAGATAAGTGGATGCGGACGCCTGAGCATCTTGTCATGTTTCCAGGAATATGGTTCGGCAGGATCCCAGACCTGGGCGCAGAAGACCTTGGTCACCGGATCCTGGACAAGCCTAGTGCAATAAGCTGGAATCCTTTCTCCACCTCCACCAGGCCACTCGATAAACAACTTGTAAAGATCCCCGTGCCCGAGGAACATACCCTCCAGACGCAACTCCCAATTACCGGCGCCGGCCACCTTGAACTCATAGGCCGATGTCCTCTTCCAGTTGTTGAACTCGCCGATCAGATAAATCCTCGAGGCGTTAGGAGCCCATTCCCGGATGACCCAGGACCCGTCAGGTTCCTTATGGAGACCATAATAAAGATGGTTGTTGACACCGTCAGAAAGACTTTCAGAGCTTTTTGGGACAATCTTTTTTCTCGCTGCCAGAATCCTCTCGTGGCGCGCGTTTATCGCCTCCTTATAGGGAGTGAGCCAAGGGTCGGTCTCGTATATTTTCTTCACTTTTCTCATAGTCCTACAATATACGAAAAATTTCGTGATAGTGTCCTATCGACTCGGGATTTGTTGGAAAGATGGAAAAAGACTAACTTTGTGGGATTATACGTCCCGCCTGGATGAAAGAGTATTTGAAAAGAATATGGTTCCCGCTGCTTGTGGTGTGTGTGATCTCACTCCACGCCATCGGCATGAGTCCACGCGTCTCAAAAGGGGATCCCGGTTTCGGTTTCGTCTCCGCTGAGGGGCCGCAGAAGCCGGACACGATCAAGTACAGGAATATATTCATCAAACGGGGTGGCGGGAAAATAATCGACGAGTACGACACCTCAACCTTCCTTGAGTTGTCTGACACCACGCCACTGGTCACCGCCAGAGATTCCATTTTCCCGCCGGATTCCCTTAAAGACATAGATCCATTCCGGTACAAGTATTATGTCGCCATTATCGACTCCTTGGTACATAGCATAGTCAGTGACTCCCTGAAGAATGCCGGAGACTCTGTTGACTGGCCGATACTGGACTCCCTTTACAACTTGGAATACACAGCCCGCAAGAAAGCCGAGTTCGACGCTTGGTTCGCCGGTTTGTCGAAAATGGAGAGGAAGAAATACGAAATCGAGCAGAAGGAGAGGATCAAGAGACGCATTGCCGACAGCCTGCAACATGTCAAAGACAGCTTGATCGAAAGAAGGGACAGCATAAGGGAGAACACTCCGAGAATTCTGGAGACCTTCGCCTTGCCCGACTCCATGCTCTACAAGAGGATTATCCAGTGGACCCACGAAAGGGAGTTCCACAAGATGGATATCCAGCTCCCGGACACCTCGGCCGACTTCCGTTTCCATGACTACCCGTTCTTCCGGAAAGACCTGAACGCCACATGGTTAGGTGTATCAGGTTCCCCCGTACAGTATTACAATTATTTCCGCCGGAACAGCGAGAACGGAATGTCTTTCTATGAGCCATACGAGTCCTGGAGCTATTCGGCCAAGACCCTGCCCTTCTACAACACGAAGACCGCCTACACAGAGTTGTCTTACTTCGGAACCTTGTTCGCCAATTCGCAGAAATCCTCCGACAACCTCCATATCCTGACCAGCCAGAACATATTCCCGGAGCTGAACTACACCTTCGAGTATAACCGATTCGGCGGCAACGGAATCATGGAGAACGAGACCACCGCCAACAAGACCCTGTCGGTTTCTATCAACTATACCGGCAAGAAATACCTGTTGCATGCGGGTTATATCAATAATAGAATCACTCGAAAAGAGAACGGCGGTACCACCGACAACAGCATGGTGAGGGACACGACCTTGGATGCCCGCGAGTACCCTGTCCACCTGACTAATGCCTCGAACAGTATCCATAAGAAGACATTTGTCTTAGACCAGCAGTACCGTATTCCATTCACTTTCATCAACACGATGAGAGAGAAGAAACTGGACAAGGCATACAGGGAGAAGATCCTCGCCTCTGGAGATTCCACTTTGATCGTCTCTGTGGACAGCCTAGTGATTCTGGCGGCTCAGGAAAGGGCGGCCGCGGACACTCTTGACCCAGATGACATCACCACCGCCTTCATCGGGCATAGTTCCGAATATACCGTGTTCCGGAAGTGGTACGAGGACCAGATCGCTGCTACCGACAAGATCGGCAGGCAATTTTACAAGGACTATCTTTATAACCCGACCAACTCATACGACTCGGTCAGAGTCTCCAAACTTGAGAACAGAATCTTTTTGCGGCTCCAGCCATGGGCGAACGACGCTATTGTTTCCAAGTTGAACGGAGGTATCGGTAACAGGATAACCAACTGGTACGATTTCGATCCGACCTTCCTGAAGGGCAACACCAACACGGTCTGGAACTCCACATTCGTTTACGCCGGAGTAGAGGGTCAACTGCGTGACTACATCCATTGGGACGCCACAGGAGACTATGTGTTCCTTGGCAGCGAGATGAATGACATGTCGTTGAAAGCCAATGCGTTGCTTACCCTTCATCCGTTCAGGAGAGCCCGCACTAGTCCTGTACTGCTGAATCTCCATTTCGAGACCTCGCTAAAGGAGTCTGAGCACTATCACAATCATTTTTTCTCCAACCATTACAGGTGGGACAATGATTTCGGAAAGACCTCCACGACCAAGGTACAGGCGAAGCTGGATATCCCCAGATGGAAGATCAGCGCCGAAGTCGGTTACGCTCTTCTGGACGGTAATATCTATTATGACTCCCTTGCGGTAGTGAGGCAGAATACCGTGCCGATGAGCGTCTTGAGCGCCGCTCTTAACAAGAATTTCGCCTTCGGCCCGCTTCATTTAGACAACCGTGTGCTGTTCCAGGTGTCGTCCAATCAGGAAGTGGTGCCGGTACCTCAGCTAGCGTTCAATTCGAGAGTGTACCTCCAGTTCAACATATCCCAAGGAACTCTTAAACTCCAGATGGGAGGAGACGCCTGGTACAACACCAAGTTCTATTCTCCAGGCTGGAACCCTGCTGTCGGTGTGTTCTACAACCAAAGGAAGGAACAGTACAATAACGGCCCAGTCATCGACGCTTTCATCAACGCCCAGTGGAAGAGGGCCTGCATTTTCGTTAAGGCGGAGAATGTAGGACAAGGCTGGCCGATGGAAAAGAATGACTACTTCAGCGCCCACAATTATATCAGGACCCAGAGGGCCCTCAAGCTTGGTGTCTACTGGCCGTTCTACCTGCAACCGTCACAGAATCAGAAAGTCAACGCCAGCTCCGGCCTGTCCTCCGGAGGAAGTTCTTCACGGGGAGGCGGTTCAAGGAGAGGTGGCGGATCTCGCCGTCGCTGATGAGAGTGTATCCGCAAATTTTGGCCGTCCTGATGGCCCTCGTCCTGTTTCCAATCACCGGGAATAGGATTTCCCATTTGAAGGACAAGGATTCATTCAGAGATGGGTTGTTGAGGTGTGTCATCAGTCTTGATTCTGCCGACGACAATTTGGACCGGTTTGCCACAGGATTCAACTATGAGATACTCAAGGCATTCGGAGAAAGTCACAGCGACTCGATCTCCGTGGAGCTCGGAAATGGGATCAGGAATTATATCGACTCTATTTCCCAGGGTAGCTTAGACATCTTGGTCATTCCTGCTTCTGAATATATGGATACGGCAGGTGTGGTATCCGTGGCAATGGGCGATTCCTCAATAGTATGGGTCCTTAGAGCCAACAAACACCGGTCACGGGAACTCGTACGGTGGTTCGCCAAATTCCAAGGCACAGCGGAGTATTCCGAGATGAACCGCCGTTTTTCTTTGAAAGGTGGAATGATAAGCCCGTACGACGATATATTCAAGGCACATGCGAAAACCATCGGATGGGATTGGCGTCTTCTTGCGGCTCTTGCATGGAGCGAGTCTAAGTTCCGGATACAGGCGAGATCTCCGAAAGGGGCTCTTGGAATCATGCAAATGATGCCAGTGACCGCTGACCGGTTCGGCGTACGGGATCCTCTCGATCCCGAAGAGAA
The DNA here is from genome assembly GCA_024693285.1 of Bacteroidales bacterium. GTDB lineage: Bacteria > Bacteroidota > Bacteroidia > Bacteroidales > UBA932 > Cryptobacteroides. Next base: position 28,301 of record JAILLE010000034.1, read on the forward strand.
CATAGACGCCGGAACTCGCTATCTGGCTTTTCTCAAAGACATGCTATCAAGATACACCGAGGATACGGAGACTTTGACATGGCTCACCATAGCCGCCTACAACAGCGGTGGAGGAAGAGCTTTACAGGACCTTGAGGGAAAGGAAAGAAGCTCCGCCACGGCAGCATATACTGAAGCTGTTATCAAACGGTATGTCTCATATGGAGGGAAAGCACCTTCTGGCTTACTGAGCCCTGACAGTCTGGGCGGGATCGACCCTGGAGATGAAGAGACAGGGGATCAAGAGGAGGAGCATGATGACAATGAATGACAGCACGTCCGCCACTAGGATCATAGGTATGTCCAAGTGAATCGGGACAAATGGAACGAAATAGTTCTCTGGATTGAGCCTGAGAATATGGGTCCATTTCTGGAGCCCACAAAGGAATATAGCCACCGCGTTGCCGATCAGCATTCCTTTAAGAACTATCACTGAAGCGACTTTCAGGAACACCTTCGCTATCGATTTGTCGGTCATACCGAGAGACTTGAGGGTGCCTATAGTAGAGATATTCCGGAACAGCATTATCAGGAGGCCGGAAATCATGTTGAACCCCGCCACAATAGTCATCAGCACCAGGATAAACAACACATTGAAATCGATCAGGTCCAGCCAGTCGAATATCTGGGGATACCGGCTCATCACAGAGGTGGCCACAAGACGTCCGCTATCCTCGGGACCGTTTTCCATAGCTATCATCCCGATCTTGTCAGACGCTTCACGCATCCCGAAAGAGTTCCTCATAGCCGGCACAAGGGATATCTCAAGAGTTGAGACCTCATCCGACGCCCATCCCCCGAGCCGTTGGAGGTCGGCCATGTCGGCGAGGACAACCATGTTATCCGTACCGTCCATAATTCCGTCATATACCCCAGTCACATTGAAATTGCGGACCTTGACATTCTCACCTATAAAATAGGAGAGCATCTTGTCCCCGACATCAACCCCAATAAGATCCCGCAGTCTTGATGGGATCTGGACACCGAGCTTAACCGTGTCGGCATCACCAGGCTCCCTGGGCAATCCCTTGAACAATACTCCGTGAATATTATCCCCATTCTTGATGATTCCGGCTCTGTAGACAGCGGGGACGACCCGTTTAACCTCCGGAAGTGATTCTATATCAGCAATAAAATCAGCTTCCATGGACATCGGCGAGGAATCGTTGATATAGTTCATGTCCGCCGGGAGAAGCTGGACATCACCGGTGAGGTCGGAAATGCCGTCACGGATCTCCTCACGGAAACCGGAGGAGACCGAGACAGCTATAATCATAATCAGGAAGGAGACCGCGATGGACACCATCGCGATCTTCCCTCCGAAACGAAGGCGCCGGGCTATGAAACCGGTCGCTTCCAAATTTTACCAGATATGGACCCTCTCGCTCTCAGGACGCCACATCGGGTCGCCTTCCTTGATTCCGAAAGCGTCGAAGAAGGACTGGAAGTTCTTCACTGATACATTGACCCTGTTGACAGCCAATGAGTGGACATCCTGCCTTGTGCGGCGGGCCTTCTCCTGGTCGGTGATATTCTGGGCCCAGACAGCCGCATAGCCAAGATAGAACCTCTGGTCCGGAGTGAATCCGTCAATCAGGCCAGGATCCTTGCCGGCGATGGCGTTATGCATAGCGGTGTAGGAGATGCTGAGTCCGCCATGGTCTCCGATATTCTCACCGAGGGAGAGCTCACCGTTAGCCATGAGGGCGGGCTGGCCGTCTTTGGCGGGCAGGACCTCAACAGCGCTGAACTGGTCCGCAAGAATCTTTGCCTTCGCCTTGAACTTGGCGTCATCATCAGCTGTCCACCATCCGGACATGTTACCTTTGCTGTCAAACAGACGACCCTGATCGTCGAAACCATGGGACATCTCGTGACCGATCACGACACCGATGCCACCATAGTTGACCGCGTCGTCAGCATCCGGGTTGAAGAACGGAGGCTGGAGAATAGCGGCAGGGAAGCAGATTTCGTTAGTGCTGGGATTGTAATAAGCGTTGACAGTCTGCGGAGACATTCCCCACTCGGTCCTGTCGGTGGGTTTGCCAAGTTTCGAAAGATTGTCAGCGACACTCCACTTCCTCGCGGCGAGCAGGTTCTCACAATAGCTCTTTTCAGGATCGATATCGAGAGTGGAATAGTCCTTCCACACATCCGGATAACCGATCTTGACAATGAAATTATTGAGCTTCTCATGAGCCTTGGCCTTGGTCTCGTCACCCATCCAGTCCAGCTCGTCGATGTGCTGGTGGAAAGCTTCTTTGAGGTTGTCAACCAAGGTTATCATCTTCTCCTTGGATGAGGCAGGGAAATACCTGTCAACGTACATCTTACCGACCGCCTGGCCGAGGATGCCATTAGGAACCTGCATGGCCCTCTTCCAACGAGGCTTGGGCTCCTTGATGCCAGACATCTGGGTGCTGAAGAAGTCGAAGTAAGCGGCATAGAAGTCATCGCTCAAGGAACTTGAAGCTCCGCTGATGACCCTGGCGGCAAGATAGTCTTTCAATATGTCGAGATCCTCATTGGCGAAATAAACTCCGAACTTCTCAAAGAAGTCAGGCTCACCGACGATGACTTTGGGCTGGGCGGGAATCCCCCTAGCGGTCAGGTAGGCGTTCCAATCAAATCCAGGGAAGCTTTTCGCGAGAGTCTCAGAGCTATATACATTGTACTGTGCCTCGACATCTCTTTCCTTGATGCTGTCCCATGAGTTCTCGGCGAGGACATCCTCGACAGCCAAGGCGTTGGCCGCGGCTTTAGCGGGAGCCTCGATACCGGCGAGAGCGAAAACCTTCTCAAGGAAGGCCTTATAGCCTTGCTTCAAAGCCGCGTTCTCAGGTTTCAAGTAATAATCCCTGTCCCCGATTCCGAGTCCGCTTTGGCCGAAATAAAGGATCTGGCTGTCGCTGTCGACCATATCGGAACCGACATAAGCACCGAAGAAACCGCCCTGGCCACAGTTGTGCATCTGGGCGACAAGATCGACAAGGCCAGCCTTGTCCTTGACAGCGTAAATCTGATCCAAATATGACTTGACCGGAGCCGCACCTTCCTGGTTAAGCCTTACGGAATCAAGACCTTGCTTGTAAAGATCAGAGATCTTCTGCTCCACGCTGCCCCTCTCGGCTTTCATGGAGGTCATTCCCTGGAACATCTCGTTAAGCCTTTCGACATTCAACTCGTTCAGCATGTCGAATGAGCCGAAACGGGCATATTCGGGCTTAAGAGGGTTCTTCTTCTGCCAACCGCCGGTGGCGTACTGATAGAAATCAACCGCCGGGGAAACAGAGGTATCAAAGTTTGTCAAGTCAATAGCCGGCACCTTGGCCTGCTTGGGACCACATGCGGCGAACGCGATTGTCGCTGCCATCATAAATATGAATTTTTTCATCTGATGAAATAATTAATATTCAAAACACCGAACTACAAAGTTATCAATTATTTCGCGATATTTGCACCTCAAAATCGAATACATGTCGAGAATAATCGAATTCATAAAGGACTGGATGCTTCCCATCGCTATTGTCGCAGGGATAACAATCTGTCTGGTTCTGCACCTCATACATCCTCTCGCGGAATCCGCTGAGCCCGCATTCTCGAAATTCGCCAAGGATGTCCAACCTATCATGGTGGCCATTATGCTGTTCCTGCAGTTCAATAAGGTATCTCCAAAGGATCTTCGGTTCAGGAAATGGCATTTTCTAGTCCTGGTCTTACAGATGGGCGCTTTTGTCGCCCTCTCCCTCTTGGCCATGGCTCTGCCTGCCGGAGAGATCCGGATCCTCGTGGAATGCGCGATGCTTTGCTTCATCTGCCCTACAGCCGCGGCTGCCGGAGTAATTACCGACAAACTTGGCGGAAGCCTCTCTGATACCGTCACTTACGTAGTTATTATCAATATCATGGCCGCACTGGTCATCCCACTGATAATCCCTATGGTCCATCCGGTTGAGGGGGTATCTTTCCTAACCAGATTCGCGTCGATTTGCGCCAAGGTCTTCCCTTTGCTGGTATTTCCCTTGTTGTTGGCCTGGTTAGTACGCTACACCATGAAGAAGCTTCATGAGAAACTTGTCGGAATCGCCGGCTGGGCTTTCTATATCTGGGGATTCACCCTTTGCTTGTCCATATACCTGGCTACCAAGGCCCTGTTAGGCAGCGGGATCTCCATATGGGCCGCCATCATGATCTGTGTCGTTTCTCTCCTCTGCACCGTGATCCAGTTTGTTCTGGGCAGGAGAGTAGGCAGACGGACTTGCGTTGACGAAAGTGAGGCCATCAAGAGATCTGACTCTATAACAGCAGGCCAGGCGTTCGGCCAAAAGAACAACGGCTTCCTGATTTGGCTGGGGTACACATGGATGACTCCGGTCACATCGGTAGCGGGAGGTCTCTACAGCATCTGGCAGAACCTTGTCAACTCCTGGGAACTCTACGAGCAACGGCACCATAATGAGAAAGTCTCGTAATACGGCCATATTCATAACGTTAGTTGCTATCTTTTTAGCGAACTCGCTGCAAGCGCAGGAGATGCCTAAGATGGTCACCATCCCACCTGGCACCTTCATGATGGGCAGCGATCGGGGTGGCCACGACGCTGATGAGTCTCCGGTCCACGAGGTGACAATATCCAGAGTGTTCAGGATGAGCGAGACGGAAATCACCAACCTCCAATATGAACAGTTCAGTCCCGAGCATAAGGCCATGAGGGGTAAAAGCGGGTTCTCCTCTGGAGATGATGAGGCCGTGATATTCGTGTCGTACGATGATGCCCTGGCATATTGCGCTTGGCTTTCCGGGAAAACCGGAAGGAATTACAGGCTCCCGAGCGAGGCCGAGTGGGAATATGCATGCAGGGCAGGGACCACAACCCGGTTTTACACCGGGGAGAATCTTCCTGAAGACATGCTCAAGAACCAAAAGACTGAGAGAGAGCTGGTTCCGGTCTCCCTTGGGACAATTTACGGGCAGCCGAATCCATTCGGTCTGTATGGGATGCACGGGAATGTCGAGGAGTGGTGTTTGGACTGGTACGGGGAGTATCCCGAAAAGCCTGTGAAAGACCCCGGAGGACCTTCCAATGGCCTTTACAAGGTGACCAGAGGCGGGAGCCATAACACTCCTGTCGAGTTCCTCCGCAGCACCTCCCGCTCCGCGGCGATGCCGGGAGACAAACATAACCAGATCGGTTTCAGGGTAGTCGAGGCGGACTACGTTCCCAAGACCTATAAGATTAAAGATATCAAGCCTTTGAACAGCCTCAAAATAAAACGGGGAAAAGCCGGATGGGGAAATCCATCCGACAAGCCTCTATGGCTGGACCCGATTCCCTTTGTCATTCCACCAACCGACGGCACTCCTTTCTACAGTCATAATCACCAACCAGCTATCACATGGTGCGAGAATGGAGACCTGCTGGCGATCTGGTTCTCAACCGACGCTGAGAGCGGAAGGGAAATGGTTGTCCTCGGATCCAGATTCCGAGAAGGGGCAAAAGAATGGGATCCGGCCTCGATGTTTTTCAAGGTTCCTGACAGGAATATGACCGGTAGTTCCCTACTGACTCTCAAAGATGGGACTATTCTCCATGTGAATGGGGTCGGGGACTCCGGAGACTGGAAGAGGCTCGCGATGGTCGTGAGATCCAGCCTTGACAATGGCAAGACCTGGTCAAACCCCGTCCTTGCGGAGGCGGAACATGCTGTGAGACATCAGGTTATCGCTGGTACGATAATCTGTTCTGACGGCACGATCATCCAGTGCTGCGATGCCGGTCCAGGAGGTGATGACGGGACGTCTATTCACTTGAGCCGGGACAACGGGGCTTCTTGGGAAGACACTGGGGCGACAATTCCAGGAATCCATGCCGGAATAGTTGAGCTTAAAGATGGACGCCTGATGGCTTTCGGCCGGGGCAATTCGATCGATGGGAAGATGCCTGTCAGTTATTCTAATGATAAAGGATACACATGGACAAGCCGAGCCAGCGGTTTTCCCCCTATCGGAAGCGGTCAGAGGCTGGTGCTGAAAAGACTCCTTGAAGGTCCGATCATGTTGGCCACCTTCACGGATAAGGGCATGACTATATTCTTGTCTTACGATGAGGGCGAGACTTGGTCTGATGGGAAACTTCTGACCGACGGCTCGGGTAAAACCATCGCTGGAGGCGCATGGACCGGAGATTTCACCATGGATGCGGCACACGCCGAACCCAAAGGCTATTTCGCATGCACCCAGACTCCAGACGGAATCATCCACCTCATCTCCAGCCGCCTCCACTACCGCTTCAACCTTCCCTGGCTGCTTTCATCCCGTTAAAGCGCGGAGAGACGGGCCTGGGACGCGGCCTTCTCGGTCTCGTCAGGCGTGACCCGTATCAGCATCGGAAGATACTTCTTCTCCAACTTCACATCCTTGCTGTTCCTCGCCAACAAAACGCAATTCTTGATTGTAGCATAATCGTCCGGATGCTTCTTCAAGACCTTGTTGTACATTTTCAAAGCAGCCTTGTTATCCTTTTTATAAACAAGATAATAAGAACCGATATTGGTCATGTACTGCGCGGCGTCCGGATAGTAAGCCAACATCTTTTCTGATAGTTCCTTGAAAGCCTCATAAGAGGTGGGAGTACCGATCTGATAAAAAGCGAAACAGCAATCCTGCATTACAGCCGGGAACAGGTCCTTGTCTGACACCAACCCCGGATACTCCCAGGTCGGATGGCTATGGCCATCATAATCAATCAAGGCCTTAAGGTTTGAGAGCGCCATGTCCGGGCTGTCCTTCTCATAATCCAGAAGGGCGGAAATCTTGTATATCCTTAAATCCAGTCGGTTCTGATTGAGCTCAATCGCCTTGTCCAGCGCCTGGGTTCCCTTTCCGAACAGCTCGTCATCAAAACTCGACACCAGGAAATAGTTGACATCATTACCCAATGAGTCTTTCAGCGTCAGGGACGGAGCGGCACCCAGATACCTGTTTCCACTCTTCACCTCGAGCTTCTCTGAACGGCTCTTATTAAAATAATAGGAGAACTGTCCCAAAAGCATATCGGTGTCATCCGGATAATCCTTCTCCCATCTCTGAAGCAGGGTCTCAATCCCGACTCCAGCGGCTCCCAGTTTGGATACCAACAAGTTGTAGCGCTCTGAATACTCTTCCCTTGTGGGCTTGGTCTGGGCAGAGAGCGGCAGCAGGGCCACAACGGCCACTATCGCCAAAATGATTCTTTTCATATTCATAAATCTATTCTTATCCTTCTGTTTTGCGGATGGAGGTTGTTCCACCTCTTCCCTATATTTTTCACAAATCCAAGGGGATGACCCTCGAAACAAACTATCAAAAAACCTTCAGGTTGTCCTTCAACGAATATGCCGTCCCTGTGAAGGAAGCGCAAAGCGGTGTCCCGGTCCAGTTCGACAGCCGGGTATTTGTCCAGCGGCGGATCGATACTGAGAGCCCAGTCGGCTGAAGGAATGAAATCACGACCTTTTGTGACTCCTTTCTCAAGTCCGTTCCGGATCGGCCTCAGAACCTCGATGCCATTTTTCGTGGACCCTGCGGGAGCTGTTTTACGGAGTATTGAGACGAACTGTCCCTCCCCTTGCACGAACCCCGGGACCAGGAGTCCACCTGTTCGTGCCTGAATCACGCCAGAGAGGCTTGAATATTCATAATCAGCCACTTCCGCTCCTAGTTCAGAGGCTGTCCATTCAACATTAGAATCATTTTCAGCCTCCTCGAATGTGCAAGTGGAGTAGATCAAGAGACCATTTTGCCGGAGGGATGGCCACGCGTCGGCCAAGATTCTCTTCTGACGGGCGGCACACAAATCCACAGCCTCCGGGGACCAGTCCTCGACCGCCTTTGGATCCTTACGGAACATTCCCTCACCGGAGCAAGGAGCATCCACGACCACCACATCAAAAAAGCCTTCAAGCTTTGAGAACGCCTTTGGGTCGCAGGAGGTGACGATGACATTCGGATCACCCCAGATGGCGACGTTGTCCGCGAGAACCGAGGCCCTGTTACGCATCACCTCATTGGCGACCAGCTGGAAACCATCTCCGAAACGTTCCCGCAGTGAAACGGCCAAATCCGTGGTCTTGCCTCCCGGAGCGGCGCATAGGTCCAGAACCCGCACCGGCCTTCCAAGGCTCGCGAAATCATCGAGATGTTCCCTGAAAATATGGCCGACAACCATCGCTGAAGAGTCCTGGACATAGTAGCACCCGGCATGGAACAAAGGATCCATCACAAATCTCGGCCTCTCCGCCAGTATCACCCCATACTTGTTCCACGGCACCACGGAGCCCTTCTGATATGACGATAACTTGAAAGGATTGTAACGAACAGATGTGGAAGGAGCCTGGGAAAGGGCGTCGAAGGCGATGGGGGCACGTTCCGGCCCAACCGCCCTGGAAAGGATGTCCATCAAGACCCTGTCCTCGATTCCCTCCATCTGACCTAAACCTGGCCCTGCCTCTTAGCGAGTTCCTCCTGCATCTTGCGCATGGTCTCCTCGTCAACCCCCTCAGGCATCCTGCCCTCGGAAACCGAAACAAGACCATCCACGACCCTGTCCAGCGCCTCCTTGATCTTTCCGGAAAGCATCATCTTCATCATGAGATTGAGGTCGGCGTGGAACTCAACATGGAAATCCGTCTTTTGGGAGCCGTCAGGAACGGCATCGAAATGGAGCGAGCCACCGAAACTGAACGGTGCCCCGTTGTCGATGAACTGTATCAGCGAATAAGGGATCCTGTCCCTGACCATAATCCCGATCTTGAATCCCTGGATGGTAGCGGTGATGGTGTCATAGTCAGCCTCGACTCCTTGCCTCTTGTCCTCAGGAAGCATCTGGACGAAGATCCGCATGTCGACAAAGGCCATGTAAAGCTCAAAAGGGGATTTTGAGACTATCCCGTGCTTGCTTTTTATCTCTGTGTTCATATTCCTTTATTATTATTTATTCCAGCCGGCGGGATCCTCGCGCCAGCGCTGAAGCACCTCGGTGTCAGAAGGTTTGACAAGACCCGCCGAGGTCGCCACATCAATAAGCGAGCCATAATTGGAAAGGGTAGCGAGTGGCACACCCGCCTCCTTGAACCTCTCCGAGGCAAGATCGAACCCATAAGTGAATATCGCCACCATACCGAGCACATCGGCTCCAACCTTCCTCAAGGCATCGACAGCCGCCAAACTGCTCATCCCCGTAGAGATAAGGTCCTCTATCACAACCACTTTAGATCCTTCCGGAAGCTTACCTTCAATTTGGGAGCCAGTACCATGATCCTTAGGTTTCGGACGGACATAGACGAAAGGTTTGCACATCCTGTCAGCGACCAGGACACCATGAGCGATCGCACCTGTAGCCACTCCTGCCAACACTTCCGCCTCGGGATACAGTTCGGCCACCTTCGCGGCGAAAGCTTCGGCGACCATCGACCTCAATTCAGGATCAGAGAGTATCCTGCGGTTGTCACAATATATCGGAGACCTCCACCCGGATGCCCAGGTGAACGGCTCATTCGGCCGGAGCAGGACGGCTCCGATCCTTAATAGGCCGGCGGCCAGTTTTCTGTCAATAGTGTCCATGTTCTTTCAAATGATTTCTTAAATTCGCGGACGTAGCTTACAAATATAGCGATTTTAATCTTCAAGATGCGCAAGATCTACCTTGAAAAGAGGTGCATGGTCATCTGCCCGCCCGACGAGTCTGCTCTTTCGGATCCCAACTCCGTGGAGTTCCATGTCGGGGACCAAAACGACATATCCAGGCTTGTCGACATGTTCGAGACGTCTGAGGCCCTTTCCAGGATCTTTATCCCGACAGATGACGAGGACTCCACTTATGCCGCTTTCCGCTCATGTTTCAAGGAAGTCAACGCGGCCGGAGGTGTTGTTTCCAACAGGAGGGGCGACGTGTTGCTTATAAGACGGAATGATCTCTGGGATCTGCCTAAAGGGCATCAGGAGCCGGGAGAGGATATAACCTTGACAGCTCTGAGAGAGGTCGAGGAGGAAACCGGAATACCGGAGCTTGAGTTGGGAAGGCTTATATGCGTGACTGACCATTGCTACCGTAGGAACGACATTTGGCACTTGAAGCACACTTGGTGGTACGACATGCTGTACACCAACCCGGTCGACCTCACTCCGCAGCGGGAAGAAGACATCACAAAAGCGGCCTGGGTCGCCCGCTCCAGCCTATCCCCCTACCTAAAGGACACTTACCCTTCGATAGTGGAGGTATTCAGGGAGATGAAACATTTTGGAGAGAATGGGCGTATATAAGAGGTATCGGATTTATTGATATTTATGAAACTCTCACAATTCCAGTTCCTCCTCCCCAAGGAGCGTGTCGCCCAAGAGCCCACAAGATGGCGTGATGAATGCAAGCTGATGGTTGTCCACAAGGACACCGGCGAGATCGAGCACAGGATTTTCAAGGACATCATAGATTATTTCGGAAAGGGTGACACCTTCGTCCTCAACGACACGAAGGTTTTCCCTGCCAGACTATATGGCAAAAAAGAAAAGACTGGAGCGGACATCATGGTGTTCCTTCTTCGGGAGCTCAACCGGGAGCAGCATCTCTGGGATGTGATAGTGGATCCGGCGAGGAAGATCAGAATAGGCAACAAGCTCTATTTCGGTGACGACCAGAGCCTTGTGGCCGAGGTGATAGACAACACCACCTCCAGGGGTCGCACCCTGCGTTTCCTCTATGACGGACCTTACGAGGATTTCAAGCAGTCCCTCTTCAATCTTGGGGAACTTCCTGTCCCCAAATGGGTTAAGAGTATGGTGACGGCCGAGGACAAGGAGAACTACCAGACCATCTTCGCCGCACACGAAGGTGCCGTGGCGGTTCCCGCCGCTGGTACCCATTTCAGCCGCGAGCTTTTCAACAGGATGATCCTCAAGGACATCGACAAGGCTTTCATCACAGTCCACATGGGGATCGGCCAGTTCCGCAGGGTCGATGTCGAGGATTTGTCGAAGCACAGGATGGATTCCGAGAGACTCATCATCGGCGAGGATGCTTGCAAGATCATCAACAAGGCCAAAAATGGTGGCCACAAGGTGGTGGCTATCGGCACGACCGTGATGAGGGGGCTTGAGACTTATGTGACCACTACTCACGAGGTCAAGCCTTTCGACGGGTGGACCAACAAGTTCATATTCCCGCCTTATGATTTTTCCATTCCTGACGCTATCGTGTCCGGCTTCCACATGCCTGAGTCCACAATGCTGATGGCGGTGGCAGCTTTCGGTGGATTTGACAACATCATGAACGCATATAAGGTTGCTTTGGAGGAAGACTATCGCTTCGGTCCATACGGCGACGCCATGCTGGTTCTCTAACGATTAATCCGATTGAAATTAGCGGTCGGCAGGACATCCCTGCCGACCTTTTTTTCGTATATTCGCGAATGGTGGCAGGCAAAAGTCCCGCCTCCCTGCGCTTCGCGCCCTATCCGGGTAAATGGTCGGCGGTGGCTTTTGCCTGCCGCCATTGATGACAATATAAAAACAATGAGAAACTATGGAAAATTTCAACGAAGAAGAAAGGGCGTGTCTTTGTGCCCTGAACCGGATTTTCGGATTCGAGCCGAAAATCGGCAGAAGCCTTATCGAGGCTTTCGGCGGAGCGTCCGCTGTATTCAAAGCATCACAAAACGAGCTCTCAGAGCTGCTGGGTTCATATTCAAGAATCCGGTTCTTACCACTTATCACAGAGAGCGCCTTTGAGTCCGCTGCCATCGAGCTTGAGAAGCTCGTCTCTGACGGATGCCGTTTTATCGGAATCGGAGAGTCAGGTTATCCAAAAGCATTGCTCGAATGTGACGACCCTCCCCTCGGACTATACTACAAAGGCATCTTGCCCCCTGAAGAGGTTTTCGACAAACGCCCGCAAATCGCGATAATCGGAACCAGAAGCTTGTCTTATTACGGCAGGGACTGGTGCAGGAATATAGTAGAAGCCATGTCAAAAGCCAAGGTGAAACCATTGATCGTCAGTGGTTTGGCCCTCGGGGTCGACGTGACCGCCCACCGGGCGGCACTCGACTTCGGGTTGCCGACCGTCGGAGTCATGGCCACCGGGATTGACGACATATATCCCCCTCAAAACATAAAGACAGGCCAGCTGATGGCCGCCACTAAAGGTTGTGCCCTGATAACCGACTATCCTCCACAAACCGCGGCGGTACGGATCAATTTCTTGCGTCGGAACAGGATCATCGCCGGGATATGCTCCGCCACCATCCTTGTTGAATCCAAGATCCGTGGAGGAGGAATGATGACTGCCCGCCTGGCGAATTCCTACGACAGGGACGTGTTCGCCCTGCCGGGACGAGTCGACGATCCCCTGTCCCAAGGGTGTAACATGCTGATAAGAGAAACTATAGCGGCACCTATCGGCAATCTTTCCGACCTCATGGAAAGGCTTGGTCTGGGCGCTGCCGGCATCGATTTGAAGGCTGACTTCAAGAAAGAGGTAGAGGAATATTACGCCGATATGGACGAGACATCGAGAAGAGACATCATCAAATTAGCCCTGGCGGTTAAATCCAGGCGGGGAATAGGTATGGATGATCTTTGCTCCCTGTTCGGCTGGACTTTCAGCAAGGTCAGCCGTATTGTCACCACTCTTGAATGTGACGGTTTCATTTCTGTCGATCTCCTCCAACATTGCTCTCCCAGAGTGGCGAAATCCTGACGGATTAAGAGAAAAATGAGTATATTTGGAGGATATGACTTTCATCGATACTCATTGCCACCTGTCTGACGCGGCTTTCGCCGGAGAAGAAGACTCTTACATCCAAAGAGCCAAGGAAGCCGGAGTGGAGATAATGCTCCAGCCGGATGTGGACAGCCGTGAACGGCAGTCCATGTTCGACGTCACCGAGCGCCATCCCGGCATCCTGTTTCCTATGCTGGGTCTATACCCCGGATCAGTGGACAAGGACTGGGAAAAAGAGATCGGACGAATGTTGGAGTATTCGGACAAAAAGGTCGTGGCTATCGGGGAGATAGGACTGGATTACTATTACGGCAAGGAGTTCGAAAAAGAGCAGAGGGATGCCCTGCATTGGCAACTGGACTACGCCAAGGAACGGGATCTTCCGGTCAATATCCACCTCAGGGACGCCATGGGTGACTTCCTCGAGATACTCCGGAGCCATAAGGGATTGCGGGGCAATATGCACGCCTATAGCGGCAGCTACGAGAGTTTCATGGAGCTCCAGCGTCTCGGGGACTGGTCAATCGGAGTCGGCGGGGTTGTGACATTCAAGAAAGCGTCCCTGGCAGAGGTGGTCGCGAAAGTTCCCCTAGAAAGGATAGTGCTTGAGACAGATGCCCCATACCTCACTCCAGTCCCGTACAGAGGACGCAGGAATGAGAGTTCATATATCCCCTTCATCGCCGCCAAAGTCGCGGAGCTGAAAGGAATCTCAATCGATGAGGTCGCCGAGGTGACCACATCAAACGCCAGGAAACTATTCGGAATATAAGAATATGAAAGACGCTTCATCAATACTTATCATCTACACCGGAGGCACCATCGGAATGCGGCAGGACCCCGTAGACGGCACACTTAAACCGTTCGATTTCAGCCAGATAGTGGATGAGGTCCCGGAGCTGGGGAAATATGCCGTCAAGATCGACTCGTACACCTTCGACCCTTTGATCGACTCTTCCGACGTGGAGCCGGGCCTCTGGCAGTCCCTGGCCTCGCTGATCAAGGATCGATACGATGAGTATGACGGTTTTGTGGTGCTCCACGGAACCGACACAATGGCTTATTCGGCTTCCGCTTTGAGTTTCATGCTGGACAATCTCGCGAAACCAGTCATATTCACCGGAAGCCAGCTGCCGATCGGGGTGCCGAGAACGGACGGTAAAGAGAATCTGATCTCTGCCGTGGAGATAGCCGCCGCAAAGGACGATAACGGCCACTCATTGGTTCCTGAAGTCAGCATATTCTTTGATTCCCAATTACTTCGGGGTAACAGGAGCACAAAGGTAAGCTCCGAGGAGTTCAGGGCTTTCCAGTCTCCAGGCTATCCGGCGCTAGCCGAGGCTGGTATAAACATCAAATACAACAGGCCGGTGATTATGAGGCCTGAGGTTTGGTCAGCTCCACTGAGGATCTCGACTAACCTTGACACCAGAGTGTCGATTCTGAAAATCCATCCCGGGATCACCCCCCAGGTGATGAGGTACTTCCTCTGCGGCCCCGAGACCAGGGCCGTCATTCTCGAAACCTACGGTTCAGGTAACGCTCCCTCCAGCCAATGGTTCCTCGACATCGTGAAGGAGGCCGCGCGCATGGGAAAGGTTCTGATGAATGTCACACAATGCTCCTCAGGTACCGTGAATATGGATCTTTATGCCACCGGGAAAGCCCTCCAGAAAGCCGGGGTTGTCTCCGGGCTTGACATAACGACCGAAAGCGCGCTCGCCAAGCTTTTCCATCTTCTGGGTGCAAGCGAGGATAATGAATGGGTGAAAAAGAGACTTGGTGAGAATCTTAAAGGAGAAATTTCAAAGTAACTCTTGCCTTTTGAAAATAAATTAGTAAATTGCAACGGTTTTTTGTGAGGTTTTTTGTCCAGGAAATCAAGAAGAAAGATATAACTATTTAATACTTTATTAATTAAATCACACGAAAACGGTTATGAAAAAGTTTTTCATGTTCTTGGCTGTAGCAGGTGCTCTCACCTTCTCCGCCAGCGTCGCGTCCGCTCAGGATCAGCCCGCCCCCACCGAGCAGGCCACCCAGCTCACCGCTGAGGACCTCCTCAAGGGTACTGGTGAGGATGTTCCTTTCCACCAGCAAATCAAGTCCTATTTCATCCAGGGAGGTCCCGCCTTCATGTCCGCGATCATCCTCTGCTTGATCCTTGGTCTTGCCCTCGCTATCGAGAGGATCCTCTATCTGTCGTTCGCGAAAACCAACACCAAGAAACTCATCGCCAAGGTTGAGGAAGCTCTCGCCGAGGGTGGTGTCGAGAAGGCTAAGGATGTCTGCCGTGACACCAAGGGCCCTGTCGCCAGCATCTTCTACGATGGACTTCTTCACTATGACGAAGGTCTCGACGTGGTCGAGAAGAGGATCGCCTCTTCCGGCGGTGTCCAGATGAGCCTCATGGAGAACAACCTCTCCTGGATCTCCCTCTTCATCGCGATCGCTCCTTCACTCGGATTCTTGGGAACAGTTATCGGTATGGTCAAGGCTTTCGACGCCATCGAGGCCGCCGGAGACATCTCCCCGAACATCGTCGCTGGAGGTATGAAGGTCGCCCTTATCACCACCGTCGGTGGTCTTATCGTCGCTATGATTCTCCAGGTGTTCTACAACTATATCCTTTCCAGGATCGATGCCCTCTCAATTGACATGGAGGAAGCTTCGATCAACCTCGTCGACGCTCTCGCGAAGTACGAGCAGAAGAAATAATATAATTAGTTGTAACAACCTTTAGAATCTCACACAATGAAGAATATATCCAAGATAATCGGCTGGGTGCTGGGTATCCTTGGCATCGTGCTGGGAATTTGGTGTCTCACCAAGGGTGAGGCCTCAAACGAAGGCCCGGTGAACCTCCTCCTCAGGTACAGCTACTTCCTGCTCATCGCGGCGGTAGTCATCCTGTTGGGGCTCGCCCTCATCCAAGCCGCTAGGAACAATCCCAAGAGCCTCATCAAGGCCCTGTGCGTGATTGTCGGGATAGCCGCGCTTGTCGCGATCGCCTATGCGCTCGCCTCCAGCGATCCTATCGTCAGCCTCAAGAAGCAACCCGACGCGGGCACTCTGAAACTGACTGACACTATCATGAAACTGACCTACATCCTCGGTGGTGCGGCGATCGTCTCCATCATTTTCGGTGTGATCAGAAACGCTATCAACAAATAATTTCCGGCTATGGCTAAAAAGAAAACTCCGGGTCTGAACACCCAATCGACAGCCGACATCGCTTTCCTTCTGTTGTGCTACTTCCTGATGGTTTCTACTATGGACCAGCAGTCCGGCCTTGTGCGCCGTCTGCCCCAGATGCCCGACAAGAACCAGAAGACTGAGGACACAAAGGTTAATAGGCGTAATATCATCATCGTGAAGATCAATTCTTCCGACAGGCTGTTCGCCGGTGACCAGCTCATGGATGTTAGCCAGCTCAAGGATAAGATCAAGGAATTCATGACGAATCCTAACGACGATCCCAACCTGCCCGAGAGGGAGGTCAAGAACATCGAGGGATTCGGTGATTACCCGGTCACCAAAGGAGTTATCTCCCTACAGAATGACCGTGGAACCAGCTACCAGGCCTACATAGCCGTCCAAAACGAGCTAGTCAAGGCCATCAATGAGATTCGTGACGACTTCTGCCGTCAGAACTTCGGAAGGGTGTACAACCTTGTCACCGAGGACCAGCAGAAGATCGCGAGGGAAGCTATTCCGCAGAACATTTCTGAGGCTGAGCCTAAGGACGTGGGTAAAAAGTAATTCAGGAGGACCAACACATGCCTATTTTCAAAAGAAGCGGTAAAAAAGAGATGCCAGAGCTTGGAACAAGCTCCGACATCGTGTTCATGTTCCTTTTCTTCTTCATGGTGACAACGCAGATGCGTTCGAGTGAAGTCAAGGTTAAGGTACATCTTCCTGAAGCTACTGAGGTCGCTAAACTTGAGAGGAAAGACCTGGCTTCCTATATCTACATCGGCTCCCCTACCGCCCAGTATCAGGGCCAGTACGGAACCGAGGCTAGGATCCAGCTCAACGATTCCTTCAAGACCACCAACGACATCCGTGACTTCATCGCCGCCGAGCGCGACGCTATGAGCGAGGCCGACAGACAGTTGATGCAGGTCGATATCAAAGCTGACGAAGACGTCAGGATGGGTATTGTGACGGACGTGAAGCAAGAGCTTAGGCGTTGCTCCGCCCTTAAGATCATGTACGCTGCCCGCAAGAAGGGACAGTAACCCGTCAGACGACTGACAATGGGAAAAAGAGGACGCATGGCGCCCTCTTTTTTTATGCTCCGCACTCTTTGTCTTGGCTGATTTTTATAGTATATTTGTGGGATTATGTAAAGTTTTGTAGGAAATGAGCGAATTGACTAGAACTAAGGTGAAAGACCTGCTTAAAGAGGCTCCTGGGAAGGAGGTCCTCGCCAAGGGCTGGGTCAGGACAAAAAGAGGCAACAAACAGATCAAATTCATCGCATTGAACGATGGATCGACGGTCCACAACATACAGGTCGTGGCCGACACGACCAAGTTTGACGAGATCCTTCTCGCTAAAGTGACAACCGGAGCCAGCCTGTCGGTAACAGGCACGCTTGTGGAGTCTGTCGGAAGCGGACAGGCGGTCGAGATACAGGCCAACGAAATCGAGGTTCTTGGCGAGTGCGACCCTATGAGGTATCCGCTCCAGAAGAAAGACACCTCCATGGAGTATCTCCGTACCGTGGCTCACATGCGTCCCAGGACCAACACCTTCGGCGCGATTCTCAGGATTCGTCACGCCATGGCTTTCGCCATCCATAAGTTCTTCAATGACAAGGGGTTTGTCTACCTCAACACTCCGCTCATCACCGAGTCTGACGCGGAGGGAGCTGGCGACATGTTCCAGGTCACAACCCTCAATCTTGAGAATGTCCCCAAGAAGGATAACGGCAAGGTTGATTTCAGCAAGGACTTCTTCGGCAAGAAGACCAGCCTTACCGTGAGCGGCCAGCTCGAAGGAGAGCTCGGAGCCACAGCGGTCGGAGAGATATATACCTTCGGACCGACCTTCCGGGCGGAGAACTCCAACACACCGAGGCATCTTGCCGAGTTCTGGATGATCGAGCCTGAGATGGCCTTCTACGACATCAACGATAATATGGTCCTCGCGGAGGAGTTCGTGAAATATCTCGTCCAATATGCCCTGGACAACTGCATGGATGACCTCACCTTCCTCAACAACAAATACGATGAAGGCCTGATCGAGAGGCTTCACAGCGTGCTCGGCATCGAGTTCCAGAGGCTGACCTACACAGAGGCCGTCGAAATCCTCGAAGAGGCTGTCAAGAACGGCACACAGTTTGAGTTCCCTGTCAGCTGGGGAACCGACTTCCAGAGCGAGCATGAGAGGTACCTGGTCGAGAAGCATTTTGGCAAGCCGGTGATTCTCACCGACTTCCCGATGGCTATCAAGGCCTTCTACATGAAGCAGAACGACGGTTGCGCCCCCGGAAGGGAGACCGTCAGGGGCATGGACGTCCTGTTCCCGAAGATCGGTGAGATCATCGGTGGAAGCGAGAGAGAGGCTTCCTTGGAGAAGCTGGAGAGAAGGATTTCGGAGCTTGGCATGAGCCGCAAGAACCTTGAGTGGTACATAGACACCCGCCGTTTCGGAACAGTGCCCCACAGTGGTTTCGGGCTCGGATTCGAGAGGCTGCTTCTCTTTGTCACCGGCATGTCCAACATCCGTGACGTCATCCCCTTCCCGAGGACACCTAAGAACGCTGAATTCTAATAAACAACGATATGTTAGTCATAGGAATAGCCGGTGGTTCCGGCTCAGGAAAAACCACGGTGGTCAACGCGATCACAAGCAGGCTGAAGGAAAAAGTTGTCACCATCCCTCAGGACTCCTACTACAAAGACTCAAGCCATCTTCCCATGGAAGAGAGGCAGCAGATCAATTTCGACCATCCGGACGCCATCGACTTCAAGCTCCTTTGCCAGCAACTGGCGGAGCTTAAAGAGGGCAAGACCATCGACCAGCCGGTATATTCCTACATCACCTGCTCCCGTTCAAAGACGGAGACGGTCACTGTGGCGCCGGCCGATGTGATCATCATCGAAGGCATCCTAATCTTCACTTGCAAGGAGCTCAGGGACCAGATGGACATAAAGATATTTGTTGACGCTGATGACGACGACCGTCTCATGAGGGTCATGGCAAGAGACATCCTCGAGAGAGGAAAGACTGTGGAGACTGTCATCGAGCGCTACACAAAGACTGTAAAGCCGATGTACCTCCAGTTCATCGAGCCCAGCAAGCGTTACGCGGACATCATCATTCCTCAGGGCGGCCACAACAAGGTGGCTATCAATATGATCTCCGCGACAGTGGAGAAGTCGCTCAGGGACAAGAAGAAAGAAGAAAGCAAGTAAAGACCATCCGGTATGCGCGGCGAGGATAAAGCGGGACTTTATATCACGGTGATATTTCACTTGGTGATTATCATCATACTCCTCGCGTGCCAGATCGGTGCCGTGCTGAAGAGGGAGAACACCTTCGTCCTTGATTTCACCAAGCAGGAGGAAGTCGAGAAAAAGAAGGCTGAGGAGAATTTCAAGGAGGAGGTCAGCGACAGACTTGACCAGCTTCTAGCCTCAGCCGCGGGGGTGCCTATCAGGAATATAGCGGTGGATCGGAGTTCCCTGCTGAAAGATGACCGCAACACCAACGCCGAGCAACTCTACAAAGATGCCGAGAGGCTTGCCCAGGAGCTCAAGGACGGTTTCAAAGCTGATGAGCCTGATGATGACTATGTCGCCATCAATAAACCGACGGTAAAGAAGGAGGATCCCAAGAAGCAGTCCTACAGCGGGCCGTCAGTGGTATCCTACGCTCTTGACGGAAGGAAGGCCAGCAGGCTTTCCATCCCGGCTTACAGGTGTCTCGGAGCCGGTCACGTCACAGTTATCATTACGGTGGACCCGTCCGGTAACGTGCTCAACGCAAAGGTTCAGGAAGACGCCTCATCTGATGACAGGTGTCTCAGGGAATTCGCCATCCGGGCCGCCAGATTATCGAAGTTCTCTGTCTCCACTTCCGCTCCGCCAAGGCAGATCGGGAATATCGTCTACATGTTCATCGCGCAATGAGGAAGAGCACCATATACATTTTGATCGCCCTCGTGGCTGTTCTCGTCGCTGGAATCGCAGTGGCAGTGAAGTCATTGTACTCCGGCTCCGGCAAGAGCAAGACAGCGGTGGACACAGGGCAGTTCGTAGAGCGCCATGAACTCATCGAAGCGGTGCCTTCTGATGCCGCCATAGTGTTCTGTGTCAAAAACTTCGGCAGAGCGCTTGAGATGTTGGGAGACTCTACCGCTCTTTTTGGAAAGATCACTTCCGGGAAGTTTGACAAACTTGCCCGAGAGTCATTCGACGGCCTCAGGAGGGACCCGGCTATCATCTCTGTCCACTACAGCAAAGACATGCCCCCGCTCCTGGTCGTCAAGCCAAGCAAAGAGATCTCGGACACCGTATGGAACGATTGCTCCAAGTTAAGGGCAGCGGCCGACTCAGCCGGGCTTTTCACCAGAGTCAGTGACGGTCTGATCCTTATCTCCTCCTCCGAGACTATCGCCAACTCCTCAGCCAGGCATCTGTCTGAGGGCCATTCTATCATCGAGTCGAGCGGTTTCGCCGAGTTGGCCTCACAAGTGGCGGGAAGCGACATCATGTTTGTCTCCAACGCCTATTCCGATAATATCCTTGACACATATCTCGCGCGTAAGTACCGCAAAATGAGCGGTTTCTTCAAGGAGATAGCCGGATGGACCGCTTTCAGCGCGACCAGGCACTCCACTTCAGGAGTCTCGATGGATGGCACCCTGCTTTACGGCAGCGATCATTCGTTCTATATGAACGTTCTGCGCCATGCCGGTACCGGCCCTGTACATATCGCTGAGGCTATCCCTTCCAACACGGACTTCATCCTGGACCTCCCTATCGGAAATATAGGCTCCTACCTCAAGGCTTACCGTAACTACCTTGACTCAAAAGCCAGGCTTGACAAATACGAGACACTCCTCTCCAAGCAGAAAAAAGAGGCCGGACAGTCAGCTGAGGACTGGGCCAAATCACTCGACATCAAGGAAGTGGCTTTAGTCGACCTCCACTTTGGAGGGAAACTTCGCCAGATGATATTCCTTAGGCCGGGAAACAAACGTACCGGTGAGGGGATCAATGACTTCAGCCGCTTCGCCGGTTTCCCGAAAACCGTGTTCGGAGAAATATTCACCGGTGAGGATGAATACGCCTCAACCATTGTCAATGGCTGGATTGTAGTAGGCTCAAGGGACTGTCTGGACGAGTTCTCGATGATGTCTTTCGAGAACCTCAAAGAGCGACTCTCCGCCGCCGGATTATCTGACAGGATTCCTCAGAAGGGCTGCGGGTTCTGGATGTACCACTCGTTGACAGAGGATCCTAACTTGATCAGCGCGAACTTCAGTCCTCTTATCGCCGAAGGCCTACGGGACATGATTACCGGTGTGAGTTACGTTCCCGTGACCCTAGCGGCAATGTCCAAAGGCGATAAAATGGGGCTTTCACTGGATGTGACCAGAACCGAGATCCCGGGAGGCAGGATGCCTCTCCCGTCAGTCAGGGACACTACTGTGGCCGTTTCCAATGGGGAGTTCAAAGTGATGAACTCGGCGACCGGAAAGATCAACACCTTATATCAGAATTCCCATCTGTCGATCTGTCTCAAAGACGAGAACGGCAAGGACATGTGGGGTATTCCGTTCAAATTCCCCTTCTGCGGCTACGTGAAGGAGGTCGATTTCTTCAAGAACGGAAAACTCCAATATCTCTTCGCGGCCGACAGCAAGCTCTACATGATCGACCGTCTGGGCCGATTCGTTGGCGGCACCCCGGTAGACCTCGGAAAGAAGATAGCCCTCGGCCCTGAGGTTTATGATTTCGAGAACAATAAGGATTATTCAGCCATGGTTCTCCTGAAAGACAATACAGTAGGCCTGTACGACTTGAAGGGGAAACCGGTCGGCACATGGAAAGGCATTACTTCTGATGAGACAATCAAGACCCTACCTGAACTTCTTGAAAAGGATGGCAAACGGTATTGGATCGTCAGGACCTCAAGGCAAGCGTTCGTATGCCCCTTCGATGGCGGAGATCCCGTTATCAAGGGAGAAGGAAATAAAATGATAAGGCCCGACAGCGAGATCACCATAAACGACAAGGGCGCTTTCATGGCCATGTGCCACGACGGCAAGGAAAGAACATTCAAGTTGGAAAAAGAAAAAAAATGATATCATGAACGAATTCAAGTTCCAATCAGTCAACAAGCTCATAGAGAAGAGCTTCCAGGATAACTGGGACAGGCTTGCCCTATCCAATTACCAAGGAGTCAGCCTGTGTTACCGGGATGTCGCCAGGAGAATCGAGAAGCTTCACATCGCTTTTGAGAAATGCTTCCTCCACAAGGGTGACAAGGTCGCTATATGCGCCCGCAACCAGGTCAACTGGGCGGTAAGCTACCTGGCCACAATGACCTACGGCGCTGTAGTGGTGCCTATTCTCCATGAGTTCAAGCCCGGCAACATACATTACCTGGTGAACCACTCAGAGGCCAAGGTGCTATTCGTGGATGATGTCATCTGGGAAGGACTCAGCCCCGAAGAGATGCCAGGAGTCTATGCTGTGGTCAGAATCAACACCTTCCAGCTACTGTACGCCAAGAATGATCGTATCGTTGAGGCCAGGGAGCACATGAATGAATATTTCGGCAAGCGTCACCCTAACACCTTCGGACCGGAGAACCTCAACTACTACAAGGACTCCCCCAACGAGTTGGCCATGATCAATTACACCTCGGGCACCTCCGGGTTCTCTAAAGGTGTCATGATTCCTTATAGGGCACTGTGCTCCAACATCCAGTTCGCGTCTCACGTGCTGCCTGAGCTTAACAACAGGTCAAATGTTGTTTCCATGCTGCCTACGGCTCACATGTACGGAATGATGTTCGAATTCCTGTTCGAGATGACCATCGGAATGCATGTCCACTTCCTCACCAGGATACCGAGTCCGAAAATCATCACCCAGGCACTCCAGGAGGTCAAGCCTAACATCATAATCGCTGTTCCGCTGATTATTGAGAAGGTCTACAAGTCCAAGATCCAGAAGACCATTGAGAAGGGCAGCATCAAGACTATGCTTAAGATCCCTGTCCTCAACGAGATGGTCCGCAAGAAGATCCGCACAGAGCTTGTGACCGCCTTCGGAGGCAGTTTCATAGAGATCATTATGGGAGGTGCCGCCTTCAATAAAGACATTGAGAAGTTCTTCTGGGACATAGACTTCCCTTACACGGTCGGCTACGGAATGACTGAATGCGCCCCGATCATCACCTATGCGCACTTTAACAAAAAGAAGCTGTATTCCTGCGGCCAGGCCGCATATAACATGCAGATAAGGATCGACTCCGAGGATCCCGAGAGGATCGAGGGTGAGATCCAGTGCAAGGGCCCCAACAACTGTCTTGGCTACTACAAGAATGAGGAAGCCACCGCCAGCTTGTTCACTGAGGATGGCTGGATGAGGACAGGTGACATGGGTATCATCGACAAGGACGGATTCCTGTTCATCAGGGGCAGGAGCAAGTGCATGATCCTCGGGCCTAATGGCCAGAACATCTATCCTGAGGAGCTTGAGTCCGTTATCAACGCTGTGGCCTATGTGGTTGATTCCCTGGTGATTGAGGACAATGGCGGACTGACTGCGTTGATCTATCCTGACTACCATCAGGCCGAGTTGGACGGAATGACGAGGGACCAGTTGGAGAGCACTCTCAACGGTCTCCTTCCCGACATCAACAAGGAGATTCCCGGGTATGCCCAGATCCGCAAGATCGAGTTCATGCCTGAAGACTTCGAGAGGACTCCTAAACGTTCAATCAAGAGATATTTGTACCAAAGAAACGGAAAGTAATGGAGAAATTCGACTCTAGATACCTTGAGATGGCCGAAGTCTGGGCCAAGAACTCCTACTGCAAAAGACGTCAAGTGGGAGCTTTAATAGTCAAGGACAGGATGATAATATCTGACGGTTACAACGGCACCCCTTCGGGATTCGAGAATATCTGCGAGGATGAGAACGGAGTGACAAAACCTTATGTCCTCCATGCCGAGGCGAATGCCATAACCAAAGTGGCGAAATCCGGTAACAGCAGCCAGGGCTCTACCCTGTATGTGACCGCGTCCCCTTGTCTGGAGTGCTCGAAACTGATCATCCAGTCAGGGATCAAGAGGGTCGTGTACCGGGACGAGTACCGCCTTACCGATGGTGTGGATCTCCTGCGCCGAGCCGGTATTGAGGTTGAGAAGGTAGACTGATAATGAAGAGAATATCCCCTATCCTTATAGCAGTGCTGGGCATCATTGTCGGTGCCCTGGCAGTCACGACATACAATACCTACAGGACCCGCAAGCACCTCTACAACGTCCAATACGGGCAATGGCGCAAGCTCAATCTGATTCTCGACCAGGTCGACCAGAACTATGTCGACACGGTTGACAACGAGGGCGTCACAGAGGCCGCTATCGTCGCCGCTCTGGCGAAACTGGATCCTCACTCGGTATACATGCCTCCTGTCGAGTTCAACGAGGCTGAAACTGACCTGGCCGGCAATTTCGACGGCATAGGCATCCAGTTCAATGTCCCGAACGACACCGCTACGGTTATTGAGGTCATCAAGGGAGGACCCTCAGAGAAGGCCGGACTGCAACAAGGTGACAGGATCTTGAAAGTCGACGATAAAGTCATCGCCGGAGTCGGGTTCCCCCAGGACAGCATGGTCCGCAGGATGAAAGGTCCAGCCGGGTCAAAAGTCAAGATTACGGTCGGCCGCGGAAAGGAGACCATCCCATTTGAGATCACCAGGGGGAAGATTCCTGTGCACTGTGTTGACGCCGCTTTCATGGCGAATGACACCACGGGCTATTTAAAGCTCTCAAAGTTCTCCAAGACAACGTACAATGAGGTCAGCATAGCAGCTTTAAAGCTACTTTCCCAAGGCATGAAGAAACTCATCCTTGACTTGAGGGACAACACCGGAGGCTATTTTGACCAGGCTCTGCTGCTCAGCAACATGTTCCTTGAGAAAGGGGATGAGATTGTCTACATGGAAGGCCTTCATCGCAAGAGAGATGAATACAAGGCTGACGGGAAGGGAATCCTCAAAAACGTCGCCCTAACGGTGCTCATCAACGAGTCCAGCGCTTCATCCAGCGAGATATTCGCCGGGGCTATTCAGGACAATGACAGGGGCACGATCATCGGAAGGCGTTCGTTCGGGAAAGGACTTGTCCAGGAACCTCTGTATTTCAGCGACGGATCAGGGGTGAGGCTGACTGTGGCCAGGTTCTACACTCCTTCCGGAAGGTGCATCCAGAAGCCATATTCCGACGACTACAGGTACGATATATACAAGCGTTACTCCGGTGGGGAGATGTACGATGCCGACAGCATAAAGGTCGATTCCACAGCGGCTTACAAGACAATCAGCGGAAGGACGGTCTATGGAGGCGGAGGCATTATCCCGGACGTTTTCGTCCCGGTCGACACCACCAGGGCAACTAATTTTTACATTGCCTGCAACAGGAAGGCCACACAGATGCGATTCTCTTCCGCCATGTTTGACCGATATAAAGGCACCATAGCCGGAATTGAGGACTTCAATGAACTCAGCAAGGCCCTCGACGGAATGGATATTCCCGGCAAGTTCAAGGAATATGCCTCCAGAGTGGACGGCATCAACTGCACACCTCAGGAATGGAAGGACACTGAGGAATATCTCGTCCCGCAGCTGAGAGCCCTGATCGGGCGCTACTCAAAGCTCGGGGACAACGCTTTCTATAAGATGTATCTCGGGGTGGACACCACGATACGCAAGGCTATTGAACAGGAATGACGTACATCTTCACGTCTTCCGCGCTAATAGGATTGCCGCCGAAAATCAATAGCCTCTCAACGACATTGCACAACTCCCTTATATTTCCAGGCCATGACTTCTCTTGAAGAAGTTTGATGGCCTCGGGAGAGAATGGCCTTGAGAGCAAGCCTTTCTCCGTGCTGAGCTGCTCCACGAAATAATCCACCAACAGCGGAATGTCATCTTTCCTCTCATCCAGGGAAGGCACCTTGATGACAATCACACTAAGACGATAATACAGGTCCTCCCTGAAATTACCCTTCTCAATCTCCTTGCGAAGGTCCTTGTTAGTGGCCGCGACAACTCTCACGTCCACGATAATGTCTTTGTCACTTCCGACTCTCGACAGCTTCTTCTCCTGAAGTACCCTCAGCACTTTGGCCTGGGCCGCGAGACTCATATCCCCAATCTCGTCAAGGAACAATGTTCCGCCATCAGCCTGCTCGAACTTACCCTTATGCTGTTTAATCGCTGAGGTGAAAGAGCCTTTCTCATGGCCAAACAACTCACTCTCAATTAGTTCTGATGGAATAGCGGCACAGTTGACTTCAATGTAAGGCATCGCGCTTCTGGCACTCTGCTCGTAAAGGCTTCTGGCGACAAGCTCCTTTCCGGATCCGTTAGGACCCATTATCAGGACCCTCGAATCAGTAGGGGCGACCTTGGTGATCATATCCCTGATATGACGAATAGGCTCTGACTCGCCGACCATCTTCTGACCATAGACCTTTTTCTTGAGCTGACGGTTCTCCTTGACTATGCTAACCCTTTCGGTGGCATTCTTGATGGTGATAAGTATCCTATTGAGATCCAACGGCTTCTGGATAAAATCGAAGGCTCCTTTCTTGATGCACTCGACCGCGGTCTCAATGTCTCCGTGGCCGGAAATCATCACGATCGCCGAATCGATCCCGTCAGCGACCAACTTGTCAAGAACTTCAGTTCCGTCCATCCCCGGCATCTTGATGTCGCAGAAAATGACATCAAAACGCTCTTTGTCAACCTTGGCGAGAGCGGCAGGCCCATCCTCAGCGGTATCGACCTCATAACCTTCATCACCCAAAATCTCGCCCAGGGAGTTCCTGATGGCCTTCTCATCGTCAACTATAAGAATCTTCATATCCAGACTGCTTTTCTATCACAACTTTACGCGAATATCGGACTTTTTTCTCGGAATTTTGGTATTTTTGTTATTATGAATATTCCAGACATCATCATAGCCATTGACGGCTATTCCTCAACCGGCAAGAGCACGCTTGCCAAGCTGATAGCAGAACAGTACTCATTTCTCTACCTCGACTCCGGCGCGATGTACCGGGGAGTCACTCTCCATGCGCTCGAGAACGGGATGATCGACGATTCCGGGGCTATTGATGAGGCCAGGCTCAAGGTCGCTCTTGAGACCCTCGACCTGGATTTCCGGATCGACGGAACTTATATCGGTGACCGCAGAGTCGAACAGGATATCCGTACCTTGGAGGTTTCGAGCCATGTCAGCCCTGTCTCAGCCATTCCGTTTGTGAGAGAATTCGTGGATGAGAAACTCCACGCTTTCGGACAGCGCAAAAGGGTTGTCATGGACGGCCGAGACATCGGAACGACCGTATTCCCAAATGCGGAGGTTAAGATATTCATGACCGCCACGCCTGAAGTCAGGGCCCAGAGACGCTTTGACGAGATGAAAGCAAAAGGCCAGGAACCAGTCATGGAGGAGGTCATGAAGAACCTTCTCGAGAGGGACTACATCGACTCTCACCGCGAGGTGTCTCCCCTCTCCAGGGCCGCTGACGCCTATGTCCTGGACAATTCAGACATGACTCTCCATGAGGAGACTGTATGGTTCCAGGGGCTTTGCCAAGGCAAGTTCGGCATCTTGGAATAATGGCTCTCACGGTCGAGATTGACAAGCGCTCGGGATTCTGTGGTGGAGTCATCCGGGCCATCAGCCGGGCCGAGAAGTTCCTCGAATCAGATCCCGGACGTAAACTGTATTCCCTAGGAGCGATAGTCCATAACGAAGCCGAACTTTCCAGACTCGGCTCAAAGGGACTTGTCACTATCGGCAAAGAAGACATTTCCGACATTCCCGATCCATCCTCTGAGACTCTTTTGATCCGCGCCCATGGCGAGCCTCCGGAGACCTATGAGCTTGCCGATCAGGTAGGCATCAATGTCATAGATTGCACCTGCCCGGTAGTGCTGCGCCTCCAGCAGAGCATCCGCGAAGCATATGACCAGAATAAGAATATCATTATTTTCGGGAAAATCGGGCACGCTGAGGTGTTGGGACTGCTGGGACAGGTTGGAGGCGATGCGGTTGTCATCGAAGACATGAATATGCTGCTCTCAGCGCTGGAGGACGGTTCCATCAGAGTCGATGTGCCGTTGGAGATATTCTCACAGACAACCAAAAGCCCGACCGAATACTCCGAGATATGCTCGGTGCTCTCCGAGAAGGCTCAAGCCGGACTGACTGTCCACAATACCATCTGCTCACAAGTGGCGTCGAGGCATGAGGAACTTTCATCTTTCGCCTCATCGCATGACGTTATCCTCTTTGTATCAGGAGCTTCCAGTTCCAATGGGAAAGTCCTTTGCGATCTTTGCCGTTCCAAGAATCCCAGGACATATCACATCTCCGGTCCCGAGGAGATCGACCCGGTATGGTTTGAGGCCGACGACCGGGTCGGAATATGCGGAGCTACCTCAACTCCTCGCTGGCTACTTGAGAAAGTCGCCTCCGCCGTAGCCTCTTTCAACCGATAAACAAGCCTATTTTATGAAGCGCTTACAATTGATTATCACCTTTGCCACGCTTTTGTCTCTGCCCATCGCGACGCGGGCGGATCGGGTCCCCGAGCAGAAGGCAAGGCAGATAGCCGAATCATTCCTCCGGATGCAGGCCTTCCCGGTCACCACACCGGCGACCCGGGGACATGAAGCGCCCGAGTTCTACATTTACTCGGCGCCCTTGGCAAATAGTTTCGTCATCATCTCGGGAGATGATGTTCTCCCGCCAGTCCTCGCCTATTCGCGCGAATCCGCCTTTCCCGAGAAGGAATTGCCTGGCAACTTGCGATGGTGGCTTGACGAGATGTCTCGAGGAATTGACTATCTCCGGGAAAAAGGAGAGAAAAAGTCCCCGACAGTCGCCTCCAAGTGGACTCTCACTCGCTCCCTCTCCGTGGAACCCAAAGCCGTCCTGTCAATGGAGACAGCCAAATGGGACCAGTGGGATCCCTACAACCTCCTTTGTCCGCTTATCGAAGGAAAGCAGGCTGTCACGGGTTGCGTGGCGACCTCATTCGCGATCATCTTGCGGTACCATAAATGGCCTGACAAGGGAGTTGGGACGGCCAGCGGTTACACATGCTCCAATCTCACTATTCCAGACCTGCCTCTGGGGCATGAATACGATTGGGAGAATATGCCTCTGGTTTATGATAAGAATTCCACCCCGGAACAGAAAGCGGCCGTTTCCCGCCTGATGTACGATTTAGGAGTTTTGGCTCAGGCAGAGTATAATGTGGATGGGACCTCAGCCTCTACCACGACTCTCCTGTATGGGATACAGGATCACATGAAGATCAACCAGAGCGCCATGTTTCATATTAGTGATAATTATTCGTCCGGAACATGGATTGAGATGCTCCAGCGTGAGCTTCGGGAGAATGGGCCTGTCTCGTACGATGGCGACGCGGAAATCGGAGGAGGTCATGCTTTCGTCATTGATGGTTACGATGACCAGGACAATTTTCATATCAATTGGGGATGGGGTGGAAACTCCAACGGCTATTTCACTATGCCGGATTTCGGGGCATTCACCAGGAACCAAGGCGCTATTTTCGGCATCAAAAAAGACGATGGATCAAAGCTTCCGGAGGGCGTTTTGCTTTCGGAGCCAGGTATCTTCTCATTCCCAGACGTGCCAATAGTCCAGGGAAGGACCGTCAACGCCGGCATTTCCGCTGTGTATTCAATAGACACCGAGACCGCTCGTGGTTTAGTCTCGCTAGGCATCGCTGACAAGGACTATCACTTGAAAGAACTGTTAGGAGAGCCCTTTGAGGTGACCCTTGAGCTTTATGAAAAAAAGATGTTCCCTCCTCAAACAATCGAGATCCAAGGAGAGATCAGCCATGGAGATCGACTCATGGTTTTCTTCAAAGGAGAACATAATGGAGAATGGATGCCCCTTGGCAATTACCTGCGACGCAGAAACTCGATCGCTCAATTTATGCGTGCCGTTTACGAGATATTGCTCTCTGACCCGGATCTTCTGGAAGAAGCCTCTTTCTCTTTCAACGCGAAAGATAATCTCTTGATAATCAAACTGCCTCAAGAAGCGACCTGGACTTTGACTCGGCAAGGCAAAGAGGTAAAAAGCGGTAAATCCGACTCGCTCGAAGCGTCCATATCCCTGGCCGGATTGGAAAATGGAGATTACGTGTTGTCTTTGCTCGGCGAAACCGGCGCCAAATCATCAGTCACTTTGACCTTATAGCCATGCGTAAATTATTCAATCACGTTATCATAGTCTGCATTTTCCTGGTAGGATGCGAAAAGACTCCGGTTTTGGAGGTTAACACTGGACGGATCGACTTCCCCCATACCGGTGGCACCGAGACTGTGTCTGTCCATTCCAATGGCTCCTGGACGGTCAGCAACACAGATAGTTGGCTCCATATTACAACTTCTTCCAACGGATTCACTCTTGTGGCGGATCCGAACAATACCTCTTCTGACCGTTCCGTGTCGCTTAGAGTCCAGTTGGGAGAACTGTCCCAAACGATAACAATCTACCAGGAGGGCACGACTCTGCAAATCCCGATTCCTTCCTACCAGATCGGGTATGATGGAGGGACTTTACAACTTGGAGTCAGGAGCAATATTTCGTGGCAGATAAGTTCCGATGCCGATTGGATTCAGGTCCAACGGAGCCGGGCCGTCACAGAGGAACAGGTGACTGTGTCTGTCGCCCCGAATCCGACCCACAAGACCCGTTCCGCCACCATCACGGTGTCAGGAGAAGGCTTGACCCACACCAGCACTGTCCAGCAGGACCAAGCCCCGCGCGTACTTGTCATTCATTTTGACACCGACCTTTTCCCATTACCCGTATTCAATGGCGGAAGTATCAATGGAATAATTGATTGGGGAGATGGTTCAATCCAGAATTTTCTTCCCGGACGAAGGCACAGATACGATTCCGCCGATTCCCATACCGTCAGCGTCACCTTATTGGGCAGCACAGGTTTTGAAATGTCTGATATCCATGGTATCACGCATATAGACCTATCAGGGTACCGGGACCGATAAATATTTGCAGAAAAAAAGGCAATTGATTAAATTTGCATGAATTACCTATAGATTTTAATTCATTCAGTATATGGCAACAACAGCAGATTTCAAGAACGGACTGTTCATCAGCTACAATGGCAAGCCGTGCCAGGTGGTTTATTTCCAGCATGTCAAGCCCGGAAAGGGCCCCGCTTTCGTGAAGACAAAACTCCGCAACCTCGAGAACGGAAGAATACTTGAGAACACTTTCACCGCCGGAATGAAGATTGACGTCATCACTGTCGAGAGGCGTCCTTACCAGTTCCTCTATTCAGATGAGGACGGATTCAACTTCATGCACGAGGAGACATACGAGCAGATCCACCTGCCTCACGACGTCGTCGAAAACGCCGACCTCATGAAAGAGGGCCAGCATGTTGAGATGATGTTCGTCCTGGAGCCCGAGGAGAGGTGCCTTACCTGCGAGCTTCCCACTTATGTCACCCTTGAGGTCACATATTCCGAGCCCGCCGTCAAAGGTAACACCGCTTCTACCAACGCTCTCAAGGAAGTCACCCTTGAGACCGGTGCCAAGGTGATGGTTCCGCTTTTCATCAATCAGGGCGAGAAGATCACAGTCAACACCACCGACCGCAGCTACGGCCAGAGGGTGTAAACCTGATAAAACAGTCATAAAACGGACAACCTTAAAGATTGTCCGTTTTTTTTTCGCATATTTGTTGAACAAACATTTAACCCATGAATAAAATCGTATCTTCAAGCAAATCAGGCATGTTGCCCTGTTTGTTATTGTGTTTTGCCTTGATCGCGGCCTGCGGCCCGAAGGAGGATCCCGTAATCGCTGTGACAGGTGTTTCTCTGGACCAAAGTTCGCTCACCCTCGATATTGGCGGCACCGCTAACCTGACCGCGACAGTGAGTCCTTCCAACGCCACGAACAAGGCGGTGAGTTGGTCGACATCCAACCAGTCTGTGGCCACCGTCAACAACGGGACAGTGACAGCTGTGGCAGCTGGCACGGTCACCATTACCGCGACAGCCGGAGGGAAGTCCGCCACCTGTTCGGTGACGGTCAATAAAAAAGAGGTAGCCGTGGCATCCATAGATTTAGACCAAACCAAGGCTGAATTAGAAACAGGTGAGACTCTGACACTTACGGCTACCGTGACACCTAACGACGCCACTAACAAGACAGTGACATGGACCTCCAGCAATGATAAAACGGCGACCGTCAAGGACGGTGTTGTCTATGCCATAGCTGCAGGCACTGTCACAATCACAGCATCGGTAGGACACAAAAAAACCACTTGCGAAGTTAAGGTCATTCCCAATAAGGAAGAGGAGACAAGAGCAATATTGATGAAGTTTTACGAGGCCCTGGACGGCCCTCACTGGACAAAGCGGAATGGATGGGGAACAGATCAGCCGATCAGAGAATGGGACGGTGTCGCATATTCTCCCGGCAATTTGTGGCTCACCTTCCATGGCGTCGGCCTCAAAGGTGAGATTCCGGATTGTATAGGAGATCTGACAAATCTGCAGTCCATTGATATTCGGAATGAGCCAGGTTTGACCGGAACCTTGCCGGATTCATTCCGCAAACTGGTCAATCTTAAAAGAATTCACATTTCAAACACATCGATGACGTCTTTGCCAGATGTCTTTTCCGATATGCACGACCTCGAAAACGCGCATATTTATGATAATGCGAATATGACAGGTCCGTTGCCCGAAAGTATTGGCTCATCCGATAAGTTGGAGGAACTCTCTTTGGGGTTTAACTGTTTTACAGGTAGCATTCCCGCTTCATGGATAAAGCATAGGGAGCATTTGCTTCTGCAATTCAATCATCTGACAGGCAAGATTCCGGAGGCCTTTCTGCAAGGATCGCATGATGAGGTGGCTATTTTCCTTGTCCGATCATTGAATCAACATGAAGGATATGGCTTTGACATAAGTGAAATCGATGTCCCGGGCTACTGGCCAACCGGGGTTATTGATGACATCGCCGCAGACCAATCCTTCACCTTCGCTGACGTGGTGAAGAAAAACAAGTACACAGTTTATCTTTCCTGGGCGCCATGGTGTCCCTTCTCAAAGATTCTTCTTCCGCAGTTGCTGGATTACTATGACAAGTATCATAAAGACGGACTGGAAATCATCGCCACTCAAATTGTCCCGGAAGATAATGGCTCTATGCACAATCCTGGTCATGAGGAGGATGAACGTAAACAATTGGCCACAGTTCTGGAAAAAGGGTATGACCGGTGGTATAATTTCTATTTCAGTACAGTGCCAATTCCTTCTATTTATCCAGCCACGACTCCGCAAGCTGATGTTTATGACAGCGATGGCAATCTGG
Organism: Bacteroidales bacterium; assembly: GCA_024693285.1. Classification (GTDB taxonomy): domain Bacteria; phylum Bacteroidota; class Bacteroidia; order Bacteroidales; family UBA932; genus Cryptobacteroides. The sequence continues at coordinate 61,759 of JAILLE010000034.1, forward strand.
TGTACACCAGTTATCTTTCATTTCCCGGTCCCGACAGCCGGAATCGTTGTTATGCCTCCGCCAGCCAGACACTCATGCCTTTCCTCGAGACCTTATTTGGTCCTGCTGAAGAGTTCGAGGAATACACCTCGACTGATTACTCCAAGGATGGCGAGGTCATGACCTTACATAAAGCCAGCGTCGGCAAGGGAATCAACCTGGTCTTCATGGGAGACGCCTACGTCGACAAGGACATGGGCAAGGGCGGTCTGTATGAGACATTAATGAAGCAGAGCATGGAGGAGTTCTTCGCGATCGAGCCTTTCAAGACCTTCCGTGAAAGGTTCAATGTCTACGCCGTGAAGGTGGTATCGCCAAACGGATGGACAGGTCCTGGCTATGAGACCGCTTTAGGTGCGGTGTTCACTCACGGATCTTCAAGTTCAGGGGTTCTCGACAAGTGTTTCGAATACGCTTTGAAGGTCCCTGAAATAAAGGATGGCAAGAACTTGATGATCAGCGTGCTGGTCAACTCTCGTAACGCTGGTGGTATCACCAATATGATAGAGTCCTCGCAGTCAGGTGTGGCGTTCACTTCCAGTGAGGGCAACAATCCCGAGAGTTTCGGAATAATTCTTCGTCACGAGGCCGGTGGCCATGCGTTCGCCTTCCTCGATGATGAGTATTTCAACATCCAGACAGAGCCCACGGCTGACCATATCGCCCACCGCAAGTCGATGTACGAGAAGTACGGCTGGTACGCCAACATTGACTTCACGAACGATCCGACAGCGGTCAAATGGAGCGCCTTCTTGACAGATGAGCGTTACAAGGATGAGGTCGGGATTTTCGAAGGGGGTTCCCTGTATGCCAGAAATGCCTACAGGCCTACCAACCACAGTATGATGAACGACCATTTCGAGTACTTCAATGCTCCTTCGAGATGGGCGATCTACAAGAGAATCATGGAGTTGAGCGGCGAGGAAGCCAGTTTCGAGAAGTTCCTGGAATATGATGCGATCAATCGCGGGAAGAAACAAGCGAACTCCGCCCCTAGGACCCGCTCTGACATCAAGATTGAGCACACCCCGCCAGTTGTCATCCCGTAGGCTGTTTTTCGGAAACAGTTATAAATCAATTTGATATGGATAATGCGTAGCTTAATTGGCTACACATTATCCATAAATTGCGATGAATCAAGCGGTTACGAAAAACAGACATTGACCTTTTTCTTTACGGGAAATAATGTTAAATTTGTAAGTTATGTCAGAATATATCGTATCAGCGAGAAAATACCGTCCTGACTCCTTCGAGACACTCATCGGACAGGACACCATAGCGCAGACCCTGAAGAACTCCATAATCAGGGGCAAGTTAGCTCACGCCTACCTTTTCTGTGGTCCAAGGGGCGTCGGCAAGACGACAACCGCGAGAATATTCGCGAAGGCCATCAACTGCGCCAATCCTTCCGAAGACATGGAGCCTTGCGGAAAGTGCGAGTCCTGCATCTCCTTCCAGGAAGGCAGGTCATACTGCATCCATGAGCTGGACGCAGCCTCTAACAATGGAGTCGAGGATATCAAGAACCTGATGGACCAGGTGCAGATTCCCCCGCAGGTCGGGAAATATAGCGTCTACATCATAGACGAGGTCCACATGCTCTCGACAGCCGCTTTCAACGCCTTCCTCAAGACTCTTGAGGAACCCCCGGCACACGCCATATTCATTCTCGCGACAACTGAGAAGCACAAGATTCTCCCGACCATCCTCTCACGCTGCCAGACCTACGACTTCAACAGGATCTCGATCCCGGACATGGTCTTCAACCTCAGGAATATAGCAGCCAAAGAGGGTGTCAAGATAGACGACGAGTCGCTCCATGTCATCGCCCAGAAAGCCGACGGCGCTATGAGAGACGCTCTTACCATTTTCGACCAGACTGTGGCCTTCTGCGGTGCTGACGTGAAATATGAGGACGTGATCAGGAACCTTGGAGTCCTTGATTACGACTATTCCTTCGCCCTGGTTGAATATTTCCTCGCTGGCGATTACGGGAAGGCACTACTGACCTTCGACGATATTCTCTCCAAAGGTTTCAACGCCCTTCATTTCTGCGCCGCGCTCAGTTCACATCTTAGAGATCTGGTGGTAACAAAGAATGGCGGGCTGGACTCACTGCTGGAGCTCCCCGAGTCCCTGAAAAAGAGATATGTGGACCAGGCTTCAAGATGCTCTCTCAAGTTCTTGTATGACGCCCTGGGTGTCACCACAGCATGTGAGGCGGGCTACAAGCAGGCGGTCAATCCAAGGCTCCACATTGAGTTCGCCTTGATGAAGCTCAGCTTCCTGATGAGGGGGCCAGGGATGGCCGATCAAGGAGGCAATGAGGGGAAGGAGATTCTTCGCCACGCTCAGAATGACAGAAAAACCGCGCAGGGAGACGGAGATCGTCTTGCCGCCGGACAACCAGCCGACGCCCCTAGAGCTCGCAAGAAGCCTGCTAAGACCGGATCGGCGCTGTCGCTGAATGCCATCATGGAGGAAGAGGAGAGCAAGAAAGAGGAGAAGAAAGCTCCGGATGTCTCGGACGAGCTGCCGGATGACGAGACTATTCTCAAGGCTTGGAAGGCCATCCCCGAGGAGTTCAAGGCCATGAACCAGATCCGCCTCGCCAACACACTCGAGAACGCCACAGTCGAGATAGAGACCGCGGGAGACACTAAGATCGTCACATTCAAAGTCAGCAACGCCTCCCAGCAGAAATGGATCCAGGAAAACCGCCTGCTGACTCTGGAAGGAAATTTGCAGAAGAAGGTCGGAGCCTCCAGGATCCGTCTCGAGGTGGGAGTGATCCCGATGGAAGAGAAAGAAATCCAACCCTACACCGACCAAGAGAAGGCCACTGCCCTTATGGGAAAGAACGGTGAGGTCCAGAACCTGATCAAGGACTTCGGTCTGGAAACAAAATAAACAGTTCAGTATATGAAACTTCGCTGCGAGAACCTCGTGAAGAAATATGGCATCAGGACTGTCGTCAAGGGAGTCTCGATGGAGATCAACCAGGGAGAGATCGTCGGTTTCCTCGGCCCGAACGGAGCCGGGAAAACGACCAGTTTCTACATGATCACCGGGCAGATAGTACCCAACGGCGGAAGAGTCTTCCTTGATGATGAGGAAATCACCGGCTTGCCCATGTACAAGAGAGCACAGAAAGGTATCGGTTACCTGCCGCAAGAGGCTTCCGTGTTCAGGAAGATGTCCGTGGAAGACAACATCATGTCCGTCATGGAGATGTCAGACATGAAAAAAGAGGAAAGGAAGGAAAGGCTTGAGAGTCTGATCAGCGAGTTCAACCTCTCGAAGGTCAGGAAAAGTCTCGGAATCCAGCTTTCCGGAGGAGAGCGCCGCCGTTGCGAGATCGCCCGCGCCCTTGCCATCGACCCTAAGTTCATCCTTCTGGACGAACCTTTCGCGGGAGTAGACCCGATCGCCGTCGAGGACATCCAGTTCATCATCGCTAAACTGAAATATAAAGATATCGGTGTGATTATCACCGACCACAATGTGGGTGAGACCCTCGCCATCACAGACAGGGCATACCTACTCTACGAGGGCTCTATCCTCCAGCAAGGCACTCCCGAGTCTCTCGCCGCGGACGAGGATGTCCGCACCAAATATCTGGGTTCAGGCTTTATCCTGAAAAAGTCTGTCTCAGTTGAGAGAGCCAGGGCTGAGCATCTTGCCTTGGAGGCAGCTAAAGCCGAGATTGAAACCGCTTAAATCATTAAATTATGAGACATTCAAGAATTATCACGTTCCTGGCGTTTCTGGCCTTGTTGACTATATCCTCAGACCTCTTCGGCCAGGCGCAGATCTACACCAGGAAAGAGAAGCTCAAGGATCTGACAGCCAAGACCGTAAAGGTCGTCATGACTGGGGACGAGGTGCTGGACGAAGCCCTCAAACAAAGCGTAACCAACGCCTGGACCATTTCCCCTTACGAGTTCTGCTCCAGCGAGGAGTTCCAGAAGATAAAGACAGACAACAAGTACTACTTCCTGATCGTGGTCAAGGGCCAGCAGCGGAAAGAGGCCGAGCCTGGAATCGACCTGCTGACCTTTGTGAAGGGTGGAGAAGGTGCGGACAAGTCAATCGATGACATGTTCGAGGTCGTGACTTTCCCCTTCCGCTCAGCCGAGGACCCTTCCGGAAGGGAGTTCCTCATGTTGCCGGCCTTCCTGACGATCATGCAGGAGCACGCCATCGGCCTTACCAGCTCGGAGGTCAAAGCATATTCATCTCTCGGAGCGACAGATTCCAAGAAACTCAGGATGAAGCAGATCTATTTCTGCGAGGATGACTTCGCCCCCCAAGTGGACGAGAAGACCATCAAATCGCTTGACGAGGACATATTCGTGGAAGGGGATGACATTGACCCTGATGATGTTTTCGCTGAAGGAAAGTTCAACGCTGTGGTCAGTTATGTCGTCGCCCCCACTGAACCAGTCACAGGTTCCGTTTGCTACAAGTTGCTCATCGGTGCTGACGACCACAACTTGTATTGGTACAAGAAGCACCGGATCACTTCAAAACAAGGTGCGGGATTCCTCGACAGCGACTTGAAAGCCATTAAACTTCTAAGGAAATAATGCTCATAGGTAAGGCCCCGTGCGGTTTGGGATATGCGGTGAAAAGGAGCGGGAACTCAGTCGGTTACTGTTCCTTGACGATAAAGTGCGGAACCAGGGATGAGGAAGGATTCCACAGCGGGATAGCCCATTTCACAGAGCATACCATATTCAAAGGCACCTCACGTAAGAGCGCCAGGGTCATCAACAGTTACCTGGACAAGCTCGGGGGTGACCTCAATGCTTTTACCACCAAAGAGGAGATTGTTCTCCACTCCACAGTACTTAAGGAAGACCTCGGAAAAGCCGCGGGCCTTCTTTTGGAGCTCGCGACCTGCCCGGTTTTCCCCGAGGATGAGATCGCTATCGAGAAGGGAGTGGTGATTGATGAGATCAATTCCTATAAGGACAACCCGGCTGACGAGGTCTACGACAAGTTTGAAGAGGCTCTTCTGTCCGGACACCCGCTCGGTAACCCTATTCTCGGCACTACGACGAGCGTCAGGAAAATCACATGCGCCGAGCTTGGACGTTTTGTGATCGAGCGGTTCACCCCTGGCAACATGGCTCTGACAATGGTAGCCGACATTGACGAGAGAAAGCTTGAGAAAGGTATACTGAGGTTGGCCGAGAAAGTATTTGACGGTACCTGGGCAGAGTCCAAGGAACGTGTTCTGAAGACAGTCACCGTTCCCGCGGTATTCGAAAAAACAGTAGACAAGAGAAATCACGAGGTCAACGCCGTTATAGGTGGACTTGCCCCGTCACTATATGACAAGGAAGCGCGTTTCGACGCTATCCTTCTAGCGAATATTATGGGTGGACCTGCCTCCAACTCGAAACTTAACGACTTGCTCCGGGAAAGGAACGGTTGGGTCTACGGTGTGGAGGCTTCATACAGCCAATATTCCGACACGGGAGTCATGGCGGTCACTCTCGGTTGCGACCGCGGCAACCTGAAACGCTGCCTGGGAGGCGTGGAGACCGTGATCCGGAAGATGCAGGACGACCTCCTCTCGGAATCCGCGATGAGAGCCGCGAAGAAGCAACTCCTCGGACAGCTGGCCATTAGTTCCGACAATGGTGAGACCCAGTGTCTTTCCATGGGTAAAAGCCTTATCTCTTATGGCACAGTGACTTCCGACAAGGAGAACAGGGAGGCGATCGAGGCCGTGTCGGCCGATAGGCTGCGCGAGGCGGCCAGAAAGATATTCAACCCCGAGACATTGTCAACATTCATTTATTTGTAAGATATGAGACGTTTATTATCAATTGCTTCCGCGGGACTCGCTCTTATCGCTGGATGCGGTAAGGTGGCGCCCCCCGAGCCATATGGAGCGATTCCTACACCTCAGCAGGTGGAATGGCAGAAGATGGAGATGAATATGTTCGCCCACTTCGGACCGAATACATTCACCGGTCTCGAATGGGGTCTTGGCACCGAGGCTGAGGACATATTCAATCCCACAGAGCTTGATTGCGGGCAGTGGGCATCCATCGCCAAAGCCGCCGGATTCAAAGGAATAATCATTACCGGCAAGCACCACGACGGATTCTGCCTCTGGCCCAATCCTGTGAGCACGCACACTGTTGCCCAGAGCCCTTGGAAGGATGGTAAAGGTGATGTCCTGAAAGAACTATCGGAGGCTTGCGAGGCAGCGGGAATCAAGTTCGGAGTCTATGTCTCACCTTGGGACCGCAACGATCCTAATTATGGGACTCCGGAGTATAACAATGTCTTTGTCAAGACTTTGGAGAGTGTCCACGATGGTCGCTACGGGGAAGTATTCGAGCAGTGGTTTGACGGTGCCAACGGCGAGGGCCCCAACGGGAAAAAGCAGGAATATGACTGGCCTCTCTTCCACGAGACCGTGCTGAAGTATCAGCCCAAGGCAATCATGTTTAGCGACACCGGTCCTGGCTGCCGCTGGGTAGGCAACGAGAGCGGAGTGGCCGGGAAAACCAACTGGAGCACATTGAATACCAAGGGGTTCACCCCTGGCGCCGGGGCACCTTCCAGAGAGAGTCTCAATAGCGGAGATGTCCATGGAGCTTGCTGGCATCCGGCCGAGACCGACGTCTCTATCCGACCTGGCTGGTTCTGGAGGGAGAGCGAGAACGACAAGGTCAGGTCGCTAAAGAATCTTCTCGGCATTTACTACACCAGTGTCGGACGCAACTCATTGCTGCTCCTAAACGTTCCACCGGATAACCGCGGCCTTATCCACCCTGCTGACTCGGCAAGGCTAATGGAGTTCAAGGCAGCCCTCGACGAGATTTTCAAGGTCAACCTTGCTGACGGAGCGAAAGTCACGGCAAGCGATTGCAGGGGCCGCGGGTTCAAGCCCAGAAACATTCTGGACGGTAATTTCGACTCCTGTTGGGCGACCAAAGATGGGATCAACGAGGCGACAATCACCTTCGACCTTGCCGGAGAGAAGACCTTCAACAGGGTTATGATCCAGGAGTATATTCCTCTGGGACAGAGAGTAAAGTCGTTCTCCATAGAGGCACTTGACTCGGACGGGCAGTGGAAGGAGATCGCCAGCGAGACCACTATCGGCTACAAGAGGATCATCCCTGTCGCACAGACCACAACCAAGAAGATCAGGATCAATCTCGATTCCTTCGCCTCACCAGTGATTAACGGCTTCGGACTTTACATCGATAATATTTCAGAATATTCAGAATAATAGCTATTTTTGATCGTTTAAATCACTAAATACCATGAACATTAAGCATATCCTCGCGGCATCGCTGATCCTTTTGGCTGCCGCATGCTCTTCCAACAAGACCGCGGGTCCCATCAAGGTCAAGGTTCCCGCCCGCCCCGCGGGACAGGAGAATGTGATCGGACTCACGGCCCCTGCCATGGACACAGTCAGAGTCGGTTTCGTGGGTCTTGGAATGAGAGGATCTGGAGCCGTCCCCCGCTTCACCTATATTCCCGGAGTAAAGATCACCGCGCTATGCGATGTGGTGCCCGAGAATGTGGAAAGGTCTCAGAAGACATTGGAAGAGAGAGGCTTCCCGAGGGCTGCCGGATATTCCGGCGACACCGAGGCATACAAGCAGCTTTGCGAAAGGGATGATGTGGATCTGGTGTACATCTGCACCGACTGGATCCATCATATTCCTGTGGCTCTCTACGCTATGGAGCACGGCAAGCATGTCGCTTGCGAGGTGCCTTCAGCGACCTCCCTGCAGGAAATCTGGGATGTCATCAATATGTCCGAGAAGACCCGCAAGCACTTCATGATGCTCGAGAACTGCTGCTATGACTTCTTCGAGCTTTCCTGCCTCTCGATGGCACAGGCCGGACTGTTCGGCGAGATCCTTCATGTCGAGGGCTCCTATCTCCACAACCTCGATCCTTTCTGGGACGCCTACTGGAACAACTGGAGGCTTGACTTCAATGAGAAACATAAGGGAGACCTCTATGCGACTCATGGCTTAGGCCCTGTGGCCCAGGTCCTTAACATCCATCGTGGCGACCGCTTCAAGACCCTCGTGGCTATGGAGACCAAGGCTGTCAACGGCCCTCGCAATGTCGAGAAGAGGCAGGGACGCAAGAGTGAGGACTTCCAGAACGGTGATGAGACAAGCACCATGATCCTTACCGAGAAAGGCAAAACCATCCTCATTGAGCACGATGTGATGACCCCGAGACCCTACAGCCGTATGTACCAGCTGGTCGGAACCGATGGCTACGCCGGAAAGTATCCTATCCAGCAAATCTGCCTGAGGGGCGACAAGTTCACAGAGACTCCCAGCATCGAGGATTTCAATACCGAGAAACAGCTTAGTCGTGAGGAAATAGCTGAATATCAAGAGAAATACCGTAACCCGATACTGACTCCCGAACTTGAGGAGCTGGCGAAACAGGTCGGTGGACACGGCGGAATGGACTTCATCATGGACTACCGTCTGATCTACTGCCTGCGTAACGGCTTGCCTCTTGACATCGATGTCTACGACATGGCCGAATGGTGCTGCCTTGCCGAGCTTGGAGAAATCTCCATTAAGAACGGCAACATGCCCGTAGAGGTCCCTGACTTCACCCGTGGCGCCTGGAACCAGGTCAACGGCTTCTCCTACGCCTTCGCGAAGTAAGTCTCCGTAAAGGAACCGAGATCAAGGTACTTTTTATTGAGCATGGAATATATCTCCGTCCTTTCCGGGGCGGGGATATATTCTTTAGAGAACCCGGAGTTCATGGCTTCGATTGCATCCTCCACCCTCTCATAAACACCTGCGGCGGTCGCGGCGAACATGGCCGCGCCAAGGGCGCAAGCCTGCATGGTCTTGCAGACTTTGATCGGCTTGCCGAGCACATCGCTCATCACCTGCATCACAAATGGTGACTTCAGAGCGATTCCACCTATGCCGATAACCTCGTCTATCTGAACACCTTCCTCAACGAAACGGTCGTGGATGGCCTTCGTCCCGAAAGCAGTCGCTTCGACAAGGGCCCTGAATATCATCGGTGCGGTAGTGCCAAGCGTAAACCCGGTAATGGCTCCCTTGACAAGAGGGTTGGCGTCCGGGGTACGGCGGCCATTGACCCAGTCAGTGGCCAGCATGGCGCTCTCGGAGATCGGAATCTTCTCAGCCTCAACTGTCAATGAAGGTATAATATTCTCGCAAGCCTCCGCCAAAGCATCTCCTTCAAGACCGGACACAGTCCTCAGAGGCCACTCCAGAACCTTGCGGAACATCGCGTAGACGTCTCCGAAACTGGACTGACCGGCCTCTAAGCCCACCATTCCAGGGATAACGGATCCGTCAACTTGGCCGCATATTCCCCTGATGCACTTGTCTCCGATATCCTCGTATGAAGCGACCATCACATCGCAAGTCGAAGTGCCGATCACCCTGACAAGGGTACCTGGCTTGACACCCGCTCCGACAGCGCCCATGTGGCAGTCAAAAGCGCCACCGGCCACAACCACGCTTACACTGAGACCAAGTCTATCAGCCCATTCCGGGCAAAGATAACCCACCGGCTTATCCGCGGTCTCAGTCTTATCGAAGAGTTTGGCTCTCCACCCGGCAAGAAGAGGATCCACCCCAGCGAGGAACTCCTCAGGAGGGAGTCCGCCCCATTTCTGGCTCCACATCGACTTGTGTCCCTGGGCGCAACGGCTACGGATAATGTCCTTATGGTTGGTCACACCGGTCAGAACAGCCGGGAGCCACTCGCAGCACTCCACGATAGTGCTCGCCTTGGTGGCTATCTCAGGAGAATTCCTCAAGATATGCAAGGCCTTGGCCCAGAACCACTCGGAACTGTAGATTCCGCCCTCGTACATGGAATAGTCGATCGCGGAGGCTTTGCATGCCTCGTTGATTTCGGCGGCTTCCTTGATAGCGGTGTGATCTTTCCATAGCACGAACATTGCGTCCGGATCAGCGGCATATTCATCACTCATCGCAAGAGGAGTACCGGACTCATCTGCGAAAGCGGGAGTGGAACCAGTTGTGTCAAAGGCAATTCCGACTACGTTTGGAGCCACCTCGGGGGCGCATTTGGCCAAAGCGTCCTTGACAGTGAACTCCATCACCTCAAGATAATCCTTGGGATGCTGGCGCCATTGGTTAGCCTGTGGGTCGCAATAAAGGCCCCTGGACCAACGAGGATAGTTCTTGACACTGGAAGCGAGAATCTCTCCCGTCTCCGCATTCACTACGAGCGCCCTGGCGGAATCGGTGCCGTAGTCCAATCCGATGACGTATCTTGCCATATTACTTCAAAGCTTTTCCGAGAAGGTAATATATCTCATTGATTTTCAAATCCCTCTTGATTCCCTCAAGGGTAGTGTCCGCTCCGATCCTGACCATCTCGATGTCCGCGATCTCGGCATAATCCTCCCAATACTCAGGAGTGAGGTCATAGGAGAAGCAGGAGTGATGGGTTCCTCCGGCCATCATCCAAGCGGCGGCGCCAATCTCAAAACTCGGTCTCGGGATCCACAGAGCGGAAGCCACAGGAAGCTTCGGAAGCGGTTTGGGCTTGATGCAATCAACTTCGTTGACCACCAGACGGAAACGTCCGCCCATATCGACAACAGTAGCGGCGACTCCGTAACCGGTCTTGCTTGTGAACACAAGACGCGCGGTCGGGGTCTTACGTATGCCTATTCCCAACTCATGGACCTCAAGCTTGGGCTTGTGGGCGGCGATCAGAGGGCAAATCTCAAGCATGTGGGCCTGAAGTATCGCTGAAGCCGGACCATCGAAATTGAGGGTGTAGTCCTCAAGGAAAGAGCACCCCTCGGACAAGCCTCTAGTCATGAACCAGACAGTCCTATAGAGAGCGGCGGATTTCCAGTCGCCCTCGGCACCAAAACCATAACCCTCTTCCATAAGTCGCTGCGATGCAAGACCGGGAATCTGGTCGAAACCTCTTCCGGTCTCCTCAACATTCACATCCCCGAGGTCGTCGAAATTGGTCGTGAAACCCTTAGCCTTCTTATCCGCGAGGATTGCCCTAAGGGTCAGTTCGGCCTTGGCAGACCTCCATATCTTGCAGTAAGGAAGGGTGCCTTTCTCCTCGAGCGAGGTCTCATGATCATATAATTTGAAATATTCTCCGACAAGAGCGTCCACATCAGCGTCAGACACATTGTCGAAATATGTCATTAGCTCGCTGAAAGGCACATAATCAACATGATAACCGAGCCTCATCTCCGCCTCGACCTTGTCGCCGTCGGTGACAGCCACATTATTCATCTGATCACCGAAACGAAGTATCCTCATGTCTTTCGCGTCGGCCCATGCGGCCGCTACCCTCTCCCAGACAGCGATATGGCCGAGAGTATCCGGATCTTTCCAATATCCCACCACAGTCTTATGGTTCTTACGCATTCGGGCGAGGATGTGGGCATATTCCCTGTCACCATGAGCGCTCTGGTTGAGGTTCATGAAGTCCATATCCATGGTCTCCCAAGGAATCTCCTTGTTGTACTGGGTGTGGAAATGGAGGAGAGGCTTGCGTAGTGCCTGTAGCCCATGGATCCACATCTTGGCGGGCGAGAAAGTGTGCATCCATGTGATGACACCCACGCACTTCGGATCGCTCTCCGCCCTGGTCATAACATCCAAAACTTCGGAAGAAGAGTTGGCGGTGCCTTTATAAACGACCTTCACCGGCAAGAGACCGGAGGCGTTCATTCCAGCGACCATCTCATTGGAGTGACCGTCCACTTGGACGACAGCGTCGCCTCCGTAGAGCAGCTGCGCTCCGGTGACGAACCAGACTTCGTAGTTTTCGTATTGTTTTATCATATTGATACTATTTTTTTTGTCCGTAATATGCGTCAGGGCCGTGTTTACGGCTATAATGCTTCTCTATAAGATACTTGTTCATCGAAGGTTCATGGTCGATGACATCCAGTGTAGGCAACTGCAGGGTCGAGGAGATGAACGCCATCTTGGCCACTTCCTCGAGCACCACAGCGTTATGTACAGCGTTGGACACGTCCGTTCCCCAGGTGAAAGGGCCATGGTTCCGAACCAGGACAGCAGGGGTGTCGTCAGGATTCATGTTCTTGAAACGCTCCACAATCACGTTGCCCGTCTCCTTCTCGTATTCTCCGAACACTTCCGCCTTTTTCATGTCGCGGGTGCAAGGGATGTCATCATGGAAATAATCGGCATGTGTCGTCCCGATGTTGGGAATATTCCTTCCCACCTGTGCCCATCCGGTCGCGTAAGTGGAGTGGGTGTGGACTACTCCCCCGATATTCGGAAACGCTTTATAGAGAACAAGATGCGTAGGAGTGTCAGAGGATGGTCTCAAGGACCCATCCACTATTTTGCCCTCCAAATCGACCACGACCATGTCCTCGGGTCTCATCACATCATAAGCGACCCCGCTGGGCTTGATTACCACAAGACCGGACTTACGGTCGATCGCTGAGGCGTTGCCCCAGGTGAACAGGACCAGGCCGCTTTTGACGAGATCGAGGTTGGCCTGCCAGACTATTGTTTTAAGTTCTTCTAACATAATAAGATTCTTCGCTTCGCTCAGAATGACAGTGAGGATTACCAGAAATAAATGTAGAACGCTACGGTGACCGCCAGGATAATGCAGGAATGGACGATATCCCAAGTTCCCCAGGACGCCCTGGTCGCTGCTTTCTGCTCAGGAGTGGCCGTGCCGAAACACAGGCCCCGGACCTGCTCATCACTGGGTCTCGGAGTCAACATGGTCACAACAAAAGCGAGTGCCACACAGAAGAGGAACATCCAGACACAGAACGCATAGACATTCATCTCATTGAAAATGAACGTGAAAGCATTGTGAGCCTCGGGATTGACTATCATCGTGACCAAACGGGTAAAGCCAAGCGCCAGGCCAGCGATCAGGGTCCACATACCTGCCTTAGGCGACGTCCTCTTCCAGCAGACTCCAAGGAGGAACACAGCCGCGATGGACGGGGCGACAAGGCTTTGGACGCTTTGGATGTAGTTATACAAGCTCTTCCCCATTTTCTGGATCACCAGAATCCAGAGCACTCCGAACACGACCACAATCACAGTGGCCAGACGTCCGATGCGTACCAGTTTCTTTTCCGGGGTGTCAGGGTTGCGGCGCTTATAGATGTCAATCGTGTAGAGCATCGCCGACGAGTTATAAAGAGAAGCCAGCGAACTCATCAAGGCCGCGAGGATACCACAAATCACAACACCTTTAAGACCAACGGGGAGCAGGGTGTTGACCAGCATCGGGAAGGCCAAATCGGGATTGGCGAGAGTGCCGTCAGCCTGAAGACCAAGCGCCGAGGCGAGCATCTGCCCAGTCTGTGAGCCCGGTGTCTTCGTGAGCGCGAAAGCGATCATGCCGGGAATAAGGAACAGGAACACGGGAAGAAGTTTCAGATAAGCTCCGAATATGGTTCCCCGACGGGCTTCTTTCTCGTTTTCCCCGGACAAGACTCTCTGGACGATGAACTGGTCAGTACACCAGTACCAAAAACCGATTATAGCCGATCCGAACAATGCTCCATACCACGGGAACTCAGTATCCTTGCCGCTTCGCATCAAGGTTGTCATCGAATCGCCATATTCATTTACGCTCTGGGCGGCGCAGATGTCCATCATGGCATTCCACCCTCCGAGCTCCTTAAGGCCTATCCAAAGGATCACCAAGGAGCCGAGCAGTAAGATCGGTGTCTGGAGGACAGACGTCTTGAGGACTGATTCCATACCACCGATGACCGTATATATGGCGGTAATGATAACAAGCGCCAGGGCGGCGACCCAGAAGTTAATGCCTAACAACGCATTAAGTGCCAGACCTCCTGCCATCACGGTCACAGAGACCTTGGTCAGCACATAACTGGCGAGAGAGAGGTAGGTCAGGATGCCTCGGCTTTCCTTGTTGTAGCGTTTTTCCAGGAACTCAGGCATAGTGTATACCATCGAGCGCTGGTAGAACGGTACAAAGACCCATCCGAGGATGAGTATCATCCAGCCTTGGATCTCCCAATGGGCCTGGGCCATACCTGCGGAAGCTCCCGTGCCGGCGAGGCCGATAAGGTGCTCGGAACCGATATTTGATGCGAATATCGAAGCTCCTATCGCGATCCATGTCGCTGAGCGGCCGTCCAGGAAGTAATCTCCGGAAGTCAGTTTCTTCTTACGGAGCACATCCCAGACAATCCAGACCATGCCCGCGAAGAACAAGGCTATAACTATCCAGTCCCAGGACTGTAGTGTGATTCGGTTAAGATCCATAAACTATTTTGTGGAGAAAGCGAACACGCAATGGCTTGTGTAGGTCTCACCTGGCTTAAGCAAGGCTGAAGGCCACTCAGGCTTGTTAGGAGTGTCGGGATATTTCTGTGTCTCAAGGCAGATGGCGTGACGGAAATTGTAGACAATGCCCTTCTTTCCGGTCACGGTGCCGTCAAGGAAGTTTCCGGCATAAATCTGCACGCCAGGCTCGTTGGTATATTGCTTCAAGACGATGCCGGTCTCGGGGCAGTATAGTTCAGCGGCGAGAACAGTATCATCCCCCTTGGTATCAAGCACCCAGTTGTGGTCATATCCCTTTCCGTTGTGTAGCTGGTCATAATCGGCGTTGATATCCTTGCCGACAAGCTTGGCGGTACGGAAATCCATCGGAGTACCTTCGACCGGAACTATCTCACCTGTAGTCATAAAGGTGTCATCCACAGGTGTGAAGCATGTGGCGTTGATATAAAGCTCATCGTCTTCTACACAATGGTTCGCCGGATCACCAGCAAGATTGAAATAGGAATGGTTGGTCATATTGATGACCGTGGTCTTATCTGTAGTGGCCTCGTACTTGATGTCGATGGCATTGTCCTCGGTAAGGGTAAAGGTCACAAACGCGGTGACATGGCCGGGGAAGTTGGCGTCTCCGTCGGGAGAATCGAATTTGACCTTCAGGTGGCTTCCGTCAGCCTCGACAACTTCGGCGACCTTGTACTGCCAGCCGTTGGGGCCTCCATGGAGGCAGTGGCCATAGTTATTCTGAGGGAGCTGATACTCCACACCGTCCACCGTGATCTTGCCCTGGGCGATACGGTTGGCGTAACGTCCGATCGTGGCACCGAAATCCGTCTGGTTGTTCTCGGGGAAGTAGTCCTGAATATTGTCAAAGCCAAGGACGACATCCTTATACTCGCCCTTCTTGTCAGGAACCATGATGGAGACGATACGGCCTCCGAAATTGGTCACGCAGACCTCCATACCAGACTTGTTGGTCAAGGTGTACAAAGCGGTGACACCACCGTCCCTTTCAGCTTTGAAATCCTCAGGGTTCAGACCTGACTTCGTGAGTTTCGGACCTTTCTCAGCGCAGCCCATAACCATAAGGGCGGCAGCGCAGACAACAAATAACTTTTTGAACATAGCTATATAATTTAAAATCAATTACATCAACATTTCACTAGGCGCCACTTCGACAGCGTCAAAGTCTTTTGCCAGCCACACGGCCATGTATCCGGCACCTCTATGACACCAGGCATAATAAGGCACCATAGTAGCGGTCACATCCCGTACAATCATCTCACCCTTTCCTAAGCCATGGGTGAAATACCGGCCTTCCAGAGTGATCTTTTTGACAGGATGGCCGACAATATCACCGTCCGTGACTTTCAGATCCGGTTTTTCTCCGACAAGAAAACCGGAAACACGGAAATCGTTGTCAGGCTGCTCGGCGCAATACACAATCGGACCCATCTCGACCGCAATCCTGCCCTTATCAGCCTCAACCTCCTCACGGGCGGTCACGATCCTGGGTTCCATGTCCAGATGAAGGGAGACTTTATCACCCTTCTTCCAGTTCCTCGTAATAGTGAAATAGCCTTTGTCAAGGTCTGAAGAGACGTCCTCTCCATTAACCAAAACCTTATAACTCAGCGATTTCCCATCAACGTAAGAGTATAATCCGCCAGGAGCGACCTCTCCTCTGACCCAACCGGGAATCCTCAACTTCAAAGAGAAAGACTTCGCCGCGTTCTTGTCTATGATTATATTCACATCCCCGTTCCAAGGATATCCAGTCTCCTGACGAAGGACCACATCCTTCCCCTTTACCTTTTGGGTCAAGGTGTTGGACATATAGAGATTGACATAGAGGTCGTCATCCTTGACAGCGTAGACATATCCCGGAACCGACGGAATGAAACGGCAGATATTGGAAGGGCAGCAGGCGCAGCCGAACCAAGGTTTGCGCTCATAACCACCTTCTGAAGCCAAAGGATTCGGATAGAAGAATCCATCCCCCTTTAGCGATACTCCGGAAAGGAGCCCATTATAAAGGGTACGCTCCAGGACATCGTAATATTTCGAATCACCGTGGAGGAGGAACATCCTGTGGTTGACATAGACATTTCCGATGGCGGCGCAGGTCTCGCAATAGGCCTCGGCGTTCGGCAGCTCATAATTCTCACCGAAAGCCTCTCCCCGACGGGAAGCGCCGATTCCTCCCGTGATATAATACTTCTTGCTGACTATATTCTCCCATATCCGGTCGATAGCGTCAATGTAGGCCTGATCGCCCGTCAAAGCGGCCACGTCAGCTATTCCGGAATACATGTAAGTCGCCCTGACCGCATGCCCGACGGCCTCATCCTGCTCGACAATGGGAAGATGGGTCTGGTTATATGGATCCCGGTTCGCGGTCTTGCCACGACGATCCAGGAAATACTTGGCCTGGTCCAGATATTTCTTGTCTCCAGTCACAAGATAAAGCCTGCAGAGAGCCATCTCAGCGATCTGATGGCCTGGCACTCTGTCCACCTGTCCGGGGCCAAGGCCGACCTCCCGTATTACGCAGTCCGCATACTTTATCGCGATGTCGAGGAAATTCCGTTTGCCGGTGGCCTGATAATGAGCCACGGCACCTTCGACCATGTGGCCGAGGTTATAGAACTCATGGCTGAGCTCCTCTACTTTCTCCCATCTGCGCTCCCCGGCCCATTGGTGCGGATGCTTCGGGTTCATAGTCCGGGCAGTGTAAAGATAACCGTCAGGCTCCTGACCACCCGCGACAATCACCAGCACACTGTCGATATATGCCTCGAGATTCTTGTCGGGATAGGTCTGGAGGACATAACTGGCACCCTCAATGGTCTTGTAGACATCTGTATCGTCGAAAGAAAAGCCCCCGACATTGTATTCATCACTCGGATGGGCGGCCTTGACGAAGTTCTCGTAGCGGCCAGTCTCCTCACACTTGCTGAAAGCCAGAGGGATAGTGACATCCCGGGAGGCCTTGAGCCGCTGGCCCCAGAAACCCTCGGAAACCTTGACCGAGGTAAAGGGCACAGGGGCTATCGGGTAGCCGGCGCTTGGATTCTTATCGGCAAGAACCATGTCGGCCGATGTCAGGATGATAGCTGCCGAAGCGACAAGGAGGATGGTGGTTATTCGTCTCATCACAAGTATGGTTATCATTTATCAAATATATGAAACTTTTCGTATATTTCGAAAAATGAATGATATGGATAAACTAGTATCCGATCTCGTGTCCGGTCTTGGACGCCTGTTTAAAAGCAAAGTCGGTGACAAGGTCACCAAGGTTATTAGCAACAAGACCAAAACATTTGAATTCCAGTCGCTTCCGCTATCGGTTGAGGAACTGGCAGCCCTCCCGGAGGCAGCCCTGACCGACGTTTATGCGGTAGCGGCGCTTTCCCTGCTGGCTTTGACCCGCTTCGAGTCTGACCGGACCGCGTCGATCGCGATGCTCAATTTCCTGAAAGGGCCGGATCCTCTGACACCCATGGGCATCCAGCAGATATCCGACCGTTTCATGGACGGAAAGTTCTACAAGGTCAATTCCTATTTCGAGGGAGCTGTTCCAGCCAATAATTACACGCCTTCCCAGCCCTATAAGGTGAAGGTGTCCTCCACCCCGTATTCATTTGATAATGAAAACTGGGCGACTCTCTACCTCCATTCTGGCGGAGCCGACAACCCCCGCCCGGTGAAGCTTAGGAAGAAACCCAGCACCGGGCAGTGGTTCCTGGTTGAAATCCAGTACCTTTCAGACGTGCGCCCTCCCGTCGCCGAGGACAAGTGGGCGTAAGGTAGTTATTCGATCACGCAGAAAGGTTGGAACGAACGACCTTCCGTAGTAGGTTCGGAATATAGTATCTTCCCGTTCCGGTACAAGCGGGACAGAGATCCGTTTTCAAGTATAGTAAAGTATATATCCCCGGCCGGGGTTACCCACAAGGGATTCACGCAACCGGACTCATAATGGATATACACCTCCTGGTTATAGTCCAGGGCATAGACTTTCTCTCCGTTCTTGTGGATGCGGACCTGCTTGCCAGGCTCGTCATTGACTATCGTGTACACGTCGCTTCCGACACAACGTATATTTGACTCCTGATTATAATCCACCGTATCAATCACTTTCTCGAACACTCCGTTCTTGTACAATCGCACGGATTCCTTACCATCGGCGTAGTTGGCGGCGAGGATATATACGTCTCCCGCGTCACTTACCGTTATGTTTGGCCTGCCGATGGAATTCTCCTCAATTAAATTCTCGGTAACCTTCCCGTCAGAGGAGATCTTGTAATAAACGAGATATTGTTTTTTGAAACTGTCCCTGATTGTAGCGGCGACATATATGTCCCCATTGGGAGCGACAGCAATCCTGGGGTCAAAAACCAACGTGGCGGTACCTTCCAGATAATATTCGGAAATGGATCCGTCTATCTTCGCCCTCACTACCTTGGGTTTGTCACCGACACTATACAGGACGGCGTAAACACCTTTCCTCGAGGCGATACCGCGGACATTTGACTCTTGATGGTCCTTCAGGTTGATTTTCGGCTCACGGTTCACGCATATCCAGTCTTCGCTTCCATATTCCTCATAGGAATACAATTCCGAACCATCGGCGTCAAGATATATGGCTGAGCTGAAACGGAAATAGCCTTTATTGAACGCCCCGTTGAGAGGATCAGGCTCGTTATTGCGATAAACCATGTAATTCGAGATCGAATAGATTGATGGTCCATCGACCTTGGCTACCGTAACCGCACATTCAGCCTTGAAACCTCCTTCCTCGGAAGTAACTGTGATAGTGGCGGTTCCTTCTTTCACACCTGTGACTGTTCCATCACTGACAGTCGCCACGGACGGGTCTGACGAGGTCCAGGTGACATTCTTATTCGCCGCATAAGACGGATAGAACACGACCGTAAGGGTCCTTGTAGAGCCTACGCTGATGTCCATGATGTCAGCATCGAGGGATATCCCCTTTAGGGAGTCATCCTCTTTGACAGTCACATCGCAGAAACCTTGCTTATCGTTGTACGACTTCGAACGTACGACAATCTTGGTTGTTCCAGGCTTCAAGGCAGTGACAAGTCCGTTAGCGTCGACTGAGGCGACATCCGTCTGCTGTGAAACCCATTCGACATTTTGGTCCGCATCTGCCGGACTGACTACAGCCTTGAGCTGATATGTATCGCCCTCCTTGATCTCCAGGGTGGCAGGCTCAATCGTCACGCCCTCTACAACCACATTCTTGGCGGTCACTGTCACCGAACATGTCGCGGTCTTGGAACCGTCTGTGGTCGTGACTGTTATGGTGGCCGATCCGGCTTTCACGGCAGTCACCTTACCGCTATTGTCAACTGAAGCGATGTTTGAGTCCGATGATTTCCAGCTCACCGCTTTGTTCGTCGCGTTCTCTGGCGAGACAGTGGCGGTCAGTGTCTCCGAGCCGCCCTCCACCAGGCTGATGGATGTCTTGTTAAGGCTGACCCCAGTCACGGCAACCGTCTTGGGTTCATCCTTGCCACCTCCCTCGTTTCCTCCACCCCCAGGTTGCTCCTCCGGACCGCACGATATAAAGCAAGCGAAAGCCATAGAAACCGCTACTATCGCCGAGACTAACTTTGAAATAGTTGTTTTCATACTGTATAATTTTTTGATTATTAGTACATTACCATCCAAAACAGACCACAAGAAGCGTCAATTCCAGGTACCGCATGGTTTTCAAAGTTAATAATTATCAAGAAGATATACTATTTTTGAAACAGCCGGAACGCACAATAAAGCCATCAATTGTGCGGTTGGAAGGCAAAACAGGTCTATAAAGCACCAAGGCGCCTTTTTCGGTGCGGTATCACATAGTCAAAGACCAAAAGAAAAAACCTCTGTCCTTTAATAGGGCAGAGGGGTAGATTAATTCATTCCGCAGACTCTAGTCGAGGGAGTGGATGAAGAGACCTGAGCGGAGCTTGGGCTCGAACCAGGTGGTCTTCGGAGGCATGATGTTGCCGGTGTCAGCGATATCGATTAACTGGCCCATCGAGACAGGATAAAGGGCGAAAGCGACCTTCATCTCACCGGAATCAACCCTGCGGGAAAGCTCGCCAAGACCCCTGATTCCACCAACGAAATCAATCCTTTTGTCAGTACGCAAATCCTTGATTCCCAGGATGGAGTCCAGGACAAGGTTCGATAGGATCGTGACATCCAGCACGCCGATCGGATCACTGTCATCATACCTTCCGGGAAGAGCCTCGAGAGAGTACCACTTCCCATCCAGATACATCGAGAAGTTGTGGAGATGGTCCGGATGGTAAATCTCGGCACCCATCTCAACCACAGTGAAATCCTTCGCCAATGCAGCCAAGAACTCCTCGGAAGAAAGACCGTTAAGATCCTTAACCACACGATTGTAATCCAAAATCTTGAGTTGGCTCTCCGGGAAGCACACAGCCATGAAGAAGTTGTACTCCTCATCACCCGTGTGGTTAGGGTTAAGAGCCTTCTTCTCAGCGCCGACACGGGCCGCGGCGGCGGTACGATGATGACCGTCAGCCACATAGAAAGCCTCAACATCACCACAGAACAACCTGGTGATCTGGTCGATCGTCTTGTCGTCATCAATCACCCAGAATTTGTGGCCGAAGTTATTCTCGTCGATGAAGTTATATTCAGGCTCTTTCAGGACGGTCTGGGCGACGATCTTGTTAAGGATGTCGTTGTCCTTATAGGCGAAGAACACGGGCTCGATATTGGCGTTCTGGATACGGACATGGATCATACGATCGTCCTCCTTATCCTTGCGGGTGAGCTCATGCTTCTTGATCTTGCCGGAAGCGTAGTCGTCGGTGTGGGCGCAGAGCACAAGACCATACTGGGTGCGGCCCTCCATGGTCTGGGCATACACGTAATAGCACTCCTTGGGGTCACGCTTGAGCCAGCCCTTGGCCTGCCACTCCTTGAAATTGGCTACAGCCTTGTCGTACACGAGAGGATCGTGATCCTCAAGCATCGGATCGAAATCTATCTCGGGCTTGGTGATATGGAGAAGGGACTTCTCGCCAGCCATCTCCTTCGCCTCGGCGGAATTGAGCACGTCGTACGGCGGAGCCGCGACCTCTGTGACTATATCTTTGGGCGGACGAATCGCCGCGAAGGGTTTTACTCGTACCATGACATTACTTGTTAACCTGGAAACGGGTGTTACCTGTGGCGAAGAAGTCGCAAATCTGGCGGGCGGCGGCGAGACCGGCGTTCATGTTGGCCTCAGCTGTCTGGGCACCCATCTTCTTGGGAGTCGCGAAGACCCGCAGCCCGAACTTCTCCTTGAGAGCCTCGTAGTTGTCAGGCATCACGTCGGTGATATACTTAAGGTCAGGACGCTCCTCGAGAGCCTTCATAAGTCCCTCCTCGTCAATAACTTCCTTGCGGGCGGTGTTGACCAGGCAAGCGCCTTTCGGCATCTTGGTTATAAGGTCGTAACCGATGCTCTTGATAGTCGAAGGCAGAGCGGGAATATGGATGGAGACATAGTCAGAGGAAGCGTAAAGCTCGTCCAGATTGAATACGGGCTTCGCTCCACCAGCCTCGATCTGCTCAGGGGTGAGGAACGGGTCAAGGGCGAGAATCTCCATACCGAGAGCCTTGGCCTTGGCACCGACAAGACGGCCGACGTTGCCGAAAGCCTGGATACCAAGTTTCTTTCCCTGGACCTCGCTTCCGGTAGCGGGAGTGAACTGGGTACGGGCCATGAATATCATCATGGCGACAGCCAACTCGGCGACAGCGTTGGAGTTCTGTCCGGGAGTGTTCATAACGACAACCTTGTGGGCGGTGGCGGCGGCGAGGTCGACATTGTCGAATCCGGCACCGGCGCGGACGACGATCTTCAGGTTCTTAGCGGCGTCAAGCACCTCGGCGGTGACTTTGTCGGAACGGATAATGAGGGCGTCGACATCAGCGACGGCGGCAATCAACTCGGAAGCGTCAGCATATTTCTCGAGGGCGGCGAACTCATGGCCGGCTCCTTCGACAATCTCCTTGATTCCAGCTACAGCAGCTGCGGAAAAAGGTTTCTGGGTAGCGACTAATATTTTCATTATCAATTACTTCTTAAGAGTCTCAAATTCCTTCATGCAGTCCACAAGAGCCTGGACATCCTCGAGGGCGCAAGCGTTGTACAGGGAAGCCCTGAATCCTCCGACGGAGCGATGACCCTTGATGCCGATCATGCCCTGCTCTTTCGCGAAGGCCATGAACTCATCCTGGAGAGCCTCATAGCCGGGAGCCATAACGAAGCAGACATTCATGATAGAACGGTCCTCCTTGGCGGCGGTGCCGACGAACAGAGGGTTACGGTCGATCTCACCGTAGAGAAGGTTGGCCTTCTCGGTGTCAATCTTGTGGATAGCCTCCACACCACCGATGCCCTTGAGCCACTTCAAGGTCTCGTTCATCATGTAGATCGAGAACACGGGAGGAGTGTTGAACATGGAGAGCTTGTCGATGTGGGTGCGATAGTCAAGCATCGTAGGGATATACCTGGAGACCCTACCGAGGGAATCCTTCTTGATGATGGCGAAGATAACACCGGCGGGGCCGACGTTCTTCTGGGCGCCACCATAGATGAGATCGTATTTGGACACGTCCACGGGACGGCTCATGATGTCGGAGCTCATGTCGGCGATGAGGGGAACGGGGCAGTCGATATCTTCCTTGATCTCAGTACCATAGATGGTGTTGTTGGTCGTGATGTGGAAGTAGTCGATGTCGGTCGGGATCTCATAGCCCTTAGGAATATAAGAATAGTTCTTGTCGGCTGAGCTTGCGAGAGCGTAAGCCTCTCCAATGCCCTTGGCCTCTTTGAGAGCCTTCTTCGCCCAGACACCAGTCTCAAGGTAAGCGGCCTTCTTCTCAAGATAGTTCATGGCCACATAGAGGAACTGAAGCGAGGCACCGCCACCGAGGAAAACTACCTCATGGGTCTCAGGGATATGCAGGAGTTCCCTCCAGAGGGCGCGGCACTCATCCATAGTCTCGTCCCACTCCTTGGTACGGTGGGAGATGCTGAGGACTGACACTCCTGTGCCTTTGAAGTCTTTCAAAGCTTCAATGGCATTGTCGATAGCCACCTGCGGGAGCAGGCACGGGCCGGCATTGAATACGTGAACTTTTTTCATTTTTGAGATATCAAATTATAACTGTTATTAAAAGCGTGATTAGGAATCAAAACCAAATCCGGTGTAAAGATAGACAAATTAAAAGGAATAACCCAATAAATAAGAGATAATCGCCATGCGGACATACATGCCGCCTCCGGCTTGCTGGAAATAATAGGCGTAAGGGGTTGAATCGACATCCTCAGCGATCTCTCCGACCCTAGGCAGAGGATGCATAATCCTCATCCCGGGCCTGACAGAACCAAGCATCGAAGCCGTCAAGCGATAGACATCCTTAACCTTCTCATATTCAGCGAGATCCGGGAATCTCTCTTGCTGTACCCTGGTCATGTAGAGAATGTCGCATTCGTTGAGACCATCCTCAATCCTGGACACCTGCCTGTAAGGGATCCCGTCCCTGTCCAGCATCTCGATGTATTTCTTGGGCATCTCGAGCTCTTCCGGAGCGGTGAATGTGAACTTGGGGCTGAAGTGCCTCAACGCATCCACAAGGGAATGTACGGCCCGGCCATATTTCAAGTCACCTACCATGTTGATATCCAGCCCGTCAAGTCTCCCCTGTGTCTTCCTGATGGAATACAGATCCAGAAGGGTCTGGCTCGGGTGCTGGTTCGCTCCGTCTCCAGCGTTCACCACCGGCACAGAGGCGACAGAGGCGGCGATGTCAGCGGCTCCGGCCATAGGATGACGCATCACGATCAGGTCCACATAGTTGGACACTATCTTGATGGTGTCCTCCAAGGTCTCACCCTTAGTCTGGCTGGTGTTGCGGTTATCCGGGAAACCGATAACCCTGGCTCCAAGCCTGTTGATCGCGGCCTCGAAAGAAAGCCTCGTCCTGGTGGACGGCTCGAAAAACAGGCAGGCGACGACCTTGCCGGACAGGAAACTCCGCTCCCGATCCTTCTCGAACAGAGCGGCCATGTCCAGGATATGGAGTATTTCCTCCTTGCTGAAATCCTGGATTGAGATTAGACTTTTAGGCATATTTAAATAATTGTTATTGAATATCTTCCACTACAAGTCCGGATATTCCGGAAACCCTCTTAAAGAAGTCCTCGCCTTGGGAGAGCCTCACCCACGCCTTAAGGGAGCATGAGTTGCAGAAATCCTGGTCCTTCTGCTTAAGATCCATGTCTTTTAGGACCTTCATGACCTGGTTCATCTCCCCGTAACCGAAACTCACATTATACCACTTTCCCGCGATCTTCTCCACCGATCCCGCGTTGTCAAGAGCCTCGGCGGTAGAGGTCTTGTACGCCCGGATAAGCCCCGGGATGCCCAGCTTGATCCCCCCGAAATAACGCACCACCACGACAAGAGTATCGCTTAAGGAACGGGAATCTATCTGGCCAAGGATCGGTCTGCCCGCCGAACCGGACGGCTCACCGTCATCGTTTGCCCTGAATTTGTCGCCGAGGTACCCGAGACGGTAGGCGTAACAATGGTGCCTGGCATCGTGGTACTTCTTCTTGAGATCGGCCACGATGTCCTTCACTTCTTCCTCAGTCTCAACAGGATAGGCAAATGAGATGAATCGGCTGCCATTGTCTTTGAACAGTCCTTCCGCCGGGGCTGGAACGCCCAGGTACGAGTCTTTAATGATGTTTTCGGAAAGGCTCATTCTCAACTTACGAAATTAACGTTTTTCAGATTATTTTGCAACGCAAGGGGATTTTTTGTATTTTTGAATAACTATTTGAGTTTTATGGTTTATCAATTCAGAGTCACACTTGCCGGAATCAAAGGATTCTACAGGGTTTACAGGATGGATGGGACCCGCACGCTTTACGAGTTCCACAAACAGATGAGGGCCGATATGGAGTTCCCCCAGGACCAGCTTATCATGTTCAAGGCGTTGGATGCCGAGGGTGGAGTCGTGGCGCGTTATTGTCTGTTCGACCTTGGATACGGAACGGTTGACAACGTCACTGTCAAGCAAGCTATCGAGGCTGGAATCGCCTCATTCTTATATTTTTATGATGTCCCCAACAAGAAAAGCGTCATCGTGACCTTTGAAGGCGAAGAAGAAGGCAAGGGGCCCGCGCCGGTCATCGTCGATGTCAAGGGGCCCAACCCAATCGAATTCGAGAACGGCTATGTCGCGTTCGAGGACTTGCCGGATTCACAGCGCCACCTTCCCGGACAGAAGCCCGACTGGCTTGGCAGTCTCGCCGACTCAGCGTCAGGCTCTGGAGGAGAGGACGATGATGACGACGAGGAAGAGGAGGATGACGACGAGGACGGCAAGGAGGTTTTCGACGGGTCTGAGGATCTGGATTTCTAGGCCATGTCCCGCCGGCTCGTCGTGATACTCGGGCCGACGGCCGTGGGCAAGACGGATTTCAGCGTCCGGAAGGCTCTTGAATACGGTTCTCCGGTTATTTCCTGCGATTCCAGGCAAATCTACAAAGAGATGACTATAGGCACGGCTGTTCCTGACCGGGAACAGCTCGAGACCGTCAAGCATTATTTCATCCAGACTGTCCCTGTCACCCAGACCTACACCGCGGGCGATTACGAGAAGGATGCCATCTCCTTGATCAACAGGTTGTTCGACGAAGGTCATGAGACACTTGTCATGACAGGCGGCTCCATGTTCTACATTGATGCCGTATGCGAAGGGTTGGATGATTTGCCGGATGGGGATCCGGAACTGAGAGCCTCGCTTTGGGAACGGCTCAGGGCGGAGGGAGTAGGCAGCCTGGTTGAAGAATTGAAGTCCAGGGACCCGGAGACATATTCCAGGATCGACAAGGAGAACAGCCAAAGGGTAATCAGGGCTTTGGAGGTGTGTCTCGTTTCAGGAAGGCCGCTCTCATCTTTCAGCTCGGGAGGCAAAAAGAGGAATTTCGAGATAGAGAAGATCGGGCTCTCAAGGCCCCGTGAGGAACTCTATTCAAGGATAAATCAACGGGTTCTGGACATGATACGGCTCGGTCTTGAGGAAGAGGTCCGGTCCCTTCTCCCCTACCGTGACCTGCAGGCCTTGCAGACGGTTGGCTACAAGGAGATGTTCGATTATCTCGACGGGAAATATCCTCTTGAAGAAGCGGTCAGGCTAATCCAGAGGAACACCCGCCACTACGCCAAGAAACAGATGACCTGGTGGAGAAGGGACAACTCAATAAAATGGATTGATCTATAGTGACATCCTCACTCCGGCCAGGACCCTGCGGCCGAGCAGTTTTCTCGAAGAGTGGAACGACTGGAAAGCGCTGACCGCGTCCATCTTCAGCTCATCAGCGCCAAGAATATTCATGCAACGCAGGTATAGGCTGAACTTGTCCAGTTTCCAGACGGCCTCGGACGATAGGAGCGGCGGATTAGCCGTCTTCTTCCCCGCCAAGGAGTACCAGCTGAGATAGCAGTCAGTGAGAAGGGACATCCTTTTCGAGGGCATCACGGCCAGGGTCATGTCGCAGGTCAGCCGGTCTGTCCTGGACTGTCTCGAGAAAGAGGATACGAGGGAAGTTCCGTCGGTTTTGACTTCCGCCGATATCCAGTCCCAAGGGTTGCTCCTCAATGTCAGGCCCGCGTTCAGGCTTCTGTCCCTGAACCCTTCCATGACTCCCTGGAGCTGGCTTTCATAGGAAGACAGGAGAATCCCGGCCCTGGCTTCGATGACCAAAGCTCTGAGTCCTATGTATTTCTTCACATTGCCATTCACACTGAATAAATCATGAGCAGTGACCGCCGGAACGAAAGAGGAGACAGAGAACCGATCATAATAAAAGGCTGAGGAAGTCATGTCGGAAAACGACTTGTCATAACTCGAGGTTAAGGTCGCATAGAAAAGGGCAACGTTGTCCGAATATTTAAGGAAGGCGGTGGTTTCCAGGGATTTGGATCTCATCAGACTGTCCGGGATCGCCAGCACGCGGTAAGTTCTAGCGACAGCCGCCCGGTGCAGCGACTCATCCTGGGACCGGGACAAGGAGAACCTGCCGATAAGCGAATAGTCAAGCTTGCCCGTCAGTGGACCTGAAAGGCTGATGGATGGCGAGACCAATGGATAGAACATATTGACTCCTTCCGAGACGCCGACGTAATTAAGGCTTGCAGGGAGGCTGAGATCCAGTTTGGAGCGACCTATGCTCCGGTCTGTGGAGACCGCCGCCCTCGGGGCGAAATGCCATACCCGGGTCCTGGCGCCCGCCGATATTCCCCGCGGCTCAAGACCTGTCAGATTGGACTCAATGGCTGATCCGGTGAGATTGATTCCAGCGGTCAAGTGGAAAACCTGTTTCCCGGCCTTGGCGTCAAACCTTGCGCTGTTACGGCTGTCGAAGCGGGAGATGGTGTAATCCTGACGGAAAGCGCTCTGGCCGAACTTGAAATCCGCCTGCCCCTCATTCCGGAAATACTTGGTGTCGCTGGAAATATCCAAGGCTTTCCTGTCAGACAACCTGATTATCGAAGACAGCAGGTTGTCCACCTTGAAAGACGGCAGGTCACGGTGTTCGCCTGCCGGCTCCTCCCTGGTGATGTCCAAGTCATTATCCCTGAGTTGCCCCGAGAATCCGAGTTTGTCAGAGAAATAAGCCTTCCCGGCATTTTTCTCAAGTTCGGCAGAACCTGTCATAAACAGTTTCCTGTCAAGAACTTCCGTTCTCTCGTCTATTGTCAGGACTTCGCCGTCGGGGAAGTTGACTCTCTCACTTGTGAAGGTGTCTTCGGAATATCGTTCCGCGGCAGCGGAAAGGGTCGTCCTCACCAACATGTCTCCCTTTGTCTTGCGTAGTGAGTTGAGGCTGACCACCCCAGACGTGTTGGCGTACCAGAACTCCTTCGGGAGCTGGAGGGGTGACAGAGTGGGGGTGAGCGGGGTGGCGAAATCAGGCTCATGACTTTCACGGAGCACGTATGCCTTGCCGGATGCCCGGCCAAAATATTCCTGCTCCCTGAGTTCCTGAAGGATGTCGTTCCCGATGTTGTTCCCTTTCAGGAGATAGAGGTTCTGCCTGCTGGAGGAGAAGCGGGAAACCATGGCCCTGAAGTTGAAAATCGGGAACCGGGGAGCCCCGAGGGCCGCTCCGCCGGAGAATAGCCATGTGCCTTTGGACGATTCCTTGAGGATGATGTTAACGGCACTCTTGTC
The DNA here is from genome assembly GCA_024693285.1 of Bacteroidales bacterium. Taxonomy (GTDB): domain Bacteria; phylum Bacteroidota; class Bacteroidia; order Bacteroidales; family UBA932; genus Cryptobacteroides. The sequence goes on from JAILLE010000034.1 coordinate 90,420, forward strand.
TGTCACAACTATGCCGGCCAGGGCTTTCACCGGCTGATGACGCCGGTAGACCTCCACGCTGGATATCTTGTCAGGGGTGAGGTTTTTCACGACAGTTCCGTATCTGGCACCCATCAGGTCCATTCCCTCGACATAGAACTTGTTGATATTCTGTCCGTCCACTCGGATCCCTCCGGATTCTGTGACGCTGAGGCCGGGCAGTTTGGCCAAAAGCTCTCCGATATTCCTCTCATTGCCATCAGAAAAGGCCGCGGCGGAGTACTTGGTGGTGTCGCCTTTCTCCTCGATCACGCTCGACGTGACTTTGGAAGCCCTCAGTTCGGCTTTTTTCGGGACAAGTTTGATTGTCAGGAACTTCGACGGATCAGTAATGGCCGTTTTCCTGGAGGCGTAACCCATCAGGGTGACGATGGCGGTGTCTGGAACCGCGGTTCCGGCAGGCTTGACAACGAAAGATCCGTCCTCTCCGGTCATTGAATATCCCAGGACTTTGGAAGACTTGTAGACTGAGACGAACGCTCCGGCGAGAGGCTCGCCGGTCTTGCTGTCAGAGACTGACCCGCGTATTTCGACCGCTCCTTGTGCAGGGCAAAGGAGCGGCAACAATAGCAGGATAACCAATGACAACAGCCGTAAGCGCATATCGATCAACTACTTCCAATAACTTTCAGCGATCAGCGGTTGGTATTTCATGTATTGTATCCGGGTGACCGAGCCGTCCTTATTCCTGACCTCTCCTATTGCACCGGAATACCCTGTCAACTCATTGAAGTAGTCCATGTCCCTGCTCGCCCTTGTCTTTATCTTCTCCTCCTCCTTGACCGACAGGCGTTCGACTTCGCACGCCCTGGCATAGGCTTTCATGCCTTCAGGCCACCTAGGCTCATCAAAAGTGCCGATGTCACGAATATAGAAATTGAACAGCTTTTCAGAGTCAATGGCATACACGATAAGTCCGGGGCAGCCCCAGAGCAGCCAGGGCCCGGCGTTGACGGGAACCTCTTCCGTGTACCAGACAGTCCATTTGCGCCCCATGTACTCAGCCTCGGCCTTTTTCACGGCATATCCGGCGAATGTCTTGGTCGTGTCTGAATCCAACAGGTTCCATAAAGGCAATTCAAGGCTCCCTTTCTCTCCAATGAATATTTTCTTGATCGCCTTGTACGATATGCCGTAAGACGCCTCAGCAAAATCAACGTGCCACAGATCAGTCGTTCCGCGATGCCTGATGGCCTCGTTATACGCATCCTGGTCGGCGATATTTCCCGACTTGTCAAAGGCCTTGACGCACAGCGAATCCCTCAGGTAACGGCCTTCGCTGTAGAACCAGCTCTCCTTCCCGTTGTAGTCGAGACGCATGTCCATCTCGGCCCTGAAGTTCTTCTCAGTCGTGTCCCTTTTATATAAAAAGGCGTAGGAAACCCTGATGTTCCGCTGCGCCATGAGGCTTCCGCAGCAGAACATCAGAACACACAAAAGAGATTTCCAGCTCATACTCTAATAGTAAGGGTGTAAACAACAGGGACAGCTACGCCATCCTTGTTGAAGCCTGGTGTCCATTTCGGGGATGCGCTGACAACTCGAAGAGCTTCGTCATCAAGACTCTTGATGCCGGACCCCCGGAGCAACCTTACCCCTTTGACTTCACCTGCCACCGTAACAGTGAACTGCATAACCACACTTCTCTGGGCTTTTTCCATGCTTTCGTCATCGGGACAGTTCAGGTTCTCGTTTACCCACTTTGAAAACGCATTGGCATCACCACCGCCAAAAGTAGGGCTTACCTCGACCTGCTGGTATAGCTCAAATTCCTCCTCTCCATTGGCCGGATCATAGTCGGTCACTGTCCTGACCGTGGCCGCAAGTGAGAGTCCCATAATGGGTATCACGAATAGCACTCTAAGGGCGCTCATCCTCTTTGACCTTTTCTTGAGCATCATTGAAATTCGATTTTTGAGTGTACCGGAGTTGAAACTGTTCGCGACCGTGTACCCGCGGTCAGCGGCAGCTTTTTTGATAAGGAACATTTGGTATCGCGTGGCATCGATGCCATTTTTTAGGACAGCCTCATCGGCCTCATATTCATGCACTCCACGTAGGTCACTCCTCAGCATCCAGACCATTGGGTTGTACCATTGGAGGGCCGAAAAAAGGTCCACTATGAGGATGTCTGGGGAATGCCTCATGGCGATGTGGGCTTCCTCGTGGGCCACTATTTCCGGGTTCCAGAACTCGTAGTCCTTCCTGGACAGCACTATGTGGCGCATCCAGCTGAACGGAGCCACGTCCCGGTCGGTTATCACAAGGTCGATTCCTCCATCAATGGTCTTGTGTTCTCCTCCACGTATTATCCCTTTTATCTTGAATATGGACCAGAAGGTCTTGAATATCACGAAGACTAGTCCGACCGCATAGACCGCCGCAAGCAGCGAAATCCATACAGGCGAAGCGACCGGCCCGGCGGCTAAAGCCTCTCCTCCGGAAGAAACCGCATCAGAGACCACGCTGACATGTTCTGTTTTATGCACGGTGATTACGCACAGGGGAAGCAGCAGGGACACAACAGGAGTCAGGACCAGAACAATCCTGTTGAGCCTATGGAAGGTGTTCTTGGCAAGAAGCAGACGCCAGAAAGTGTAGAACACCGCCGTCAGGAGAGCTGCCTTGAATGTGTATGTGAGGAATGCGGTCATGTTATTCGGCTTTCTTTTCTTCGACCTGACGGATGAGTTCTTTGAGTTCGTCCACGGTAATCTTCTCGTCCCGCAAAAGGGTCGAGACCGCGCTCATGTACGAGTTGCCGAACCAACCGCTGATTAGACCTGTCAACGAACTTTCCTTGTAACCATCCTCTGTCACCAAGGGATAATAACGGAAACTTCCCCCATAGGACTTGTCATGGGAGAGGAAGCCATCCTTTTCCAGCATCCTGACTTGGGTGGACACTGTGTTGAAGTGCGGTCGGGACTCAGGTAGCAACGGAATCAAGTCCTTCACGAACATCCCGCCGTGCTTCCAGAACAGCTTCATTATAATCTCCTCTTTTCTTGTCAACTTTCTCATTCGGATTCTAATGTATTTAAGGTAAAGGTCGCATGGCAAAGGTAACGAAAAAATTTTTATGCGCAAACTATTTTTTTTAGTTTTTTAGAGAAAAAGGAAAATCGCCAACGGGTCCTGTCGTCCGCCGGTATTCCCCGCGGCTCAAGACCTGTCAGATTGGACTCGATAAAACAGTTATTACAAATGTCATGTATAAGCGGCTGATTGGTAAATAATATTATATTATATTTGTAGAATGTAGATTAATAAAAGAATTCTCCGCCATGGCGAAAGAACTACATTTGGATCCTCATTGCGAGGCGATTCTTCAGGAATACAGGGACAAGTTGCCCTGGATGGAGGAGGTGGCCCGGAAGACCTATGACACGCTGAAGGCCACTCTGGCTGAGGCAGGGCTTCTTGTCGCCGCCTTGGAGTATAGGGTCAAGAGTGAGGAATCCCTCGCTGGAAAGCTTGAGTTGAAAGGCGGGAAATACAAGTCCCTCGCTGACATCACGGACATAATCGGTCTGAGGGTCATCACTTTCTACATCGATGATGTGGACAAGGTGGCATCTGCCGTGGAGAGACTCTTCGACATCGACTGGGAGAATTCTGTGGACAAGCGGAAAGCCCATGAGATCGACAGTTTCGGCTATCTCTCGCTCCACTACATCTGCAAGATTCCCGACTCGGGATTCCGGATGGAAATCCAGATGAGGACTGTCCTGCAACACGCCTGGGCCAACATGAACCATGACACCGGCTACAAGTCCGGAGTCGAGGTGCCGAGGAGATATCTCCGGAACCTGAGCCGTCTGGCCGGCATGCTTGAGCTTGTGGATGACGAGTTCAGCAAGATCCGCGCTGAGTTGACGGACTACAGGAGGCGGGTCCGGGCGCTTGTGGCTTCAGGCAATCTCGACGACGTGCCACTTGACGGAGATTCTTTCAGGAGTTTCCTCGACTTGGATCCTTTCAGCCAGCTGAACAAAAGGATAGCGTCTGTCAACCAGGCTGAGATACATAATGTTCCGCTCATGCCTTATCTGGCGGTATTCAAGGGCATCGGATGCAAAACCCTTGGCGAAGTCGCCGATATAATCAAGGAATACTCCGAAGGGGCGTATCAGATTGCGACTTACCAGATCGGACTGACAGACCTGGACATTCTGGCCTCCTCGATCGGTCCACAGGATCTTTGCATCGCTTATATCCTGAAGAATGGTGGCGGCAGTGCCGGAATCAAACTAATGTTCGATTCTTTGAACGGGCCTTCCGAAAGCAACGAGATGATGGCCAAGCTTCTTCTCGAACAATCCAGTGACTTTCCTTTTATGAACCAATAGTATGGCGAACGAACCTCTTGACACACAATTACTTGACAAAGCGATAGAGTTTGCGGTCAAGGCCCACTCGGGAACCGCCCGACGCGGGAAGGGATTCCCGTACATCATCCATCCGATGGAAGCGATGGAGATTGTCGCCACCATCACCGCCGACCAAGAACTTCTTGCGGCCGCCGCCCTGCATGACACTGTGGAGGACACGGATGTGGAAGTGGAAGATATACGGAGGGAGTTTGGGGACAGGGTCGCCGAGCTGGTGGCTGCGGAGAGCGAGAGCATAGCCGAAGGAATTAGCGAGGAAGATAGCTGGAAAGCCAGGAAACAGTTGGCTTTGAACCGATTGATTTCATCTCCAATAGATGTGAAAATTGTTGCGCTTGGCGACAAATTGTCTAATATGCGGGCGATCGCCAGGGATTATGAGGTTATGGGCGATGACCTTTGGGGCATCTTCCACGCCAAGGATCCCGCCGATCACAAGTGGCGGTACCGTGGGCTGGTGGAAGCCTTCAAGGATCTCAGCCACACGAGCGCGTTCAAAGAATTCAAGTATCTGGTTGATAAAGTATTCGGGAAATGACCATGGAAGCGATAAGAATATCCCTTGATGACTATGTCCTGGCAGGTGGTGGGGCCAATGGAGAAAGTTACGACCACAAGACCGACCCATCCATCATGCTGAAGCTGTACTTCCCTGGAAAGATACAGCAGCCTCTGGACGAGATGATCCTAGCCCGGAAGGTTTATGACTTGGGCATACCGACTCCCGAGCCTGGAGACTATGTGGTCACGGAAGACGGACGTTACGGAATCAGGTTCCATCGCATCATGGACAAGAAATCCTACTCCAGGGCGACGGGTGATAACCCTCAGGAAGTGGCCAGATATGCCGGAGAGTTCGCCCGGATGTGCCTCAAGTTGCATTCCACCAAGTTGGATGTCAACCGGTTCGAGAATGTGAAAGATCGCTATTACCGACTCCTGGAAGCCAACCCCTTCTTCACCTCAGCCGAAAAAGACAAGATCGGGAAATTCATCTCGGACACTCCGGATGAGGACACCGCCATCCATGGGGATCTGCAATACAGCAACGCTATATTCGCTGGCGGGAAGAGCTACTTTATCGATCTTGGCGATTTCTGCTACGGGAACCATCTTTTCGATGTCGGCATGGTGTACCTGTGCTGCTATCTGAGCGGTGAAGACTTCATCAAGGAGACTTTCCATATGCCAAAGTCGTTGGCGATGAGATTCTGGGATGAGTTCGTCCCCGTTTATTTCGGGAAGGACCGTTCACCCAAGGACATAGAGGAGGAGATACGCCCCTATGCCGGTCTCAAGACACTAATTGTCGAACGTGACACCGGAAGCCCGATGCCGGAGTTCCGGGCAGCTTTGAAATCAGTGCTATGAAAAAGGATCTCTCATTAAAAAAGACGGCTCTGCGAAGGGAACTTTGGACCGGCATGCTGTTGCTGGTCGTTGCCGCTTTGACCCTTGAAGCCACATCCCTCGTCCAGTACTATTTCGCCCAGAAAAGCGTCACCGAGATAGCGTCCAAGCGCGCCGAGGATAACCTTGAGAACGCAAAGGTGGATATTCTGAATATCCTCAACCAGGTGGAGACCGCCATCAACAATGACATCTGGATGGTCAGGGCTTGCCTTCCGATAAGGGACACGATCTGGAAAGTCGCGGAGCATATAGTCAAGGAGAATCCGGCCATAGTAGGTTCAACAGTGGCTTTTGTCCCGGGTTATTATAAAGACAGACCCATCTTCTCACCTTATTCCTTCAAAAACACCGAGACCGGAGAGATAACCCACAAGTCTCTGGCCTATGAGGAATATGACTACCCTTCCAAGCAATGGTTCATCGAAGGATTGACACATGAGGACGGTTTCTGGTCTGAGCCTTACCTCGATGTTGGTGGCGGGGACATCATGATGACAACTTTCTCAATGCCGGTGAGGGACTATGAGGGAACGATAGCTGCAGTAATTACGGCCGATATCTCTTTGGGTTGGCTCAAGAGCGTTTTCGACGACGTCATCATTTATCCTGAATCTTTCAGCATGTTGTTCAGCCGGGAAGGCAAGATAATGATCTACCCTGTCGAGACTCTTGTCATGCACAATACGATTCAGGAAGTTTCGAAACAATTCAAGGACACTGCGGCCATGAAGAATTTCACCGAGGCCGTCCTGTCCGGCAAGAGCGGCAATCTGAAAGTTCACGGAGGTAAAAGCTTCAGCCACGTCTATTTCGCCCCTATCGAGAGGACAGGCTGGTCCATGTCAATCGTGATTCCGAACGACCAGATTATGGGAGATATCAGGAAGCATAACAGGATGGTCTGGCTTTTCCAGTTTGTCGGGTTACTCATGCTGCTCCTTATCCTGCTTTCCGCCCATAGGAACCAAAAGAAATACAAGAAGTTATCTGAGAACGAAGAGAGAATGGAGCAGGATCTGGTAATCGCTAGGGAGATTCAGATGGCAATGATTCCCAAGACCTTCCCTCCTTTCCCGGAGCGAAAAGATATCGACCTTGCCGCCAAGATCGTCCCCGCTAAGGAAGTCGGTGGGGACCTGTATGATTATTTCATCAAAGACGAGCATTTGTATTTCTGCATCGGAGACGTGAGCGGAAAGGGTGTTCCCGCCTCATTGGTGATGGCCATGACCAGAAGCCTGTTCCGAGCGGTATCCGTTCATGAGAAGAGTCCCAGACACATCGTCAATGCCATGAACGAGTCATTGACCGACATGAATGAGCAAAACTTTTTCGTGACATTCTTCTGTGGAGTCCTGGATCTCACCAACGGTCATTTGCGTTACTGCAATGCCGGCCACAATACTCCTATTATACTTACCGACTCGGTCAAGAAACTGCCCATAGTCTCTAATCTCCCTCTTGGAATCATACCGGATTTCGACTACCAGGAACAAGACACAAACATCATATACGACGACGCCATGTTCCTTTACACGGATGGCGTCACGGAAGCTGAAAACGTTGACCACAAATTGTACGGTGAGAAGAGGATGGAGGATATACTTCATCTCAGGAGAGCTCCTCAGGAACATCTGAAAGCGGTTTATGACTCAGTCGAGGTTTTTGTCGGAGAAGCCCCCCAAAGTGATGACCTGACCATGCTGTTCATTCACTTCACCAACGAAGCCTTGAAGAACCCGTCACAATGGCGCCTTACCCTCCGCAACGACATCGGCCAGATTGACAGGCTGACTGAGTTCATCGAAATGATCGCCCAAAAGATTAATCTTGAGCCGGAGCTTGTCATGAGCATAAACCTCGCCTTGGAAGAAGCCGTGACTAATGTGATATCATATGCCTACCCTGAAGGCACCGAAGGAGAGATCAAGGTAGACGCGATCGCGCGCAAAGACTCCCTCCGGTTCACCATCTCCGACTTCGGCCAGGAATTCGACCCTACAGCCATGCCTGAAGTTGACACCTCCCTCGCACTGGAAGATCGTCCCATCGGCGGGCTTGGCATCCATCTTGTTCGGAAGATTATGGACAGGGTGAGTTACAAGAGACAAGATGACACAAATATCTTAACATTGACTAAGACAATAAGAGAAAACAATGGAAGTAAAGATTGAAAAGAACGAGGACATCACAACCGTGAAGTTCATAGGCCGCTTGGACACTCCCGCATCGCAGGAAGTGGCCAAGACCCTGATGCCTTTAGAGAGAGATGCAAATGGCACATTTATCCTTGATTGTGAGGAACTTGAATATATCTCCAGCTCTGGCTTGAGGATATTCCTTTCACTCCGCAAGGCGGCTGCCGTCAAAGGGGGTAATGTGATTGTGCGCAACATCAACGACAGTATCCGGAACGTTTTCTTGATGACCGGATTCCTGAATCTCTTCGAAATCGAGTGACATGATGCCACTCTCGGTATTCTCAATCAATATCCTTTCCGAGAATGTGCTCCTGTTCGTGTCGGTGCTGGTGTTTATCGCCATTATCCTCACACGAATAGGAACCAAGTTCGGAGTCCCTTCGTTGCTTCTCTTCCTTGTGATAGGAATGATAGCGGGAACGGATGGAATCGGCATACGTTTCGAGGACTACCACCTCGGAGAATCCATCGGACACTTCGCGATGACCATCATCCTGTTTACAGGTGGATTGCAGACATCGCTCCAAGAGTCCAAGCCTGTAATGAGACAAGGAGCTTTGCTATCCACTTTGGGAGTGCTGATCACCGCTTTGCTGACTGGTGGATTTATTTATTTCGCCACCAGGAATATGGTCGGGGAGATCGGCGGGACTTTCTTGGGATGCCTGCTGCTCGCTTCCGTGATGGGTTCCACAGACTCCGCTTCTGTATTCTCTATTTTAAGAGGCAAGAAACTGCATTTGCGGGAGAGGATCGGAACCATGCTGGAACTCGAATCCGGCAGTAATGACCCAATGGCCTATGCCCTTACCATCATTATCGTCCAAATACTGACGAACTCTTCCGGTCTTGCCGCCAAACCACATGGAATGATTCTGACCGGAGTCGGTATTCTTATCTTGCAAATCATTGTGGGAACCATCGTGGGAATAGCCGTGGGTTATGGAGCCAAGTATCTTCTTGAAAAGGTTAAGCTTCCAGGCAACTCCCTCAACTCGATTCTCATATTGAGCATCGGTTTCTTCTCCAATGGTATCGCGACAGTCCTCTACGGAAATGGCCTGCTCGCTTTGTACCTGACAGCCATAATCATTAACAACAAGGCTAATATCCCTTATAAGAGAGACGTACTGAAGTTCTTTGATGGCATGACTTGGCTGATGCAATTGCTGATGTTCCTGATGCTTGGACTCCTTGCCAGGCCTTCCCAGATGTTGCATTCGCTCGTCCCCGCCCTCCTTATCGGTTTGTTCCTGCTGATTGTGGCCAGACCCGCGTCTGTATTCATTTGTCTTGCTCCTTTCAAGGAGTTGTCGACAAAAGCGAAGGTGCTCATTTCATGGGTTGGCCTAAAAGGTGCCGGACCTATATTGTTCGCCCTCTACCCTGTGATCGCCGGACTTGAAGGGTCGGACGACATTTTTAATATAGTATTCGTAATCACCCTTCTTTCTCTCGTCACCCAAGGAATGACCCTGTCTCAAGTCGCCAAGAAACTGGATCTCAGTTTCGATGAGGATCCTGAAATCGAGACATTCGGGCTGGAAATCCCGGATGAGATGGGCATTTTGAGGGACCACACTGTCACAGATGCCGACTTGGCCGGAGGTTCCACGTTAAGGGATCTTAATCTTCCCCATGGCATACGGGTGATGATGGTTCGCAGAGGAGAGCATTTCCTCGTTCCACATGGGAGCATGAGGCTCCACCCTGAAGATCACTTGGTGATAGTCATGGGAGAGAGCGACGATGATCTGGAAGAATAAAAAAACGGCCCCGCATGTTTGCAGGGCCGTTTTTTCTGGTTCAGCCTTTATCAGAACGGGAGGTCGTTGAAACCATCTTCAGCAGGCATGTCGTCAATGGACGGAGCGGGAGCCTGCTCAGGCATGGCTCCATAAGTGGCCTGAGGAGCCGGGGCGGGAGCGGCGGTCTGAACCTGGTTAACAGGAGAAATGCGCCATACACGCACATCATTGTACCACCTGCCATTGAATTCCCTAGCCCTGAGATTAAAGGAAACCTTCACCTCATCTCCTACCTGATACTTGTCCAACTCAGCGACCTTATCGTTCCCGAATGATGTGAAACAGACTTCGGCAGGATAGTTCCCATCCTGATATTCCAGGATGAAATCCTGCTTCACCCAAGCGCCCCTGGCGCTCTGGCCACTCTGTTTGGCCTCTTTACGGGAAATCTTGCCCTCCAATTCAAGAGCTGCCATGAGTCTTATTCCTTTTCAGCTTCAGTCTCAACGAAAGGCTTCACAGAATCCAGCGTGATGTCGAACACCAGAGGGGTGTTAGGCTGGATAGCGTTGGAACCGCGTTCGCCGTAACCAAGCTCAGCGGGGACATAAAGTGTGGCCTTGCCACCCTCACCGATGAGTTGAAGACCCTCGGTCCAACCAGGGATGACCCTGTTGAGAGTGAGCATAACGGAAGGATCGCTCTCAGGGACCTCCTCAATGAGGGTACCATCCTTAAGAGTGAGCTTATAGTGGACATAGACAGTGTCCTGAGGGCCGGGCTTGACATCGTTGCCGGGTTCCTTGATAAGATAGCAGAGGCCGGTCTCGGAAGACTCGACTCCAGCGATCTTCTTGACTTCCTCGAAGAACTTGTCCTGGTCGGCCTTGTTGACAGCGGCGGTGTAGGCGCTCCTCTTCTCAATGAAGTTGCTCATAATCTCATTCATCATCTCAGGATTGACCTTGAACTGCTTGACAAAGTCGGTGTCACGCTGGTTGCCCTTGGCGTTGACGAAGTCATTCATACCCTTCTTGATCTCTGAAAAATTGAGGTCTCCGAGGTTATATCCCTTAACCATCGAGCCTAAGTTAATGCCAAGGAGATAACTTACGGAGTCGACCTCACCCTTTGTAGGGATAAGATCCTTCGCCACACCGGCCGGCTTGGCGGAGTTACAAGCAACGGCTGAAAGAACAACAGCCGCAATAGCGAAAATCTTAATTGCTTTCATCTCTATGTATACTTTTAAAAATACTTTCTTTTTATCGTTGATACCCAACGCGAATTGCGGGGAAATCCCCGCGAATATCGCAAAAAAACTTGACATTTTATCATTATCGCATTTTTGGTTTGCCATTTACAAAAAGATTGACTATATTTATTGAAACCACGCCAATCATGGAGATAGATTCCGCAGTACTGTACTCAAAACTGAAAACTTTCTTCGGATACGATTCATTCAAAGGGGATCAGGAAGCGATCATACGCAATCTTATCGAAGGGAAGGATACTTTCGTGCTCATGCCCACGGGAGGCGGGAAGTCATTGTGCTTCCAGCTGCCGGCGCTCGTGATGCCTGGGACCGCTATTATCATTTCCCCTCTTATCGCTTTGATGAAGAACCAGGTGGATGTCATCAGAGGTTTCGAGGATGAGCAGACCGGAATCGCCCATTTCCTTAACTCCTCGCTAGGCAAGGCCCAAATCCAGGAAGTGCGGCAGGATGTGCAGTCCGGAGTCACAAAATTGCTTTATGTGGCGCCCGAATCTCTGACCAAAGAGGAGAATATCGACCTCTTGAGGGATGTGGACATATCTTTCTACGCTATTGACGAGGCACACTGTATTTCAGAGTGGGGTCATGACTTCCGCCCCGAGTACAGAAGGATCAGGGATATGATCCAGACAATAGGCAAGGCTCCTGTCATAGCCCTTACCGCGACAGCGACCCCTAAGGTGCAGAACGACATCCAGAAGAACCTCGGCATAATGGACGCCACGGTTTTCAAGTCCTCATTCAACAGGCCGAACCTGTATTACGAAGTCAGGGACAAGGTCAATGCCGAAAAAGATATTATCCGTTATATTCTCCAGCATCCCGGCAAGTCAGGAATCATTTATTGCCTTAGCCGCAAAAAGGTTGAAGAGACCGCGAACCTGCTGAATATTAATGGAATAAAAGCTCTTCCCTATCATGCCGGACTGGATGCGAAGACAAGGGCGGAGAACCAGGACCGCTTCCTGATGGAGGATGTGGACATAATCGTCGCCACAATCGCCTTCGGAATGGGTATCGACAAGCCTGACGTGAGGTTCGTCATCCACTATGATATTCCGAAGAGCATTGAGGGATATTACCAGGAGACGGGAAGGGCCGGTCGAGACGGAGAATTGGCTGACTGTATCACATACTACAGCTACAAAGACATCCAGAAGCTCGAGAAATTCATGCTCGGGAAACCTATCTCCGAACAGGAGATCGGGAGACAGCTGCTGATGGAGACCGTGGCCTACGCCGAGACAAGCCTCTGCCGCAGGAAAATGCTCCTCAACTATTTCGGAGAGGATTATACTAAAGACAATTGCGGAGTGTGCGACAACTGCCTCCATCCCAAGACCACCTATGATGGCCGCAAGGAAATGAGCCTAGTGATCCGACTCATAAAGTCCCTCCCGGAGCATTTCAAGATAGAGCATCTCGCCTACATTCTTTCCGGGCGCGTCAACGCCATGGTCAAGTCCTATGAGCATGACACCATCCCGCTTTTCGGGGAGGGCAAGAACCACGATGACAAATTCTGGTGCGCCGTCATACACCAAGGCCTCCTGCTTCACTTGCTGGAGAAGGAGATCGAGTCCTACGGGAGGATTTATGTGACCAAGAAGGGAGAGGAGTTCTACGCCAATCCTTGGGAGATTCGCCTTGTGGAGGACAGGGTGTTCTCGAACAAGGGTTCGGACGATGATGACGAGGACGCTACCAACGACAAGGCCGCGATGAAGGGAGGAGGAGGCGATCCGATCCTTCTTCCGATGCTGAAGAACCTTCGCAAGGACATGTCAAAGAAGCTGAATCTCCAGCCATGGATTATCTTCGGAGATCCCGCCTTGGAGGACATGTCAATCCTCTATCCTATCACTTTCAACGAGTTGCATAGTTGCCAGGGAGTAGGTGAGGGAAAGGCCAGGAAATACGGCAAGGAGTTTATAGAGCTGATCAAGGCTTACGTCGAGGAGAACGACATCACCAGGCCAGCCGAGTATGTGGTGAAGTCCGCCCCGACCAGATCGGCGGACAAGATATTCATCATCCAGAGCGTGGACCGGAAGCTTGCTCTTGAAGATATAGCTGACGCGAGAGGACTTGAGATGGACAAATTAATAGAGGACATCGAGGGAATCGTTTCGACCGGGACGAAACTGGACCTCAACTATTATATCCGCCAGGTAGTGGACGATGACATAGTCGAAGAGATATTCGACTATTTCAAGAATGAGGCGACCTCTGATTCAGTTGAAGAGGCCATGCAGGCGTTGGGGCCTGATTATGATGAGATGGAAATCCGGTTGGTGAGACTGAAATTCCTCTGTGAGGTAGCCTCCTGATAATCTTTCCGATCAGATAGTTACCATTTTAAGCCGCCTGTTCTCAAAATGGCCGATACGGCGGAAGCCGAACATTTTCACGTATTGGGCGAAATACTCGAACTTGTTCCCGACTTGCTCCGCTTTGTGGGAGTCGGATCCGAGGCATATAATATCACCTCCGAGCTCCATGTAGCGGATAAGGATGTCACGGTCCAACTGAGGGGTACGGAGTCCGTAGGGCTGGTATGTTTTGGTGTTGATTTCAAGCCCTTTTCCATTCTCTATCAAGTACTTCAGGATCTCGTCCAGAAGGCCCGGGAAATCCCTGTAAAGGATGCTTTCTTTAGGATAAGGGGCATATCGGACGATATAGTCGAAATGACCCATCACATCAAAATCACCAAGACGCTTCATTTCCCTCAGAAGGGTCTCAAGGTAACGTCCATACGCCTCTTTCCAGTTCTTGCCTTTGTAATATGGCCCGAAATAAGGATCAGTGTCCTCAAGGTAGTGGACCGATGCGGTGACCTGGTCGAAAGAATGGGCCGCCACGAAAGTCTTGTTAAGTTCACGACAGTCCTCGTAAAGGCCGACCTCAACCCCCTTCAGAACCCTGAATTTCTTGGCCGCGGCACGCCCGAAGGCACCTTCGGCTACCATCGCTGAAACCCTGTCGATCTCTTTCTGCTGGTCCTCAACACTAAAGACCTCGCATACTATCGGCTCGAACTCCTCCTTCATTTTAGGGACGAAATAGTCGCAATGGTCTGTGAAACAGATACCTCCCAAACCCTTGTCGACCGCCGCCTTGACGCTCTTCTCGACAGTGGTTCCTCCACCATCGAATGAAAACTGGCAATGGTTATGTGTGTCGAAAAACATATTACGAATATAGCTATTTTTTTTATTAATTTTGTGTCTATGATTACTCTCGGATACAAAACCAAATTCAACAGCATCACAAGGGCTATCGCGGCGATCGGAATCGGTCTCGTGATGGCCTTCGGGGGGAACGCCCCGACTAACGTGGTGAAAATAATCGCTATCCTGCTTGTCCTCGCTGGCGTGGCATCTCTAATCTATGGCCTTATCAAGAGCAAGGAAAACGGTGTTTACCAACTACTTCTGGTCAACGCCGGACTGGACATAGCGATCGGTCTTTTGCTATTCTTCAATCCCCAATGGATTGTCGGGATTATAGTCTATGCTATAGGTGTGATTCTGATCCTGTTCGGAGGGCTCCAGCTAGTTGTGCTTACCGGAGCCATGAGCCTGATGGGAGCGGGATTCTCTTCCCTTATCCTGTCTATCCTCGCCATAGTGGGAGGAGCGTTTCTCCTGTTCAATCCATTCACTATCGGCGTGATGAGTGTAATAGCAGGCTGCCTTCTCATGGTCTATGGGGTAGCTGAGTTGATATCTACCTTCAGGTTATCCAAGGTCATAGTGCAAGAAGATGACACTGTAGACGAGCAATGATCCCGCAGGAGACGATACAGAAAATCCTTGACACCGCCCGTATCGAGGAGGTGGTGGCCGACTTCGTGACCCTGCGTAAGCGAGGGGCCGATTGGTGGGGCTGCTGCCCCTTCCACAACGAGAAGACTCCATCTTTCCATGTCGTGCCGGCCAAAGGAATATATTACTGTTTCGGCTGCCATAAGGGAGGCTCCGCGGTGGGCTTTGTGATGGATCATGAGCACATGTCCTACCCTGATGCGCTCAGATATCTTGCCAAGAAATACAATATCGAGGTGGTCGAAGAGGAGCAGAGCGCCGAGGAACTGGCCGCCCGCCAAAGGAACGAGAGCCTCTATCTCGTGTCGGATTTCGCCGAAGGTTTTTTCCAGGAACAACTGAAGAGCGGCGAAGGTAAGGCGGTGGGCCTCAATTATTTCCACACCAGAGGCCTGGAAGATGAGACTATCTCGAAATATGGTCTCGGCTGGGCGCCATCCGACCGGCACTCCTTCACCGACGCCGCCAAGGCGAAAGGTTTCAAGGAGGAGTATCTATTAGAGACCGGCCTTTGCGCGAAATATGATGATAAGCCGGATCTCCACGACAGATTCGTGGAAAGGGTAACCTTCCCTATCCATTCGGTGAGCGGAAGGATTATCGGATTCGGAGCCAGGACATTGAAGTCGAAGGAGGAAGGGAAACCATATGCGAAATACGTCAACTCCAAGGAGAGCGCCATATATGTGAAGAACCAGTCCTTGTACGGAATATGGTTCGCGAAAAGCGAGATGGCGAAGAAAGACAAGTGCTTCCTTGTGGAAGGCTACTTGGACGTTCTTTCCATGCATCAGCTAGGGATCACCAACGTTGTGGCCTCCAGCGGTACCGCCTTGACTGACGGCCAGATACGTCTCATTGGCCGGTTCACCAAGAACGTCACTATCATGTATGACGGAGACGAGGCCGGCGTCAAGGCCGCTTTGAGAGGAATCGACATGTTCCTACGTCAAGGAATGAATGTCAAGGTAGTTCTGATTCCTGACGGGGACGACCCGGATTCTTTCTCGAGGAAACACACCTTGGAAGAGGTGGAGGACTTCATAGCGAGGAATGAGCAGGACTTCGTGGATTTCAAGGGCTCTCTGCTTATGCGGGACGCCGGGGATGATCCACTCAAACGCGCCTCTGTGATCAATGATATCGCTGACACTATCGCGGATATTCCTGACGCTATAAAAAGGGAGACCTATATCGACTTCATGAGCAGGAAGTTCGACATACGCCGGACTGCTCTTGAAGAGCGTGTCAGCGCCACCAGGGCGAAGTTTCTCTCGTCCGGTGCCGCCATGGCCGGACGGCCGTCCGGGCCACGCGAGATTTCTGATACGGCCGGAGCGGCCTCCGGGCTTAGGCCGTACTCAGCCGCAGCGGAGCGAGGATGGACGCGGCCGGGCCCAGACGGCCGTCCGGCCTGTGAGATTAGTGGTTTCAGGGAGTTGCGCAATGTTTTGCGGCGCTGGCCGAAAGCGGTCTTCACGACAGTCTTGAATAGCTTCTCGTCGCAACCCAACGTAGTCCGGCTGTTACGTGTCAAGCGTATCACAGCTGACTGGACCTTGGGTGGGGGATTAAAAGCACCGGAACCAACAGTGAATAGATATTCAATGTCATACCAGGCTTGGAGGAATACGGACAGGATGCCGTAAGTCTTCGTGCCGGGCTTCTCGGCGATGCGCTCCGCCACCTCCTTCTGGATCATGCACACGACTTCAGGAATCTGGTCGCGGTTGTAGATGATATTGAAGAATATCTGGGAGGAGATGTTGTACGGGAAGTTGCCGATAATCGAGAACTGGCCCGGGAACACGCCCCCGAGATCCATCTTCAGGAAATCCCCTTCAATCAGCCCGTCCCCCAGCTCCGGATAATGCT
>JAILLE010000038.1 GCA_024693285.1 Bacteroidales bacterium
AATTCGGCATCCTCGAAAAATCTTCGGAAGATTTATTGCTATTCGTTAATTATTGATTGAAAATCAATATGGAAATCGAAGTTATTTCGGATTGTGCAGAACTTAGCAAGTCGCTGATAATCAATTAGTTAAGCGAGATTATTTCCCGATGCAAAACCTTCCGAATATCTCTCCTAACACCTCGTCGGGGGTGACTTCACCGGTGATGGTGCCGAGGTGGTATAGGGCGGAGCGGAGATCCTCGGCGATGAGGTCTGGAGTGAGACCAGAGGAGAGGGAAGCGCTGGCCCTGGACAACGCTGAACCAGTCTCGGACAGTGCCTGGAAGTGCCTCATATTGGTCACTATAGTCTGGTCAGAATCCAAAGTAAGGTCTTTTTGAGTCGCTGAAAGAGCCTTCCTGAGAGAATCAAGCCCAAAACCAGTCTTTGCCGAAATGTAAAGCTTAATTACTTTATTATCAGTAAATAAAACATATTCGTTTAATAAACTAACATTTATGTTACCGTCTAAAATGTCAGCTTTATTAAGCAGAACTATCAACTTTTGGCTTGATGGATCGATCTTAGAGACTATGTCAGAAATCGAAGATTCATTTTCTTCCTCCGAAGCCGAGACATCAAGGACAGCTAGCACGACCGAAGCCTCTGAAAGCTTCTTGTAAGAGCGGGAAACTCCAATCTGTTCTACGGTGTCCGAGGCCTCGCGAAGTCCAGCGGTATCAATGAAACGGAAAAGAATCCCGTCAAGCACAAGAGTCTCCTCAACAGTGTCCCGGGTTGTGCCGGGGATGTCAGAAACGATGGCCCGTTCCTCTCCGAGAAGAGCGTTAAGTAACGTACTCTTCCCGGCGTTGACAGCACCGACGATGGCGACGGGTACACCGTTCTTTATGGCGTTGCCTTGGCGGAAAGAAGAAGCGAGGGAAATGACATGAGATGCCGCCTCGTCAAGGAGAGTGGCCAGCTTCGAACGATCGGCGAACTCGACATCTTCCTCAGAGAAATCCAACTCAAGTTCGAGCAACGAAGCGACCTCCAGCAAACGTGACCGAATATCCTTCAACTCTGATGAAAACCCTCCTCGAAGTTGATTAATCGCCACCTTTAAAGAAGCTGTAGAAGAGGATGAAATAACGTCCGCTACTGCCTCAGCTTGAGCGAGATCCATCTTGCCATTAACAAAGGCACGCCGGGTGAATTCCCCTGGTGAAGCCATCCTGGCGCCTGCTGTGCAAAGAAGCCTCAATATCTCCGATGCGACAAAAGACGAAGCGTGGCAAGTGATCTCAGCAGAGTCTTCTCCTGTGTATGAATGAGGCGCCTTGAAAACGCTTACAAGGACCTCGTCAACCACCTCTTCCGACTCGTTGTAAACCACTCCGTATCTTATTCTTCCAGCAAGAGTTTCCTCGATTGACTTGGATTCGCACTTCACCACATCGCTTACGATTCGCAGAGCCTTCGGTCCGCTCACTCTAAGCAATGTGACAGCACCTGTCCCCGGTATAGTCGCGGGAGCGGCGATAGTGTCATCGAAAAGGGAATAATCCATATCTTTAAAAATCTGATGCGAATTTACTTAAAAATGCGTACATTTGCCAAGATAAATGAACGTCCCCATGTCCCGACAGAACAGATTACCACTGACCATCGAGGCGCCTAAAGGCGCGAACGGGATTGTTCGCCACTTTATTTGTATCGCCGGCCATTTCATTTCAATTTGAGATGGTCGTTTTTTTTGAACTGAGCATATGAAAGAAAGAAAAGGAGCGACGCTGAGACTGGAGAACGGAATGGAATTCCATGGCTTCTCCTTCGGCTATGAGGGCCCGACCGACGGCGAGGTGGTTTTCTCCACTGCCATGGTAGGCTATCCCGAAAGCCTCACAGACCCGTCATATTCCGGGCAGATCCTGACTGTGACATACCCGTTGATAGGTAATTATGGCGTTCCTCAGGAGGGGCCTGACGAGAGAGGAATCTCCAGGAATTTCGAATCCGAGAGAATTTGGGTCAGGGGACTTGTGATCAGCGACTATTCTTTCGACTACAGCCACTGGGACGCTGTCAAGAGCTTGGACGAATGGCTCAAGGAGCAGAAGATTCCCGGAATATTCGGGATCGACACCAGGGCTGTGACTCAGATCCTAAGGGAGCGTGGCTCGATGCTCGGTATGATCGTTCCTGACGGTGTGGCTAAGGATTTCCCTGTCGATGATCCGAACCTCGCCAATCAAATCGCCCTTGTAAGCTGCAGGGAACCAATCGTTTACGGTGATGGCCCCAAGACGGTGGCGATGGTGGATTGCGGAGTAAAGCACAACATCCTCCGCTGCTTCATGGAAAGGGGAGTGAAGGTCATCCGTGTCCCGTGGGACTATGATTTCAACACCATTGAATATGATGGCCTGTTCATTTCCAACGGCCCCGGCAACCCTCAGTTCTGCAATATCACGGTGGCTAACCTCAGGAAGGCCATGGAAGGCGACAAGCCCATTTTCGGAATATGCATGGGTAACCAGTTGCTGGCCAGGGCAGGAGGAGCCAATACATATAAGCTTAAATATGGCCACCGCAGCCACAACCAACCTGTGAGGATGGTCGGCACGAACCGCTGCTTCATCACGTCCCAGAACCATGGTTTCGCTGTAGACGACAAGACTCTCGGCAAAGACTGGGAACCGTGGTTCGTGAATATGAACGACGGCACCAACGAGGGCATTCGCCATAAGAGCAAACCTTTCTGCTCCGTCCAGTTCCACCCGGAGGCCTCCAGCGGCCCCACCGACACCAATTTCCTGTTCGATGAATTCATTGGAAAGTTATGAGAAACACTGATATAAAGAAAGTTCTGATCCTCGGTTCCGGCGCCCTCAAGATCGGGCAGGCCGGAGAGTTCGACTATTCCGGATCGCAAGCCCTGAAGGCTTTGCGTGAGGAGGGAATCGAGACCGTTTTGATCAATCCGAATATCGCCACCGTCCAGACTTCCGAAGGAGTCGCCGACAGGATTTATTTCCTTCCGGTTACCCCGTTCTTCGTTGAGAGAGTGATCGCCAAAGAGCGTCCTCAAGGGATACTCCTTTCCTTTGGCGGGCAGACGGCCCTCAATTGCGGTGTGGAACTGTATGAGAACGGCATTTTGGAGAAATATAATGTCACTGTTCTCGGAACACCCGTCCAGGCAATTATGGACACGGAGGACCGCGATTTGTTCATCAAAAAGCTTGATGAGATCGGTGTCAAGACCATCAAATCGCAGCCTGCTTCCAGTATTGAGGAAGCCCGCCATGCCGCTAAAGAATTAGGTTTTCCGCTGATTATCAGGGCGGCATACGCCCTTGGAGGCCTTGGCTCGGGATTCTGCGACAACGAGGAGCAACTTGAGGAGATTTGCGAGAAAGCCTTCTCATTCTCCCCGCAGGTCCTTGTCGAAAAGTCCTTGAAAGGATGGAAAGAGATTGAATATGAGGTGGTTCGTGACCGTTATGACAACTGCGTCACGGTCTGTAACATGGAGAACTTCGATCCTCTTGGGATCCACACCGGTGAAAGTATCGTGGTGGCTCCGTCCCAGACCCTCTCCAATAATGATTATTATTTCCTGCGTGAGCTCTCCATAAGGATTGTCAGGCATATTGGCATAGTAGGCGAGTGCAATGTCCAGTTCGCTTACGACCCCGACGCCATGGACTACCGTGTGATTGAGGTCAACGCCCGTCTGAGCCGTTCCTCAGCTCTCGCCTCCAAGGCGACCGGATATCCGCTCGCCTTCGTGGCAGCCAAACTGGGTTTGGGCTATGGCTTGTTTGATCTGAAGAACTCAGTCACAAAGACAACGCCTGCCTTCTTCGAGCCGGCGCTGGACTATATTGTCTGCAAGATTCCCCGCTGGGATCTCAGCAAGTTCCATGGCGTATCCCGTAAGATCGGTTCCTCTATGAAATCCGTCGGTGAGGTCATGGCTATCGGCCGCAGTTTCGAGGAAGCTATCCAGAAGGGACTCAGGATGATAGGGCAGGGCGCCCATGGATTCGTGGGTAACAAAGAGCTTCAGGTTTCCGACCTTGAAACAGCCCTTCGAGAGCCGACTGACAACCGTATATTCGTCATTTCCAAGGCTATGAGGGCCGGTTACAGCGTTGATCGTATCCATGAGCTCACGAAGATCGACAAGTGGTTCCTGAACAAGCTTGAGAACATTGTCCTCACGTACGAGGATATGCACAAATATGACAAGATCGAGGATATGCCCGAGGATCTGCTCCGTCTGGCCAAGAAGGAAGGCTTCTCAGACTTCCAGATTCAGAGGGCTGTATGGAAAGACGCAGGCAGCTCCACAGCCAATATAGACAAGGTAAGGAGCTACCGCAAGTCTCTGGGTATCATTCCTGTCGTCAAGCAGATAGACACGCTTGCGGCGGAGTTCCCGGCGCTGACCAACTACCTCTATCTCACCTACAACGGCACAAAGAGCGACATCGAATATGAGAATGACGGCAAGTCGGTAATCGTCCTGGGCTCAGGAGCCTACAGGATAGGCTCCTCGGTGGAGTTCGACTGGTGCTCGGTCACCTGCCTCAAAACCATCCAGGAACATGGTTACAGGGGTGTCCTGATCAACTACAACCCTGAGACCGTCTCGACGGACTACGACGAGTGTGACCGCCTCTATTTCGACGAGTTGACCTTCGAGAGGGTGATGGATATCATCGAGCTCGAGACTCCTCATGGGGTTGTTGTCTCAGTGGGTGGCCAGATTCCTAACAATCTGGCTCTGAGGCTACACAACCATGATGTCCCGATTCTCGGGACAAGCGCTATGGACATTGATAAGGCAGAGGATCGTCATAAGTTCTCGAGTATTGTCGACGCCTTGGGAGTTGACCAGCCGGAATGGAAAGAGCTGACAACTATGGACGATGTCGAGGACTTCATCAGGACTGTCGGTTTCCCGGTCTTGGTCAGGCCTTCCTATGTCCTTTCAGGCGCCGCGATGAATGTGTGCCACGATGAGAAGAAACTCAGGCATTTCCTGTCTCTCGCCTCAGAAGTGTCACAGGAACACCCCGTGGTGATAAGCAAGTTCTATCAGCGCGCCAAAGAGATAGAGTTTGACGCTGTGGCGGATGGGGGAGAGGTTATCGCATACGCCATATCAGAGCATATCGAGTACGCTGGGGTCCATTCAGGTGATGCCACTATCCAGTTCCCGCCGCAGAAGCTATACGTTGAGACAGTAAGGCGAATTAAGAAGATAGCCCGCGCGATCGCCGGAGCCCTTCACATTTCCGGACCTTTCAATATCCAGTTCCTCGCTAAGGAGAACGCCATTAAGGTGATTGAGTGTAACCTGCGGGCTTCCAGGAGTTTCCCCTTCGTTTCGAAGGTCCTTAAGATCGATTTCATCGAACTGGCCACCAAGGTTATGCTCGGGCTTCATCCCGCCGCGCCGCAGAAAAGCGCTTTCGACCTTGATTATGTCGGCGTCAAATCCTCGCAGTTCAGTTTCGCCCGTCTTGAGGAGGCTGACCCTATGCTCGGAGTCGACATGAGCTCAACCGGAGAGGTCGGTTGCCTGGGAGATGATCTCAACGAGGCGATCCTCAAGTCTGTTCTTTCTGTCGGGCAGCGGATCCCGGAGAAGCGCATCCTTCTCTCCACCGGTGATCCGCTCCAGAAGGCCGATATGTTAGGAGCGTGCAAACTTCTTGTCGACAAGGGTTACGAGCTCTTCGCCACAGCCGGTACGTACAAGTATCTGGTTGAGAATAGTGTGCCTTCCACAAAGGTTCTCTGGCCCAGCGAGTGCGATAATCCTAACTTTAAGGGTCGCTTTAAGCCAGCCGTGGAAATGATTCAAAATAAGGAGATTGATATGGTTATCAATATTCCTAAAGACTTCAGCGAGCTGGAGCTTTCCAATGGCTACAAAATAAGAAGGGCGGCCATTGATTTCAATGTTCCGCTCTTCACTAACGCGCGTTTGGCGACAGCCTTCATACGCTCCTTCTGCAATACCTCGCTTGACGAGATTCAGATCAAATCCTGGGATCAGTATTAATTCTTCTTTTCCCTAGCTGCCAACCTGAGTTTGAGTTCCGTGACGTATTTGAATATATGATAATCCGCCACGGAGCATCTCTTGTCTCTTAGGAAAAACATACGGTCGTCATGGGTAGGGTGGTCATAATACACATCACCCTTTTTATCCTTCTCCTTGTGCTCCAAGTAGGATTTGAGCGTATAATGATTAATCTGGATCGGGATCTTCCTCGCTTTCCGGTTTGGAAACCAGTCAATATATGTTGTGCGGCCGAAAACATCCACAGGCGGAATCGCTTTTCCTTTGGAAACAGTCCATAGGTGATGGAACATGGACTTGTTCATTGGAGAGTCAAACAGATAATCGAAGTTGGAATTGAAAAAGCACTTTCCTTTCGTGTATAGTTTTTCGGACGCTACCACAAAATCTTCTGTAACAAGACGTTTCGTGTCTCTCTCGATCATGCCGCCCGAACCGAATAACCTCCAGTAAACCAGTACGGCGGGTCTGTTGGAAAAACGGTCCAGGAAAGTCACCAATGATTCTTCCGCAACCGGTACCAGAAACTCATCCACATCAATAAAACCGATCCAGTCACTCTCGCCTTGAAAACGTCTTATGCAATCTTCGTAACCCTTCACTTGAGCGTGCTCTTCCGGCCATGGGATCAACGTGATCAAACCTTCGTCCAAATAACTCTCGATGACACTCTTATATCCATCGGAAGAATTATTGTCATACATATAAAAATGGTCAACGCCGACCATCAAGTGATACTCGATCCATTCCCGAAGATAGGGCGCCTCGTCCTTGAACATGATGCAAATAGAAATGTGATGCTTTCTCTTCGCATCT
Organism: Bacteroidales bacterium; assembly: GCA_024693285.1. Lineage (GTDB taxonomy): Bacteria > Bacteroidota > Bacteroidia > Bacteroidales > UBA932 > Cryptobacteroides. Next base: position 6,904 of record JAILLE010000038.1, read on the forward strand.
CTTTTAGGCTTATCAGTCTTGATAAGCCATGAAGAGTGCATGTTCCTAAGAAATGATCTCAAATAGCCCCTTGGACCCATTTTAATGGGCTTGAAAAAAGTGAATGTATTATTCTCTTTCACAGGGATTAATACGAATCGTAGAACTTGGCGTCGCGGGGCGAGACCTTATTCATATTGTCCAGGAGCATTTCGTTGGTCTTGTACTCATCCATCAACTGAAGCATGAAATTCATCGCCTCGGTGGGATTCATGTCGGCCAGGAGCTTACGCAGGATCCAGATCCTGTTGGCTACATCCTTGCTGTAAAGCAAGTCGTCACGCCTGGTGCTGGAAAGCACGACATTGACCGCGGGGAAAATACGCCTGTTAGCGAGGGTTCTGTCGAGCTGAAGCTCCATATTACCGGTGCCCTTGAACTCCTCGAAGATCACATCGTCCATCTTTGATCCGGTCTCGGTCAACGCTGTGGCGAGAATCGTAAGTGAACCGCCACCCTCGATATTACGGGCGGCGCCGAAAAATCTCTTCGGTTTCTGGAGTGCGTTGGCGTCCACACCACCGGTCAAAACCTTGCCTGAGGCGGGTTGGACGGTGTTGTAAGCCCTGGCGAGCCTCGTGATGGAGTCAAGCAATATGACCACGTCATGTCCGCACTCGACAAGACGGCGAGCTTTTTCAAGAACCATGTTGGCCACCTTCACATGCCTCTCTGCGGGCTCATCGAATGTGGAAGCCACAACCTCTGCCTTAACACTGCGGCTCATATCCGTGACCTCCTCAGGACGCTCGTCAATCAGGAGAACTATCTCGTAAACTTCCGGATGGTTGTCAGCGATAGCGTTAGCTATGGATTTGAGCAGCATAGTCTTACCGGTCTTCGGCTGGGAGACGATGAGACCCCTCTGACCCTTGCCGATAGGAGTGAACATGTCAACGATCCTGCATGAGACATCACTCTGATGTCCATGGCCAAGGAGGTTGAACTTCTCATCGGGGAAGAGGGGAGTCAGGAAGTCGAACGGCACACGGTCGCGGATATAATCCGGGGTTCTGCCATTGATGTATTTGATCCTCACGAGAGGGAAATACTTGTCACCTTCTTTCGGAGGACGGATCTCGCCCGTGACCGTATCTCCCGACTTCAAAGCATTGCTCTTGATTTGGTTCTGGCTGACGTAAATGTCGTCAGGAGAATTCAGGTAATTATAGTCGGACGAACGCAGGAAGCCATATCCGTCAGGCATTATCTCGAGAACACCAGTCGCCTCAACAGTGCCCTCGAACTCAATCACAGGAGCCTTGGGTTTCTGGTTGTTTTGATTATTCTGGTTGTTCTGGTTGTTCTGATTCTGTTGATTCTGTTGATTCTGCTGGTTTTGCCCGCCTTGCTTTCCTTGGAACTTGTTCTTCTTCCTCTGGAAATTGTCATGATCAGCCTGGGCCGCTGGATCGTCTTTCAGATCGTCGAATAGCTGATGTATAAACACTTTTCCGTCGACAGGTTTTGGAGCCTCAGTCTCGGGAACGGCTTTCTGTTCGGGTTCCGGCTTGGTCTCATTTGTTTGTGATACAGCGGTCTGAGAATCCTGCTGACCGGGCTGCGCCTGCTGTTTGCTCTTGGGTTTGCGTCCCCTCTTAGATGCTGCGGTCTTTTCAGTCTGGGGAGCGACGGGGGCAGCATCGGGAACGATTTCCACAGTCTCGGCAGGTTTAGCCTCAGTCTCGGCTGGAGTCGTTTGCTGGGCGCTCTTCGGCTTCCTTCCACGCTTTGCCTTAGGTTTATCCTCAGTCTTGGTCTCAACCTCTGGCTGAGGTTGTTCTGCTTGCTTGGGAGTTTCGGGAGTGGTCTCCTTCTTTGGCTTCTGTTCTGTTTTCTTGGGCCGGCCTCTCTTGGTCTTCGGCCTCTCGAAAGGCTCCAATGCCGCGGCGTTGGCTTGAGCGTCCAATATTTCGTACGAGAGATCCTCGTCCGTCATTTTCTTAGTTACTTTTATCTGCAATTCCTGAGCCGCGCTTTCAAGCTGCTCTCTGCTCATCTGTGTGAGTTCGAATAAACTGTATGGCATAAAAAAGGGATTTCTTTTCTAAAGACTCCGCAAATATACTAAAAAATAAGGTAAAATCAAACTAATTGTCCCAGTAGCTCGTGCTCTTCTTGAACCTAAGCAGGTCTGCGAGAGCAGCTGCATTTGCGGAGATGATAAATGAATACGACTGGTACATTCCAGCAGGCACCCAGGACACCGCTATGTTGAAGCAGTGCAAGTCGTATTTGAATGACATCTGCGAGGTTGTCATCTTCATCGCCACAAAGTCCCAGCCAGTCTGGGCTTGTATCGACATTTTGGGTGTCAACTGTATATTACCGGAAACACCCAAGGTCTGTGTGTAGTTGTCTTTCTGGAAAAGCTGCTCATTAACATAGCTGTATGTGCGGCTCATGGACAATGTGTAGTTGAAGTTAAGGCTCCAGGGAACATTTGGATTGGTGTAATACAACCAACCTCCGGGAATATATTCACCGGTCACTGGATGGTAATAAATCCTCCTGTAATAGTCCGCCGTACTCCCGGATTTGCTGCCGTCATTTCCCTTCATCTGTCCCTGGCCGGACAAGGAATATGACATCGAGGCGCTGAAATTCGTCAACCTTAAAGGAATACCAGTCTGAATCAGGTTGAACTTGTTGATTTTCACACCCCGCTCATTGATGGCGTATGGATCGAAATTAAGGTTACCGTTGATTCCGAGTTTCCCGAATATGGAAGTCGACATCGTGATACCCACATTATTCATTCTCAGGGAATCAGCCAGAAAATTATATCCTGTGTTGATGTTGAACTGATCCAGGATTTTAACTTTCTTGGAGCCTGTTCCGGTTGTATCCTTCGCGTCGCGGATCTTTGCCTCGAGGTTGTTTCCGATTGAGAGGGTCATGGTCGCTGAACGTCCTTTCCCTGGTACGGAGTTCAACTGGCCCTGGTAGATGTTATAATCATATGTCTTCGCTCGGCCGAGCGTGTCAACATACTCAAGGGTCCTGTAGCCATTGAAATGCTTCGCTTTATCAGGGCTGAAACTCATACTGAGGCTAGGGGAGACCACGTGTCTGACAGCCTGGATCTTATGGTATTTTCCGAAATTATACATACCATATACACGGGTGCTCATAGAGACCGATCCGGAATAGTTATGTGTGGCTCCGAAAGCGGAGAAAGGCGATCCAAGTTTAGTTTCGACTCTGTTGGTCTCAGGATTGAAGAACGCATTAGTCTCCCTGAAGAACCAGTTCATTCCGTAACTGACCGACGGGGTCACGTTCAGATAGTTGAACAGGGTGAAATCCGGGAGGCCTATATTGAAATTGTGAGCCATTCCGTTGTTGAACTTGTCGAAGAAGCCAGGCTCTCCGAATTCTCTTGCCTTGAAGCCTATTTTATTCTGGAATGACGTGTTGTAGGCGAGTGAGAACTTCTCATAGAACCTCTCCTTTCCGACCCTGTTCTTTATCTTGAACGGATAGAACCTCGAAACTGAGAATGTGATGTTAGGAAGGGTGAAGGTATATGAGCTGTCCCTGGAATTCTGGTTATGGAGTGCGTTGACCGAAAGGTTGAATTTGCCTGACCAGTTCTTTGAGAATGAGACAGATGAGGATATCTGGTTCTGTAGGGCCTCGGATACGGAACGTGAATTATACCGGCTGTTGGAAGGACTGGAGAAGTTGACTGAAGCCGAAAAAGATTGCCCTGGATGAGCCTTGGAATCTTGTGAGTGAGACCATCTCAGACCAAAGTTCTTACTTTGGAAAAAGTCTGTACTTCCTTTTTCTCCAGTTTGGTCCACCGAATAGTTGAAGGACATGTTTCCGGAAAACTTGTACTTCACCATGTACCTGGAGTTGATGTTCGTTGCCCATGAGCCTAGGGTGTAATAGTCCCCGGTCAGGGAAAGGTCGAAGAAATCCCCGATCACGAAATACATTCCGGCGTCCCTCATGTAGAAACCGCGGGCGTTTTCCTCACCGAAGGAAGGCATGAGCATTCCTGTGGCTCTCTCAGGACGTTTTGGAATGAATCCGAATGGAATGGCAACGAAAGGCAGATCGACATCCTCGACAACCAGATGGGCAGGTCCGAACACTGTCTTCTGCGAAGGCCTGGTTATGACTTTAGCGGAAGAGAGCTTGAGGTAGTAGTGAGGATGCTCAAGGTCACAGACAGTGTACTTGCCTTGCGTGATATTAATCGACCTGTCAGGAAGCATCTTGATATTCTTGCCGTGAAGGATTCCGTCATCTTCCTGCGTGATCATATTAGTGATCCTGGCCTTTCTTGTATTGAAGTTATAACGAATCTCTTCCATGTTGAAGGTCTGATTACCCTGGGTCATCACTGGCTGACCTTTCCATTCTTGGGCAAGAGAATCGTAAGTGCCTCTGGCAAAGACGGTTCCCGTGTTCATGTCATACTCCATGTAGTCGGCCTTAAGGCTTATATTCTCATAAGAGACCTGGACATCTCCCCAGTAAAACATCTTTCTCTGCCCATCCGCGAACACTTGTTTTGAGGAGTCCTTGGCAGCTGAAAAGGCTGGTTTGGAAATGGAACTCTTGCTCAGCAGATCGAGTGAGTCGGCCTTTGCCCGTCTGATGGAATCACGTCTCAGCGAAAGAGAATCGAGGGGAGGGACGCTGTCGTTAACAGCAGTAGAATCAGGAACTTGGATCTTGGTAGTGTCCGGCGCCTGAGTATCCTCTCCCTGACGACGATTCCTCCTCGGGTTCTGCCCGAAAACGGACATCCCGGTGAGAGCGACAAGAAGCAATGCTAATATTATAGTATATGTATGCCTTCTGAAATGCAATTTTATTCTTAAATTCGCGAGAACAAATATACGACTAATTTTGGATATCATTCGCAATTTTCTTGCCGTACTCGTCGCGACAATCCCTTTTCTGGCCGCCTCACCGGCGTCTGGGCAGGCTCCGTCTTCCCAGATTAAACTCACCACTGTCGTGATCGATCCCGGGCATGGTGGCAAAGACGCCGGTTGCATAAGTCCCAGTGGCAAGACAATGGAGAAGACAGTTGTGCTGGATATCGCCACTAAGCTCGCTGAGAAGATCCGTTCCGGTTGCCCCGATGTCAATGTGGTCATGACCAGGGACGACGACACTTTCGTGGAGCTTCAGGGAAGGGCTGACATAGCCAACAAGGCCAAAGCGAACCTGTTCATATCCATTCATGTCAATTCTGTCGACGGCAAGAGAACCGGCCCCAACGGCTATTCTGTCCACATCCTTGGTCAATACACCAGCAAGAAGAAAGACCTTTATGCCGGCAATATGGATGTTGTGCGCCGTGAGAACTCCGTTATCATGCTGGAAGACGATTACACCACAAAATACGAAGGTTTCAATCCTTCCGATCCGGAGTCATATATATTCATGAACCTCATGCAGAATTCATTCCTCGAGCAAAGCTTCAAGTTTGCCAAGTTCGTGGACGAGGAGATGAGAGGGGGAGCGATAAAGGCAAGCCGGGGTATCTCGCAGGATCCTTTCTACGTCCTATGGCGCACGGCCATGCCAGCTGTGCTTGTCGAGTGCGGTTTCATGTCCAACCCGACGGATCGCGAGGCATTGATTACCTCTAAAGGAAAAGACAGGATCGCCTCCGACCTTTATGATGCCTTCGTGAAGTATAAAAAGGAATATGACGGAGTGCCTGCCTCCACTTCTCCGGCCCCGGCCAAGAAACCTGTAGAGACAACGCCGGCTGAGGTAACTAAACCTGTAGAGACAAAGCCGGCTGAGGCTGCCGATACTGTTGAGACAAAGCCTGCCGAAAAAGAGTCTGTAGTTAGTGAGGATGCGGTACTGTATGGCATCCAGGTCTTGGTCTCTTCCCGAGAGATGAAATCCTCTGATCCATTCTTCAAAGGTTACGAGTTTCGCAGGTTTAAAACAGGTAAATTGTTTAAGTATTTGATCCTCTGTTCAAATGATCTTTCCGAGGTGAAAAAGTCCTTTTCAACAGTTAAAAGTTCATATCCGGATAGCTTCATAGTGAAGTCGGAAAATGGTGAATTGACAAGGGTCAAATAGTCACATTTTCGGAAGTAATTAATATATCGTCATTTAGCTTTTTGGCTCCTTCTGTATTTTATTGATTATCAATAATTTATGACGATTTAGCCTATTTCAGCGGCTTCTATATATACGGAAAATAAAAAACAAAAACAATAATAAAAAAGTTTTTTTATAAAGCTTTTTTCCTCCAATTTTGCATCATAAAGCAAGTGGACAAACCTTCCCGGCCACATCACTTTTTTTAGCTAATTAATGGCAGGACTGGAAAGACATATTTCAGTGTGGAACGAGTGTCTTAGGATCTTCGAGCAAAACGTGGATCCCAAGCAGTTCAACGTCTGGTTCAAGACCATTGTTCCTGTCTCTCTGGAGGACTCCACTCTGACTGTAGAAGTGCCCACTGATTTCTTCCGCAGCTACCTTGAGGACGCCTATCTTCCTATCATAAAGATGGCTCTCAGGAGGGTTATCGGGCCGGACGCCAAGCTGATGTACCGGATCCACCCTGTCCGCACTGAGGCGCCCATGGTTTTCAGCGCGTCTCACGGGAATGTTCCGGAGAACAAAGCTGTCACTCTTAACACCTTCCAGGCCTCTGGTAATCCTGGCCCCTTTGTTTTCCCGGGTCTGCAGAAAGTCAAGATCAATCCCAGGTTGAATCCCGCATATTGCTTTGACAACCTTGTGAAGGGGGAGTGCAACAAGATGGGCATCAATGCCGGAATCAATATTTCCCAGAAGCCTGGCAAGACGCCTTTCAATCCTCTGTTCGTGTTCGGAGGACCCGGTTTGGGCAAAACCCATCTCGCACAGGCGATCGGTATCGCCATCCACGACGCTTATCCGGACCTTATCGTCCTTTACGTGACTGGCAACGAGTTCAAGACCCAGTACATGAACGCCGTCCATCAGAATAAACTGGCGGACTTCATGGCCTATTATATGAGGATAGATGTCCTGGTGGTCGACGATATCCATGAACTTGTCGGACCGGCCTCACAGAACGCCTTCTTCAACATTTTCAATCATCTCCACCAGTCAGGGAAGCAGTTGGTATTCACTTCCGACCGCGCTCCGGTGGATCTCATGAACTTCGAGGAAAGGCTTCTCTCCAGGTTCAAATGGGGTCTTTCTGTGGAGCTAGACAAGCCTGACCAGCAGACCAGACTGGCTATGCTTAAAGCCAGATGTTCACGTGAAGGTGTGAGTGTGAGCGATGATGTGCTTGAGCTATTGGCCTCGAAGATCCGGTCCAATTTCCGTGAGCTCGAAGGCGCTTTGATCTCGCTGATAGCCAGCGCGACTCTTTGCCATGAGGAGATCACTCGGGAACTCGCCGAGAAAGTCACAGGCAATATTGTCAGTGAGGAGCGGGATGAGGTCACTATGGACAAGGTGCAGGATGTTGTCTGCGAGTATTTCAACATAACCCGCGAGACTCTTCTCTCCAAATCCAGGAAGAGGAATATAGTCCAGGCCCGCCAGATAGCCATGTACATGAGCCGAAACCTGATTGGGGGCTGCTCCTTGTCGACCATCGGCATGGAGTTGGGAGGTAAGGACCACGCCACGGTCCTCCACGCATGCAACACCGTTTCCGACCTGATGTCCACAGACAAACTGTTCCGCCAGTATGTGTCTGACATCGAGAGGATGCTCGTGCCAGTAGCCAGATAATTGACCAACACTAATATATCTCTGATGAATTCAGCTGAAGTACTTGAGATCTTCAAGGAGATCACTCGTATCCCGCGTGAGTCGGGACACGAGGAGCGCATGAAGGCGTTCCTCCAGAAATTCGCCTCTGACAGGAATTTGGAATGCCGTGTCGACGAGGTGGGAAATGTCTGTATAGTCAAGGAGGCATCACCTGGTAAGGAAGATGTCCCAGCCCTTGTCCTGCAGGGCCATCAAGACATGGTCTGCGAGAAGAGGGGAGGTGTTACTCATGATTTCTCGACCGACCCGATCCATTATGAGATCGAGGATGGCTGGATGGTGGCGAAAGACACTACTCTCGGTGCTGACGACGGCATCGGTGTGGCCGCGATGCTGGCCTTGCTGCAGAGCGACCTTCCTATGGGCAAACTTGAGTGCGTGTTCACCGTCTCTGAGGAGACTGGAATGGACGGCGCCTTCGGCATGAAACCTGGTTTCTTCACCGGCAAGACCCTGATCAACCTCGATTCTGAAGATGAGGGGCAGATGTTCATCGGTTGCGCAGGCGGACTTGAGACCATGGCCAGTTTCAAGTACAAGTGCGAGGATATCGCTCCTGGAAACGCTCCAGTGCGTATCGAGATCAAGGAAGGCCTTGGAGGTCATAGCGGAGACGATATCAACAAGGGCAGGGCGAACACCATCCAGTTGATGGCCCGCTTCCTCAATGGTGAGCTTGGCACCGGGATGCAACTGATAGTGATTAAAGGTGGCAATAAGCATAACGCCATCGCTCACGAATGCGAGGCTATCATAGCGGTGCCTGACCGCGAGGCGACAATCGCGCGGTTCAACGCCTTCGCCGAGGACATCAAGAATGAATATTCAAAGACGGATCCTGGTCTCAAGTTGACAGCGGCCCCTTTCCGTTGCACTGAGAAACCTATTGATTCAAATGTCGCCGAGAGGCTTATCCGGGTCCTGTTCTGTTGCCCTCACGGAGTTGAGACCATGAGTCCGGATATCCCGGGTCTTGTCGAGACATCCACCAACCTTGCCTCCGTGCGTATGCGTCGTGCCGGCTTGATTGAAATAGTGACCAGCCAACGTAGTTCAACCGCCTCTGCCAGAAGGATGATGGCGCATAAGGTTGGAGCCGCCTTCCAGCTGGCTGGAGCGGAGATTGAGTACACTTCTGAATATCCTGGATGGCAGCCTAACGTGGATTCCGCCATCCTTCACCTCTGTGTGGATTCCTACAAAAAGCTGTTCGGCTATGAGCCTGAGGTCAAGGCTATCCACGCCGGCTTGGAGTGCGGACTCTTCGGCGAGAAATTCGGCGACCTGGACATGATATCTTTCGGACCCACATTGCGAGGTGTGCATGCTCCGGGGGAAAGACTGGATCTCGCTTCCCTGGACAAGTTCACCGATCATTTGGTGGATGTCGTCACTTCCTTCAAGTAGTATCATGGTAAAGATTGCTCCATCGATCCTCGCGGCCGATTTCCTGCATCTCGAAAGGGATGTGCGGATAGTCAACGACCATGCTGACCTTCTTCATTTCGATGTCATGGACGGGTGTCTGGTGCCGAATCTGTCATTCGGTTTTCCGGTCCTGGAGGCTGTCGCCGGTATAGCGACGATTCCCCTGGATGTCCACTTGATGATTGTCAATCCTGACAAATATATTGAGCGTTTCGCCCAGGCAGGCGCTTCCTATATCAGTTTCCATCTCGAGGCTGCCGATGAGGCCGGAAAGGATGTTTCCGAATATATCGCCCTCGCGAAGTCTTGTGGTGTCAATGTCGGGTTGGCGATTGACCCTGATGTGCCTGTGGAGAGGCTCTTCCCTTATATCCCTGAGGTAGATTTCTTCCTGGTCATGTCTGTTTTCGCCGGCTTCGGTGGCCAGAAATTCATCGAGGATTCGATTGGAAGAATAGCCACTTTAAAGGCCGAGATGGAAAGGATCGGGATAGTCAAGGATATCGAGGTTGATGGGGGAGTTTCCTCGTCAAATGCCAAGGCTCTTAAAGAGGCCGGAGCTACGATGCTGGTGGCTGGGAGCTCGGTGTTCAAGGCAGAGGATCCAGCTCAAGCGATAGCTGATCTAAGACTTTAGATAATATAGCTTATCTCTTTGAAGGCGAACTGGAAAAGTTCGCCTTTTCTATTAACGATCTGAACTAATCCACCGGGTGTGACACCTGTGATTTTGCCCTCGAGAATAGATCCGTTCTGGCAGACTGTGAACTCATGGAACTCATCCTTTCTGTAAAGCCTGCGCTCATATTCTTTGTCAATTTCTGCAGTTGAAGATTCGGATCCAAGCGATGTCTGGAAGGCAGATGCCAGAAAGCCGGCTAGAATAATCATTTCCTCATGTGTGTCGTATGTCTGACCGGTAACCACGGACATCGAGGTCGGATTCATCAGTTGGGGAGGGAACTCTCGCTGATTGACGTTCAGGCCTATTCCAACTATGCTGTAGGCAAGGTATTCCCCTTTGAGAACATTCTCTATCAGCATCCCGCAGATCTTCTTGTCGCGGAAATATATGTCATTCGGCCATTTGATCGAGCAGTTAATCCCTTTACTTTCCAGATATCCCGCGACCCCGATGGTCGCTGCCTTTGTGATCAGGAACTGGTCCGCTGCCTTCAGGGGAGGGAAATCATCACCTCCGAACTTAATGAGCATAGAGAAAGTCAGGTTCTCTCCCTTCCTCGCCAACCAGGAGTTTCCCCGCTGTCCTCTCCCAGCCGTCTGAAACTCAGCGGCCACCACTGACAGATTGTCATATTCCGGAATATGCCTTCTGACCTCGTCCTGCGTGGAATCGGTCTCTTCAACCCACCTTATATTAACCTTCTCTACCATTGGCTCGGAAATTGTCGTTTTTTACTATATTTGTAAACTTTAGGACAAAATTAAGAAAGATTATTGATATGATCACACACGACCTGAGGGTCATGGCAGACGCCATGCTCGACAAAAAGGCCCAAAATGTTGTTGGAGTCGACTTAAGATCGATCGGTACCGCTATCACGGACCATTTCATGATATGCAACGCGGATTCTACCACCAATGTCAACGCTATCGCTGACAATGTCATCGAGAAGATGCGTGAACTTGGTCGGAAGCCTTTCCGTACCCAAGGCATGGAAAACAATTTCTGGATCATCCTGGACTACGGTGACATCGTAGCCCACATTTTCCTTACTGAATACAGGCAATTCTACAGGCTCGAAGAGCTTTGGGCCGACGCCCCTCAGAAGGAATACAAGGACAGGCCGAAAACCAAAAAGACACAGAAAGATGCCGAATAACGCCAATGATCCTAACCGCAAGGTTGTCAAGATAAGGTTCAATTTCTCCTGGTTCTATCTGCTGCTGATCATCGGGATCGGTTGGCTGCTGTTTAACAACAGTGGCGCCAATCCTCAGAAGGTCGAGTGGGCCGAGGTTAAGGAGATGTTCGCCGCAGGTGACATCAAGGAGATCACATACATTCGCAACAATTACAAAGGCAATATCACTATCCAGCCCGACAGGTTGGCGAAATATGCCGACAAGTTCGGAGGCAAGGTTCCTACCAGCTCACCGCATTTCATCTTCCTGGTTTCCGACAAGTTTGACTCGGAGAAGGAGTTTGGTGAACTCAACGCCGCGCTTCCGCCGTCCGGCCAGGTCAAGGTAATTGTTGAGAATGAGAGCAATGCGTGGGTCGATATCCTGGAGTGGCTGATATTCCCCATCTTGCTTATCCTGATGTGGGTTTGGATGTTCCGTGGCTTCAATAAGAATATGGGCGCCGGTCCCGGCGGCCCTGGAGGCGGAATATTCAATGTGGGCAAGTCTACCGGCAAATTGGCCGACAAGGATAAGGTTAATGTCACCTTCAAGGATGTGGCCGGTCTCTACGGAGCGAAGGAAGAGGTGATGGAAATCGTTGATTTCCTGAAGAATCCACAGAAATATACCTCCCTCGGAGGAAAGATTCCCAAAGGAGCCCTCCTGGTCGGCCCTCCTGGCACAGGAAAGACTCTCCTAGCGAAGGCTGTCGCTGGAGAGGCCAACGTTCCTTTCTTCTCGATTTCCGGATCGGATTTCGTGGAGATGTTCGTCGGCGTCGGTGCCTCCAGGGTCCGTGACCTTTTCCGTCAGGCCAAGGAGAAGGCTCCATGCATCGTGTTCATTGATGAGATCGACGCTGTCGGACGCGCCAGGGGCAAGAATGTAGGCTTCTCATCCAATGATGAGCGCGAGAACACCTTGAACCAGTTGCTGACCGAGATGGATGGTTTCGACACCAACTCGGGCGTCATTATCCTCGCCGCCACGAATAGGGCTGACATCCTTGACAAGGCTCTCATGAGGGCTGGCCGCTTCGACCGTCAGATCCATGTTGAGCTTCCTGAACTTAAGGAGAGGGAAGAGATATTCCTCGTCCACATGCGTGGCTTGAAGATAGCTAAGGACTTCGATGTCAGCTTCATGGCCCGTCACACACCAGGCTTCTCCGGAGCCGACATAGCCAATGTCTGCAATGAGGCCGCTTTGACCGCCGCCAGAAAGAACAAGACCGAGATAGAGAAGCAGGACTTCCTCGATGCTGTCGACCGTATTATCGGTGGTCTTGAGCGCAAGAGTTCTATCCTCACTCCGGCCGAGAAGAAGACGACCGCTTATCATGAGGCCGGACACGCCACCGTTGGTTGGCTGCTTCCATATTCAGATCCTGTGTTCAAGGTCAGCTTGATCCCGAGAGGGGATGCTCTTGGTCTGACTTGGTATCTTCCTGATGAGCGTAAGATCCTCTCCAAGTCTTACTTGATGGATCAGATGTGCGCCCTGATGGCTGGCCGAGTAGCTGAAGAGATCATCAATGGCGAGCCTGCCACTGGCGCTCTCAACGACCTTGAGAGATTGACCAGGATCGCTTACAACATGATCCAGTTCTACGGCATGGGGGAGCGGACCGGTGAGCTTTCGTTCTATGATTCCACCGGAGCGAGAGGTTATGACTTGACTAAGCCGTATAGCGAGAAGACCGCTGAGGTGATGGACAAGGAGGTCAGGGATCTGGTCGACGAAGTACATGAGAGGACAAGGAAGATCCTTGTTGACAACCAGGAAGGCTTCGTCAAGATAGCGAAACTCCTTCTCGAGAAAGAAGTTATATTCGCCGAGGATATAGAGTTGATACTTGGCCCGAAGGTCAAGCCAGTTGATCCAGCCCCGGAATCTGAACCGGAGGCCGAAACTACTGTTGCCGATGAATAATGTGACCGTCAGGACAATATCGGGCATCGCCTTCATCATTGTGATGGTGGCGTGCTTGATGTTCAATAAATTCCTTTTCGCCGGCATGATGGTTTTCATCATGTCGGTGATGCTGATCGAGTTCTACGAGATCACCATGGGCCATAGCTACACTTTCTCGAAGGTGTTGGCTATTCTTGCCGGAGTATTCCTTTTCGGCGTCATGTTCGTCGCCTCTACCTATCACATCCCTATGCGTTTCATCGCCCTGGCGATGATCCCGGTGTTTATCGTCATGATCAACTCCCTCTATGTCAAGGATAAGGAGGAATATGGCAAATTCTCGAACATCTATACTGGCCTTCTATACATCGCGGTCCCGATCGCCCTTGGTAATCTGATCGCGTTCGACAAGGCCGGGAATTTCAGCGGCAATCTATTGCTCTGCTTCTTCATCATTATTTGGTGCTCTGATGTCGGAGCTTTCGCGTTTGGAATCACTATGGGCAAGAAATTCCCCCAGAAGCTTTTCCCGACCGTCTCTCCCAAGAAGACATGGATTGGCTTTATCGGTGGAGTCGTGATGTCCGTCCTGGCCGCGTTCGTGCTGTATGAGGTAGGAATCCTCAAGTTCCCGCTTATCCATTCCTTGATTCTCGCGTTGATCATGTCTGTCGCCGGTGTGTACGGTGACCTCTACGAATCGCAGTGGAAGAGGGTATTCGGAGTGAAAGATTCCGGTAATATAATTCCTGGCCACGGAGGACTCCTGGACCGTTTCGACAGCACGCTTATGGCGATGCCATTTGGCGCCATATACCTAGCTATCTTTGACCTTCTATAATTGTCAACCGATTGAAAATGAAACGAATAGTTATAGATAAAGATTCAAAGGACGCAATCGCGATTTACTGGACCGTGAGTGTTGTGCTCGCCGTGCTGGCGATACTTTTCATACACCCCCTGTGGGCACTTATCCCTATACTTCTGTTCCTGCTGGTTTTCGCCTTCTTCGTTTTTTGGTTCCACAGGGTGCCTGACAGAGAGATTCCGGAAGGTGATGAGACTCTAGTGACCGCGGTGGCAGATGGTAAAGTCGTGGTCGTAGAACGGGCTTATGAGGGGGAGTATTTCAAGGAGGACCGTATCCAAGTGTCTATCTATATGGACTTCTTTGATGTCCACACCAACTTCTGGCCTGTGACCGGCGAAGTCTCTTACTATAAGTATCATCCCGGGAAATACCTTCTCGCTTTTCTTCCTAAATCATCTGAGAAAAACGAGCATTCCTCGACGGCTATACGTAACTCTCATGGTGAGGTCTTTTTCAAGCAGATAGCCGGCACGTTTGCCAGAAGGATAGTTTGTTACTCGAAGGAAGGCCTTGAAGTCGAAAGGGGGAAGCAGTGCGGTATAATCAAGTTCGGCTCCAGGATAGACATCTACCTTCCTCTTGACGCTGAGATCCTTGTCAAGGAAGGGGAGTTCACAGTGGCGAGTGTCACTAAAATAGCCAGGCTCAAATAGCCTTTTCAGCCTCTATCAAAGCAAGAAGCTTATCCACGGCCTCCTCCTCGGGGACGTGTCTTAAGACGGGTGTCTTTCCCTTATAAATGGAAACTCGCCTGTTTCCTTCTCCGACATATCCCCAATCTGCGTCAGCCATCTCTCCAGGACCGTTCACAATACATCCCATCACAGCTATGACCGTGTCTTTAAGGTGAGAGGTCTTAGCTTTGACCTCTGCCAAGGCCGCCTGCAAGTCGTACATCGTCCTTCCGCATCCGGGGCATGCGATATACTCAGGGCGATAGAATTTTCTTCTGGTGGCTTGCATCAGTTCATCGACGAGATATGAGCCTTTCCCGGAATCTGTGATAGATACGGTTTTCCCTTCTTCGTTAATGAAGTCTCCGGTGAGTTCCAGCTCATCCAACTCCTTGTCCAACAGTCGTTTCCCGAAATCGCACGAGACATCCAGCAAAAGAGTCTCGAAGGAAGGGGAGTGGTATTCGGCGACGGCTTTGCGCCCACTGACCGAGACAGAGGTCATAGTTGAAACGATCTGACGTCCATATCTCGCGGACAAGTACCTGGCGACCGGAAGTTCGGCTTCAGGATCCTCTGTCAGAGATACCCTGACAGTGTCCCCAAGCCCTTCGGAAAGGAGAGCCGAGATTCCGACGCATGATTTGATCCTGCCGCTATCCCCGTTCCCGGCCTCAGTCACGCCGACATGGAGGGGAAACACGTACCCTTCTTTCTCCATCACCTTTGAAAGAGCCCTGTAGGCGTCCACCATCACCCTAGTGTTACTGGACTTCAGCGATACCACCACATTGGTGAAATTCTCCTCAAGGCATATTCCTAGCCACTCCATGGCGGCCTTTGCCATTGCCTCTGGAGTGTTCCCGTATAGATTGGTGATATACTCTCCTAACGAGCCATGGTTAATGCCAACCCTGATGGCTGTCCCGTTGTCGGAGCAGACCCTGATGAGATTCCTGAATTGTCGTACGGCCTCCTCATGGTCCTTATGGAAATTGCCAGGGTTGATCCTGACTTTCTCCACGATCGGAGCGACGGCGAGCGCGGTCTGGGATGAGAAATGAATATCAGCGACTAGGGGAGTATCAATCCCCATTCCTCTGAGCTGATCCTTGATACTTCTGATATGCTCCACATCGGGAAGTCCCGGAACTGTGATCCGGATTAGCTCAGCTCCAGCTTCAGCAAGCCTTACGCATTGAGCCACTGTCGCTTCCACATCGGAGGTATGGGTGTTGCACATAGTCTGTACGACTATATGGCCACCTCCACCGATCAACACATTACCTGCTTTCGCCACCAGCCTCTCCATTTTTCTCTGGATAATAAACTTGATTATAAGCTTCTCGCTTTATCTGCCCCTTTGTCTTTCCGTTCCTTTTTGTGATTTGGAAATACAGTCCGGTAGTGAGCATGAAATCAAGGGGATAAGCGAACCTGTAGAAATCCGGACTGAGATAATCCGCCCTGTAGAGTGAGCCCCAGGAATACCTGACCCCGGCATTGACATGGAACTCAATGGGATCGAATACCAGGCCGAAACCTACTCCACCGGTGATTCCATAGTCGATGCGATAATCCCAATCCATGAATGAATAACGGTACTCGTCATAGACACGCTTACCTATCCTTTCAATTGAAAGCCTGTAGCCACCGTATATTCCCAAGTCCAGCATGACTTTGAAATGAAGCCCATCAGCATGGAAATGAGCCATCATGGGGACTTCCACCAGATCGATTATTGCCTTCTCGGCACCCTCCAAGGTAGGAGTGACTCCGGTTTCTTTATTCATCTTGAACTGATAGCCTTCATGCCCATAACGTACACCGGTTTTCAATCCGAAATTGGGGCTCCCGTCGAAAAGCTTTCCGTATTTAAGGACATAGACTCCGACGGTGTGGGGGACAAACAGGTTTCCCTGCGTCTTTGAAGGGTTGAACTGCATCCTGCTGAGGGACGCGCCGTACTCGACTCCGATCATAGTATAGTCATTGAGCGAGAACACCTTCTTAAGCGAGTCGGCCGGTGGCGCGTCCTGTGCCCTCACCGATGAAATGGCGAGAACTCCAAACAATATGATGGTCAATAACTTCCTCATCGTCAATATTCCTTCATGAATTCCCTCATGTCAAGATTCTGCTCTATCTCACTCCGCTCGGGAATCTCAAATGTGTCCTGATCTTTAGTCTTGAGGAATTTGACCTTCTCCGGTTGCCTGTGTTTGAGCAGGTCACCAGTGTCAACGATTCCGTTTCTGTTGACATCCTCAATAATACGGATGCAGTATTTGCCTTTCTTCAAATAAGGGAAAACAAGCTGCTTGTCAGTGTCGATTATGTATTCCCTCAGGATATTGTTTTTGTTCTCGTCAAGGAAATGGATAATGTACTTTTCCTTGACTCCGGTGACATTGAGGGTGAAGGTGCTGAGATCCTCATCCTTCGGCAATGTGACTTTGACCTCTGTACTGTCATTCCAGTGCCCGTCAATATCCTTGAAAATCCTGTGCGGCACCTTGAACACATAGTCAAAGCCCTGCTGGAACTTAACCTGAGGAGTGATAATGTACCGAAGCAGATTCAGGGGATCCCTCTCTATCTTGAACTTCTCCTTCTGCTCGACCTGTTTCGGATTAATGGACTTGAAAGAGAGACTGTCAAAATAGCCTAGGAAAGGAGGAACAGTGAATTCCAAAGCCATGCCGTCCTGCTCGATATTCTCAGGTGTCGCGGTCAGTTTGATGGGGCATATAGTATCCTGATGCTCAACCTCTCTCTTCGCCTTTCCCTTAGGCTTATTCTCGTCGATCAGCTTGTAGTCCTCGGTGACGGGCTGAAGCACACCCAATGTGTCGGTCTTCCAATACTTGACAAATAGATGAAGGGTGTCCGGCATCCTGCGGGAATCATTAATCCAGAGCAGTAAACTGTCTTGTTGGATATTGAACTCAGTGATGACCTTCTCGGCAGGGAAACCCTTGAACCACAATGAGTCAATCCTTGTTTCCGGAGCCATGAACGACACATAGGCTGACCTGTCACCAGTCCTTTTCTTGTTCATCAGCATCTGCTTTGAGGGGCGCTCCTTGAACACGTTAAGGCTGATGTCGGAATGGCGGGAAAGGCAACCGACGGTGTCCTTCATGTCGTATTTCATCAGTTCAGGGATAGAATCTCCGATGATATGAACAGGTCTGATTAAGGAATCGATAAAAGCCACCTTGTCTTCGGCCGGATCATAAATGTTGTTGGTGTTGGCGTCCACGATAGCATATGCCCTGTACAAGGTGTCCTGGATGTTCCGGATAGAGAAGAACCCCCAGTCGTCAGTCCTTCCAGCCGCGACTGGGCGCTGCAGGAACACCGCGGAATCCCTGTGATCCTTGTACAACATGACGGTCGCGCCTTGTATAGGCTTCAAGTTTGTGCAATCGTATACGGATCCTGTGATATACATTGAATCGACCCTGTCTCCAGTTGAGAAAAAGGTGGTGAAACCAGGAAACAAGTTGCCCTCATTGTTGTCTCCGATCGCTCCTGTGAGGTCTAAAGTGTATGTCAGGTCAGGCAACAGTTCCTCCTCAAAGTAGACTATCACGCTCTTCCCTCGGAGCTTATATTTCGGGGCTTTCTTTTGGGGAGGGGAGAGATAGAGTCCCTTAGGATCCTTAACGGTCACATATTCGTTGAAAGTGAACTCGATTTGGGCCCCTTTGACAGGGACACGAGTCGAGCCGGGCTTCGGAGTGACCTTGACCAGAACCGGTGGGATTGTGTCTTTGAGACCACCTTTCGGAGCCTGGGTCGTGTTCGCGCACGAATGTGAGAACACGGACAGGATAATCACCACAAAGGCGGGAATGATAGGGAAATATCTCGTCAAAAATTTTCTCATAACTCGGTTCTAGCTACACTTTGTATGCCATCTATCGACGAGAGTTTCCGGATCATCCTCTCGAGCGCCGTCTTGTCGTGGACACTGAGGTCGATATATCCCTCAAAAATGCCTTCCTCCGTGCTGAGAAGCACTTTTTTCATATTCACTCCCATCACCAATGAGATATATCTTGATATCTCGTTCAGAAGGCCGACCCTGTCGATACCTTTCAATGCGATCCTAGCCGGGAAGGCCTTTTTCTCCCCGTCAGTCTCCCATTGGGGCACGACGACCCTGTCGCCGTGCTTGGAGGCCAGACTGTCAGCCACAGGGCAAGTCTTTTTGTGGACCGTGATAGTACCGTCAGGGTTTTTGATTCCCACCACCGCATCTCCGGGGATAGGCCGGCAACAAGGTGCGATGATATAAGCCTCTTTCTCTTTTCCGGAGGATTGGCTCTCTCTCCATCTGCTGAATAAGGAGAACGGCCATGAGTGGGTCTTGGCGGGAAGCGCCGAGACAAGCACATCACCGATGGTGTCAGTCTTGACCAGTCCCAGCCCAACCCTGAAAAACAACTCCTCGGTATTCTTGCCAGGGATGTTGAAGTGGCGGCAGAGAATCTCTATTGAGTCACTATTCAGCTTGTAGCCCAGATTCTCGAGTTGGGAGGATAAGAATGCTTTCCCGACCTCCACAAGCTCCTTCTTGTTGCCTTTAAAGTAATCTATGACAACGTTCCGGGCATGCCTGGTCTGGAGGAATTGGAACCATTCCTTCTTAGGATGCTCGTTCTGTGCGGTGATAATCTCGACCTGATCTCCTGTCCTGAGAACATGGGACAGGGGGACAAGCCTCATGTTTACCTTGGCGGCGATAGCCTTGTTGCCGATCTCGGTGTGGATGCTGTAGGCGAAATCAAGGGCCGTGGCTCCTTTCTGGATAGACTTCTGCTCACCCTTCGGTGTGAATACGGTGATTTCGCTGCTGGTCAGGTCGTTATGTATTATGTCAAGGAGTTCGAGCGCGTTCACGTCAGGGCTTACCAAGATCTCTTTTACCTTGGCGAGCCACTTGTCCATCTCGCTGTCATTCTCACTCAGATAGCCTTCCTGCTTGTATGCCCAATGGGCGGCGATTCCTTTCTCGGCGATGTCATCCATCCTCTTGGAGCGGATCTGAACCTCGATCCAGACTCCCTTGTCGCTCATCAGGGTACAGTGGAGAGCCTCATAGCCATTGCTCTTCGGGTGCTTGACCCAATCTCTTACCCTGTCCGGCTTGTAACGGTAAATGCCGGTGATGATCGAGAATATATGGTAGCACTGGTCCCTCTCAGTCTCTTTCGTGCCCGCGTCCGGAGTGAAAACGATCCGCAAGGCATATAGGTCGTAAACCTGCTCGAAACTGATGTTCTTCGTCTGCATCTTGTGCCAAATCGAATAAGGGGTCTTCACCCTCTTCCTGATCTCGAAGTTGAACCCGGAAGCCCGTAGAGCGGCGTCGATCGGAGTTATGAAGTCGTCTATCTGTTTCTCTAGATCGTTGATATTCTTGCTGACAAGACCGGAAATCTCCTTGTAGGCGTCTGGCTCCTTGTATTTGAGCCAGATGTTCTCCATCTCGGACTTGATTTCGTACAGACCAAGACGATGGGCGAGAGGGATGAATATGAACATTGTCTCGCTCAAAATCTTGTCCCTCTTGTACTCTGGCATCGAATCGATAGTCCGGCAGTTGTGCAAGCGGTCAGCGAGTTTTATCAGCACGACCCTCACATCGTCGTTGAGAGTCAGGAGAATCCTCTTGAAGTTTTCGGCCTGGAGACTTTCTGAATAGTTGTCCGACCGCTTGGACCTGTCCTCATTGTCGAGAACGATCTTGATCTTTGTCAAGCCATCCACAAGGCTCGCGATCTTGTCTCCAAACAGGTTCCGCAGGTCATCCACCGTGTAGTCCGTGTCCTCCACAACATCGTGAAGGAGAGCGGCGGCTATTGATTTGTAACCGAGGCCTATATCGGAGACCACGATCTGGGCCACCTCTATCGGATGGATTATGTACGGACCGCCCGAGCGGCGGCGGACATTCTTATGGGCCTCATTGGCGAACTCGAACGCCTTCTGGACGACATCCAGTTCCTCCTGGTTGGCGCATCTCTTTCGGGCCGCCTCTTTCAGCTTGGCGTAACTCTCCCGGATGACCTCATAATCCTGCTCTGTGAACTTGGAGAAACTCATGCCTCAATCCCTTTATTATCAGTTGTTTCTATTAATATGTCCGCAGATTTCCTCGCTTCGACCTCCTGCTGGTGGATCATCTGGAAAGAATAAGAGAACTGCGCTCCATACAAGATGATCAGCCATCCGAACCTCAGCCACATCATGAAGAGAGGCAGGGCGGCGACCGCTCCGTAGACCGCGTTTATATTGGTAACAAGAACCTGTGTCTCAAGATATAGATACTGTAGCAGGGTGAAAATGATACCCGCCCAAAGCGCCGCTTTAAGAGCGAAACGATACTCGACCTTTGTGGCTGGAATGAACTTGTACATCGCGGAGAGAGTCATGATAGCCACACCACCGAATATGGCCCAACTCAAGAAGGATTTGATTCTGTTGGAGATTCCGAAACTGTTTGGAATCAGGTCGAGAACATGGGAATACACGACAGTCCCGGCGAAGAATATCAAGACGATAAACGGGATAAGTATCATGATTATGATATCTATCCCGTAACTCTTAAGCGCTTTCCTCTGGGGTTTCCTGACATGCCAGACATTATTGAACACTTTCTCCACCCTGTTCATCATCCAGATGACGAGCCAGACGAAGGAGAGAGCCGTGATGGCACCGAACACGCCTGACTTGGAAGCGTCAATGATATTCGCGGCGCTATTCATCAAGGTGTCGATGACAGTCTGGTTGATATCGGCGGAATACAAGGCGTCCCTAAGCACGTTCTCTAGCCCGAATCCACTGGTGACCGCGAATGCTACAGCGACCATCGGGACCAATGCGAGCGTGCAGAAATAGCTCAGGGCCACAGATTGGAAACCGATCTTCTCGTCAGCGAAATTCTTGAAGGCGTCAATCACCACCTTTATGTCCATGACGACCCTGGCCTTTGCCTTTGAGAGCTCATTCAGGTTGAAATGCCAGATGTCATGGCCGATGAATTTGGTGATCCACCGGATGTAACTCTTGATTTTGAAAACCATATCGCCGAACCAACTCATATCGCTCAGAACAAAGTAGGTTCAACATCATCCTCGGCTTTCTCCTCTGGCTTGCCCGCTCCAATAGACGGGATCATGGCCATAAACTCCTCCTCGCCGATTATACTGATCCCAAGATCCCCGGCCTTCTTGATCTTCTCCGGACCGGGTTTCGAGCCGGCTAGAAGGAAACTGGTCTTGGAACTCACGGAGGAGCTGTTTTTGCCTCCGTTGACTTCTATCAGGCGCTTCATCTCGTCCCTTGAGACAGAGAAGTTTCCGGAGATCACGATTGTTTTCCCGGCAAGGGAATCGGAACTTGCGACCGGCTCCTCGACAGAGAATCTCAAGCCTGCTTCCTTGAGCCTCGCGATCTCATCAATATGCTTCGGAACTCTGAAGAAATCATAGACACTTCTGGCAATCACATCGCCTATATCCCTGACTTCCAGCAATTTCTCAACATTGGCCTCAGCTATCGCATCTATATCTCCGAAATACCTCGCGAGCTCTTTAGCGGTCGTCTCACCAACGTATCGGATACCCAGAGCAAACAATACCCTCTCAAACGGAACAGTCTTAGAAACGGACAAGCTCTCGAGGAACCGCTCCGCGCTACGATCCTTCCAACCCTCAAGCATCATAAGCTGAGCCTTGGTAAGGGTATAGAAATCAGCGGGAGTCTTGACAAGGCCAAGGTTATACATCTGATCGACGGTCGCGTCACCCGCGAGAATATTCATGGCCTTCCTGCCAAGGAAATGCACCAACCTACCTTTGATTTGTGTGGGGCATCCGTCGATATTGGGACAGAACCATTTGGCCTCGTCCGAGTCTTTCACCAGGGGAGTGCCGCAATCAGGACAGACGGAAGGGAAAGCTGGCTTGACCGAGTCTTCCGGCCTCCTGGACAAGTCCACATCGATTATTTTCGGGATTATCTCGCCGCCCTTGATGACCTTGACCCAGTCTCCGACCCGAATGTCCATCTGTGACATGAAGTCCTCATTGTTGAGAGTGGCCCGTTTTACGACCGTGCCTGCCAGCTGGACAGGGGAGAGATTCGCCACAGGGGTCACGGCTCCGGTGCGCCCGACCTGGTAGTCGATGGAGACCAATCTGGTCAGTGCCTCCTCAGCCTGGAACTTGAACGCCACTGCCCATCTGGGGGATTTGGCGGTGTAGCCCAATGTGTTCTGGTAGTCCAGCTCGTTAATCTTTATGACTATACCGTCCGTCGCGAAAGGGAGGAATCTCCGTTGCTTGTCCCAGTACGAAATGTATTCTTCAATCCCGTCGATCCCAGCGACCACCCGGCGCTCCGAAGAGACCGGTAGCCCCCATGAGGCGGCCGCATCCAGGGCCTCGGAATGAGTCGCGAATGCCACGCTCTGGGCTGGAATATGGTACAGGGTGCACATCAACCCTCTCTTCGCCACTTCTTTGGGATCCTGCAATTTGAGCGAGCCGGAGGCGGCGTTCCTGGGATTGGCGAAAGGCTGGTCCTCGTTGTCAAGGCGTTCCTTGTTGAGCCTGTCAAAGGACTCGTAGGGCATAAGAATCTCCCCGCGAATCTCAAACTCTTCAGGCCATCCGGATCCTTTCAAAGAAAGAGGAATATTACCGATCATCCTGACATTGGCGGTCACGTCATCACCGACGACACCGTCGCCCCTAGTCAGAGCCCTGAAAAGCTTTCCGTTCCTGTAAGTCAAACAGATAGCGGTACCATCGAATTTCAGCTCACATGAATATGTGAACTTGGCCTCCCCGAGCTCCTTCTCAGCCCGGCGGACGAAATCCTCGATCTCACCAATGTTGTAGGTATTCCCGAGTGAGAGCATAGGGTAGCGATGTGGATACTGGGCGAAGCCCTTATCCAAGTCGCTTCCGACTTTCTGCGTAGGGGAGTCAGGAGCGCGCAGGTCTGGATACTCAGTCTCAAGGTCCTCAAGCTCGCGCATCAGGTGGTCATATTCGAAATCGCTCATTGTCGGAGCGTTGTCGACGTAGTACCGCCTGCTGTTGATCCAGAGGATTTCCCTAAGCTCAAGTATTCTCTTTTCCGCCTGGTTCCGATCCATTTCTTGAAATCTGACAATAGAATACAAATTTAACGAAAATTGCCGATAATTTCCAGAAATGGATTAAATTTGTGTCCGCTATCCGGAAAGGAATATCATTCAACAAAATAACTATCATGAAAGATTCAATCATTATCCTCTGCGGTGGCGGCCCCGCGCCCGGAATGAACACTGTTGTGTTCTCAGTCGCCAAGACTTTCCTTTATAAAGGCTTCAGAGTCATTGGACTCCACGAAGGCTACAGCGGACTGTTCCACAAAAATCCCCGCATCGAGGACATCGATTTCTTCAAGGCCGACGCTTATTTCAACAGAGGTGGTTCTTACCTCCAGATGAGCCGTTTCAAGCCTACTAACGAGGACTTTGAGAAGAATTTCAACCTTCCTCTTTTCCAGGAGAATAATGTAAAGCTCCTGGTCACCGTCGGTGGTGACGACACCGCTTCCACCGCCAACAGGATCGCCAAGTTCCTTCAGGCGAAGAACTATCCGATCCACAATATTCATGTTCCCAAGACAATCGATAACGACCTGCCCCTCCCGGACAACGCTCCGACCTTCGGCTTCAACTCGGCCAAGAATGAGGGCGCGCATATCGCCAGGACAGTTTATGAGGATGCCCGCACTTCCGGAACATGGCTTCTCATCTCCGCTATGGGTCGTTCCGCCGGCCATCTCGCGCTCGGAATCGGCGAGGCCACCCATTGCTCGATGACCATTATCCCCGAGATGTTCAACAAGACCCCGATCTGCCTTGATAAGATCGTCAAGCTCGCTGTTTCAGCCATCCTGAAGCGCAAGATCTTGGGTATCCCTTACGGCACGGTGGTTGTCGCTGAAGGCGTGTTCCATGACCTTGATCCTGAGGAGATCAAGAACGCCGGTGTGACTATGACCTACGATGAGCACGGACATCCGGAGCTTGGCAAGATCAGCAAGGCCGTCCTCTTCAATGACATCCTCGAGAAGGAGTTCAAGAAGATCGGACTTAAGATTAAGACCCGTCCTGTGGAGATCGGCTACGATGTCCGTTGCCAGGATCCCGTCGCTTATGATCTTTCCTATTGCACGGAGCTCGCGATGGGTGTTTATGAGCTTTACTCAAAGGGAGAGACCGGTTGCATGGTCTATGTGGACAAGAATGGTGACCCCAAACCTCTCTATCTGAAGGATTTGCAGAATGAGGAAGGAAAGATCCCTCCTCGTAGGGTCGACATCGATGGCGGCATCGCCAGGAACTATTATCTCCACATTTGCCACTACATCACTCCCGATGACTACGAGGCCGCAAAGGCTTTCGTCGCCAATCCTGAGGAGTATGATTTCAAGAAGATACTAAACTGGTAAGACAGAGTATCCGAAGGCTCGTATGGAGACGCTCAGCTTGAGCGTCTCCTTTTTGTTTATCCCCATATAAGCCAACGCATCAGCAGGGATCATGATATCCATCGCCGCGTCTTCGTCTGAAAAGTCGCACACAAAGAGCCTGGCATTGCTGTTTCCACCTCTCAGGAAGGCGAAATGCCTGTCCGGATCGAATCCATTATCTCGAGTTTGGCAATACCCCAAGTCGTATGTCCCGGAGCCTTCGATCTGAGGGTCGCCAGCTAGGGCGAGAATGTCTTCGTACATCCCCAGAACCTTCTTTTCTTTCGAGGTAAGTCCTTCACCCTCATGAATATAGGCGTACAAACTTCTCAATGAGGCCACACTCCACCAGTCGAATATCGTGGTACGTCCGTCAAGTCCGCTGAAACCTTCCTTATCCATCCCTGGTTCACCGACTTCCTGTCCTGAATAGATCATATATGGAGCATCGTTGAGCAGCAGTCCGGCGCATAGGGGAGCGGCGGCTTTGAGAGGATTCTTCCCAAAGAAATCTGAGGCGAAACGCTGCTCATCATGATTTTCGAGGAAGTTGAGCATTCTAGGCTGCAAGTCTCCAAGGAACTGCCAGTTCCATGTTATTCCCTTGGCGGGGCCATTCCCATCGACAATGGCGCGTAACGTGTCGTACAAGCCGGATTTGTCGTACAGGAGATCGAATCCAACTTCCTCGATATAAAGCCTGTACAGATCCTTCTGGTATACCTCGGCGATGAATATCACATCCGGAAACTCAGCCTTGATTCCGGCTATAAGCCATTTCATGAACTGCCACGGTACCATCTCCACCATGTCGCAGCGGAAACCGTCCACCCCTTTAAGGCACCAGTATCTCACAATTTCCAGCATCCGGTCCCATGTGGGAGTGTGGAAGTCGCAGTAATTCAGTCTTATAGTCTCATACCAATCGTTCTTTTCGGGGGCGGGGGAGAAGCGGTTGCCGGAGGCCTTGGCCGGGTTCTCGTAATATTGACCATTGTCAGTAAGGACAAGAGCCTGGCCAGGATAGTAGTAAAAATCATTCTCCGGCCGCCAATGGTATGAGCAGTCGTCCTTTTCACCGAGGACTCCGGAAGATGGTCTGTGGATTTGGCCGACCTTGCCGTAATCCCTGGAAACATGATTAGGGACAAAATCTATTATTGCCTTTAATCCAGCAGTGTGAGTTCTCTTTAATAAAGACTCGAACTCGATAAGTCTATTATATGGATTATCAGCTAGATAAGGATTAACGTCAAAGTAGTCTGTAATGGCGTAAGGAGACCCGGCCCTGCCTTTGACGATGGCTGGGGCGGAAGACTCACATCCGGGAAAATCCTCTGTCGTGGCATGCCTGATAACTCCGGTATACCAGACATGGGTAACACGGAGCTTTTCCTTAAGCCAGGTTAAAGTCTTATCGTCTACAGAATTGAATTTACCGCAACCGTTCTCCGCAAGGGAACCAGCAGGGACAGGGTCGCTGACGGGATTACCCCAAAGGCGGGGAAACATCTGGTAAACAATCGTTTTACTCATTTTTGAGGCCGATTATCGATTTCCCGGAATTCCTGTCGATGAATCCTCTCAAATCCTTGGATGACCAGACTTTGGCGAATTCTCCCTCATATTCAAGATCCAAGGACTCCAGAGCTTTGAAATCGATCGAACCGGATCCGGCATATTCATCAACTGAGAGATATCCAACCCCGAGGGAAGTGATGTTCTGGAAGAAGTGGGTTCCTTGGCTGGGCTCGATCCTGAACCCTTCCATACCGTATTCGACTACCATCCTCGCGGCTGAGATATCAGTCCAGCTCACGGGGACTCCCAGCGTTGGAATTGAAGAGCCCCATCTTCCCGGGCCGATAAGGAAATATGACTTGCCTTCCTTAAGCATCCTGGAGTTAATAGCTGAGATCTCATCGGCCATCTGCCTTGTCTTCAACTTGTCGAAAACACCGGGGAGTATGGCGACAATGTGGTCTGTGTCCTGGAACAATCCATTGCCGAGGGCGTTGTCGCTAGTTACCAGGACTGTGGATAATGTCTTGGAAACCTCCTCCATTGAGGTGTTCTGGAAAGAAGTGCTTTCCGATACCGGCCTGACTTGGAGCAGCTCGAGGGCGGCCTCGCGCCCGGATGTGCCCTTTACAGGATCGAGGGCAAACTCGATCTCGACCTCCGACATGAGCTCGTTCCGGCAAATGTCCATGATTTCCGATAGGGCTTGGGCAAGAGGGAACCTGTCGTATTGGAATAACCCGTCGAATGAGATTACTCTTGGACCTCTGACGCCCATTCCTGGCTGCATACGGTCGTCCTGCGCCACATAGGTGGACACTACCAGCTCGGGCCTGTCATATTTCTCAAGTGCCTCAGTCACAGGTATTCTCCTGAGGTTGACACCGTCGTTCTTGGAGATCTTGAAAGCCCCCGGACTGGTGTCAAGGACATACATCTCCGTCTGGGTGTCCCTCATGGCGAGGGAAGGGGAGGAGAGCTGCAATATCTTCTTGGTCGCTTTCGGACTGACCCTGAGGGTACGTCCTCCATCAACCACAGTCTTTCCAAGTCCGAAGGCAACGTTCAATATTCCGTCCGAAGGTTTCTCAGAACCAATCGGATACGCGTTGGACGACCTGGCCACACCGGATAACATCGGATAATAGTCGTCACCGTGTCTGGTGCCGCAGATGCTTTGGATAATGATGGCCATCTTCTCCTCTCCGATAAGGTTTCCGCTGGCCTGGATATAAGCTCGGCTGCCTGCGAAATAGGTCGAGGCATAGACGCTCTTTATGGCCTTGGTGATCTCCCTGAGCATCCTGTCCTTGTTCTCGACAAAAGGACACATGTATGTGGAATACACTCCCGCAAACGGCTGATAATTACTGTCTTCCAGTTTAGAGCTGGACCGGACAGCCACGGGGCTGTCCAAGGTCGCGACGAACGCCCTCAGCTTTTGCAACAGTTCAGCCGGAAGGATCGAGGCTACGAACTCTGACAAGATCTCGTCATCTGAAAGCTCGGAATCGATCACATGCTGTAGTCCGTTCTCGAGTACAAACCTGTCGAACCACTCGGTGGTCACAACAATAGTGCGTGGGATGGATATGCTCATCCCCGGATATTTGTCTGAGAGTGAATATTTCAGGACAAGATGATTGAGGAAAGCAAGGCCTCTGGCCTTACCGCCGAGGGAGCCTTCTCCCATCCTCGCGAACCAGAAATAGTCCTGATAAGAGTCTTCCTTGAAATCCGCGATGACTCCTTGGCCGATCATCTGGTGGTACTTGTTGATCTGCTCCAGCAGGAAGGAACGGAACTCGGAAGCTACCGTATGGTGCTCAGCCTTAAATGTTTCCGCCAGGTTGAACAGCCCCCTCGCATAAAGCCATTTCGAGAACATATTCCTGGAGGTATTGCTGACAAGGACCTCATCCGGAATGTCTCCGATTATGTCTTCCAACTCTGTCAGGCTGGCGGCCCGACCGTATTCCGTGCCATCGGCATCCTTGAAAACGAAGTCTCCGAAGCCGAACTCCTGCTTCATATAGTCTCCAAGCTGCATGAACAGTGTCCTGGAGAACTTCTTGAGGAACCCGACTCCGAGTTGCTCGGCGACCTTGGCTATGCTTCCTTGCGAGGATTGCAACAACACAGGCATGAGGGGATCGTATTCCTTGATGATCCTGACCAGGTCAAGCCCGGCGTCAAGTTTCTCGGACTTGCTGCTGTCTCCCTTGCGGATCACCATGCCGACATCGGAGATGACTCCCATCAGGTTCTCCTTGTATCTCTCGAAATATGCCAAGGCATCCTCATAACATGTGGCGAGAAGGATTTTCGGTCTGGAGCGCTTGCGGTATTTCTTCTGGTCATCGTTTAGGAACTCGGTCAGGAACTCACGGCTCTGAGTGATCAGAAGCTTATATAACTCAGGCAGATAGGTGGAGTAATAACGAACTGAGTCCTCGACCAGGAGAATCACTCTGACTCCGACCTCAAACACATCGTTCTCGGCGTTGACCGAGTCCTCGATAAGTTTGACAATGGCGAGAATCAAGTCGGCGTTGCCCTGCCAGCTGAACACGAAGTCAATTCCGGATCGGTCATTCTCGAAAATCCTCTGCCTGACCGACTTGGAGTAGTGAATCAGCATGATGAACGGGATATTGGATCCTTCTCCACGCAGTTTCGCGGCGAACTCGAAGACCTCCTTGTCACGGTCGTTGTACATGCATATTATCATGTCAATCTCCGAGTCGGTCTCGAGGATCTTGCCTGCCTCGACCGATGAGTTAGCCCAGATGAAGGTCGGGGGATTGCTCAGGTTCAACTCCCTGTATTCGCTCACGATCTGACTCTCGATCCGTCCATCCTCCTCGAGGGTGAACGCGTCGTAGTTGCTGCAGATCATCAGGATTCTCCTGATTCTGGAGCGCATCAATGATTCTTCGTTCATGCTTTGTGATTATTGTTAAGTCGTCTGCGGAACTCTGCGACCGTGATAGCTGTGGCAACTGCCGCGTTAAGGGATTCGGACCCTCGGTCGTTCTCCGGGTAAGGGGGGATCAGGAGACGTTCCGTCAAGGTAGAGGCAACCTCCAGAGAGATGCCATTCGATTCATTCCCAATGACTATCAGTGATTTGGTCTTTTCTCCGGTGTTCAGTTCCTTTTGATATATGTCAGTCCCGTCCAGGAAAGTGCCATAGGCGTCTCCTCCTGAGAGGGCGATGAACCGGCTTAGCCGGGCTATGTCGCAATAGTGGAACTTGACTCTGAAAATGGCTCCCATCGTGGCCTGGACAACTTTCGGATTGAAGATGTCGACAGAGTCCCTTGAGGCGAAAACAGCGTCAATCCCGAACCAGTCAGCGATCCTTAAAATGGTTCCCATGTTGCCCGGGTCACGGACCCCGTCAAGCGCCAGGAAAAGCCCGTTCTCAGGCAATGAGAAATAGGCCAAATCCTGTATTTCGATGTCAGATGGTTTACGCAGCACAGCGAGAGCAGGGGAGGGCGAGGCCAACATGGTCATCCTTGACATAGCTGTGACTCCAATCTCAGAGATCTTGTAATATCTGAAAACCTCAAAAGAGGAGTGCAACGCCTCTTCGACCATCTTCTCACCTTCCACGACAAACATGCCGTTGGAATCCCTGAATTTCTTTTGCTCGAGAGATTTGACGAATTTGATTTCGTTGTTGGAGACGGGTATGCTCATAAAATCATCGTGTGGAAATTAAACAAATATATTAATATTCTTTTTATTTTTGTGGAACCATGATGCCAAAAACGCAGAAAGCCATTCTGATCGTCCTCTTCGTCGCGCTGCTCTCGTCCTGCAGCTCGACACGGTCGCTCCCTGACGGACGGTACAGGCTTGCCGGCAACGAGGTGGAGGTTCTGGGGGACAAGAAGCTGTCACCAAGGGAATTCGAGAAATATGTCCAGCAAAAGTCGAATAGCTACCTCATTTTCGGCTGGAACCCTTTTCTTAACATTTACAATCTTTCCGGTCAAGACACCACCAAGTTCGGGAATCGTCTGGCAAGGAAGATCGGAGTCGCTCCGGTAGTCTTTGAGCCCGGGGCTGTGGATGCCTCAGTAGCCAACATCGGAAGGCATCTCGAGTACTTGGGTTATTATAATTCAAAGGTCAGCAGCTCAGTCAATTACGATGGCCGGAAGGTTAAGGTGCTTTATACTGTTGAACCCGGCAAAAGGTATAAGATCGGTAAACTGGAGTATTCAGTACCGGAAGGGGAGTTCAGCGAGGATTTCTATGCCGACACTCTTAATGTCACGATCAAACCGGGGGATTACCTCGCCGAATCTGTTTTGGAAGAGGAGACTGAACGTTCCGCCGAATGGATGAGACGTCACGGTTGGTTCGGTTTCAACAAGAACTATTATTCTTTTGAGGCGGACACGCTGGTCAAGAAAGACACGGCCGACCTTGTGATGTTTATCAAGGAATATACCAGGAACCAATCACCAGAAACGGCCAAGCCATTCCGCAAATACACATTCGGAGATGTCAGCGTCTCTTGGGATAAAGATTTACGGTTCAATGAGCGGGTGATTCGGGAAATGAACACCATCCGTCCCGGTTCATTATATGACGAGAGGGAAGTGAGGAACACATATTCCCGCATGTCCGCTCTGAAGGTTTTCAGCGGAGTTAACATCGAGCTCAATCCCAGGGACTCCGCGGACGTGGTTGATTGCTCCATAAACCTCACCCCATCCCGTATCCAAGGATTCCAAGTGAACTATGAGGCCTCCACCAACTCAGGTGGTCTTATCGGTAACTCGCCTCAGGTCAGCTACTTCCACAAGAATATCTTCCACGGTGGACAGTGGTTGAACCTTAGTTTCCTTGGCAATTTCCAGTTCATGTGGGACGACAGGAGCATCAGGTCCAACGAGTTCGGCGCCTCGGTCGGCTTGAGTTTTCCCGAGTCCCTCGGACTTCCGAATTCGCTCTTCACGGGTCCGAATATTCCCAGAACTGAGATCAAGGCTTCGTACACCTACCAAGACCGTCCGGAGTACTCCAGGACTATGATCTCAGCTTCCCTGGGTTATGCAGGCGCGCTTTCCCGAGGAAGGTTCCTATACCAGATTTATCCCATCCAGGCGAAGATTGTCCGGCTCCATGACATGGACATGGATTTCTATGATAAATTCAGTGGCAACCAGTTCCTGTTCAACGCCTATATCGACCACTTTGATGTCGGTTCGGGTGGTATGGTTTACTATTCCACGTCAGCTGATATCAACCCGAAGTACAACTACAAATACATTCGTTTCCAGCTGGATGCCTCGGGAAATATCCTTAACCTGTTTAATCGCTGGATGAAGGAAGATAGGCGAGGGAAAAGGATTATTTGGGGAATACCTTATTCCCAGTACGTCCGCTCTGAGCTCACTCTCGGCCAAACCCTATTCTTCGGAAGAGACAACAACCAATCCTTTGCATATAGGCTTTTGGGTGGCTATAGCCATGCCTATGGCAACTCATTCACCGTGCCTCTCGAGAAGCAGTTCTACAGCGGTGGAGCCAGCAGCATGAGAGGCTGGCAGGTTAGAACCTTGGGACCTGGACGTTCCAAGAGGGCGGAGGCGATGATCATCCCCAGCCAGACTGGAGACATCAAACTTGAGGCAAACGCCGAGTACAGATTTCCCTTGTTCTGGAAATTGTCCGGAGCTCTGTTTATGGATGTGGGAAATATTTGGTATTCAACTGATTGGGGCGATGAGGGTTACATCGGATATGACTTCCTGAAGAGCATTGCCGCGGACTGGGGACTTGGTGTCAGGGTAGACCTTTCCTTCCTGGTTCTGCGTCTTGACATGGGTGTCAAGCTATATGATCCAACCATTGAGACTGGCGGTTGGTTCGGTCCCGCGGACTGGAAGCGCAAAGATTCGTTCGCCCTCCATTTCGGAGTAGGCTACCCGTTCTAGTTAAATACGGCGCAAGGCGCAGAC
Source organism: Bacteroidales bacterium (assembly GCA_024693285.1). Classification (GTDB taxonomy): domain Bacteria; phylum Bacteroidota; class Bacteroidia; order Bacteroidales; family UBA932; genus Cryptobacteroides. Next base: position 39,525 of record JAILLE010000038.1, read on the forward strand.
GTTCTCAACATGCTGGGTGTGGGGGAACATGTCAACCGGCTGGACAGCCGTAATCTCATATTTCTCGCACAATATCGACAAATCACGCGCCTGGGAGGCGGGATTGCAACTTACATACACGATCCGTTCCGGGGCGGCCTCGAGAATGACCTTAGCGACATCAGGATGTATGCCGGCTCTTGGAGGATCGAGAATGATGACATCAGGCTGGCCGTGCTCTTCAATGAATCTGGCATCCAGAACGTCTTTCATGTCACCTGCGAAAAACTCGCAATTGGTTATTCCATTTGCGGCGGCATTGGCCTTCGCGTCCTCTATAGCCTCTGGAACATATTCAATTCCGATAACCTTCGCCGCCTTGCCGGACACAAACTGGGCGATGGTTCCGGTACCGGTGTATAGGTCGTAGACAATCTCATTTCCGGTCAACTCGGCGAACTCCCTGGCGACAGTGTAAAGCTTAAGTGCCTGGCCGGAATTGGTCTGGTAAAACGACTTGGCTCCTATCCTGAAAGTAAGTCCTTCCATAGTCTCACGAATGGTTTCCTCACCCTTGTAGAGGATGCAATCCTGGTCGCCGATTGAATCATTTAACTTCCTGTTAATTACGTAATAAAGGGAAGTTATTTGAGGGAAAGCCTCAGCAACGGCGTCAAGCATGGCCTCACGTACTTTCCGGTTCTCATAGAAGAAGCAGATGATGACCATCAGGTCTCCGGTGTCGGTAGTTCTGATGAACATGTTCCTTATGAATCCCTTGTTCTCACGGATGTCAAAAAACTCCAGTCCATGGGAGACAGCGTATTCCTTGCAGAAAAGCCTAATGTCATTCGAGGGATCTTTCTGGAGGTAACAACGCTTGATGTCCAGGACCTTGTCAAATAGCTTTCCGACATGGAAACCTAGCCCGACTCTTTCGTCTGGAGGCACGGTCTCCGGATCAACACCCCATTCAAACCATCTTTTGCTGGAATATGTGAATTCCAGTTTATTACGATAATAAATCGTTTTATCGGAGGGGAGGGTAGGCCTGATTTCCGGCACTTTTAGGTGTCCGAGTCTAACCAATTGATCTTCAACTTGTTGGCGCTTGGCTTCAAGCTGAAGATGATAGGGTAGCGTCTGCCATTTGCAACCTCCGCATGTGCCGAAATGTTGGCAGAACGGTTCAACACGATCAGGTGAAGGCTGGACGATCTTCGCGACAAAACCTTCATAATAATTATGGTGCTTGCGAGCTACTCGAATATTCACGATATCTCCAGGAACGGCGAACGGCACGAATACAACAGCTCCGTCCCAATGAGTCAAAGCTTTGCCTTCAGCGGCGCAAGCTTCGATAGTGACGTTCTCCAGCAGGATGTCGACTTTTTTTCTAGACATGGGCAGGGTAGCGTCAAGCTACATCTAAGTTAACATAATATAAATTGTGTAACAAAAGGGCTATACCAGTGAAGCGAGGCCTGAAGCGTCGAATTTGTCATCTGAATAACCTTGTTTAAATGGCATTCCCTCGCTGAGAATCTCGAATCCGGCGGCTGTGGCTAATTCATTGAGCGATTTAACACTGGCCGCGGCCCATGTGAACGAACCGAACGCAAAGAACTTCCGTCCTTTAACCAAACGATCGACGACCGCTTCCATCAGTTGCCTTACCGGCGGGAATATGCCATTGTTATATGTCGGTGATCCGAGAATCAGCGTGTCATAATTGAACACGTCTCTCAGAGCGAACGAATAATTCTCAGTTGTCAGATCGTGAACGGCACACGGGATTCCTCGGCTCCTGATAGCTTCAGCCAAGGCAAGAGCCGCTTTCTCCGTGTTGCCGTACATTGTTCCATAAGCCAGGCAAACTCCGGGATTCGCCTCATAAAGGCTTAACTTGTTGTACAAGGCTATCACTTCGGGTATGCTGTTTTCCCAGACTGGACCATGTGTTGAGCATATCCTCTTGATTTCCAGTCCATTAAGCTTTTTCAGCGCGGCCTGGACCGGAGCTCCGTATTTGCCCACAATGCAGGCGTAATACCTGGTCATTTCGGCCTTATAATCCTCGAAAATACCTGATTTTGTGTCAGTTACGTTCTTGTCCACCGCCTTGAAGGTGCCGAAAGCGTCTCCACTGAAGAGGGTTTTCTCTTCCTCGCACCATGTGACCATAGTCTCGGGCCAGTGAACCATAGGAATCATGTGAAAACGCAGGCTGACGCCACCCAGAGGCAGGGTCTCCCCTTCCTTTACCACCTTGATTCCATCGGTAATACCATAGTAACCTTCAATCATCGTGGCTGCCTTGGCGTTAGTGACGATCTCGCAATCTGGATATTCATCAAGTATCACTTTCTGGAGAGCGCTATGGTCAGGCTCCATGTGATTCACAACAAGATAGTCGATCTTCTTGTCCCCGATCTCATTCTTTATGTTTGAGAGTAACTCATCCTCAAATCCGGCGGCCGCGGTATCGATCAGCGCCACCTTCTCATCCACGACTAAATAGGCGTTGTAACTCACTCCATAAGGCAACGGCCATTGCCTCTCAAAGAGGTCCGTCCTCATGTCATCGACTCCTACATAGCGAATTCTTTCTGTCAGTCTCATGGCTCATTTTTATTGGTTCCACAAATATACTGAACTTATTCCTCTTTTTGTTAAATTTGTATTCGGCAGTGTACAGAATTGGTTGGAAAAGGCTATTAACAAAATTGTTATTAGATTTAACCATATTGTTTTATTCATTGATTATTAACTATTTATATTATAATGACGTTTGTCGATCAAAATGTGGTTCAAAGCTCAATGCTCCCTCCCCTTCCCGAACGGATGAGGCCAAAAGACCTTGCCGGATATGTGGGGCAGACGCATCTTGTCGGCGAGGGTTGCATCCTCCGGAACATGATCACGAGCGGCAACCTCAGCTCTTTTATTCTCTGGGGTCCTCCCGGTGTCGGCAAGACCACTCTCGCCGGTATTATCGCCTCATCATTGCATCGTGACTTTTACACCTTATCCGCTGTCAGTGCCGGTGTCAAGGATGTCCGGGATGTTATTGACAGGGCGAAAGGCCGCTCGGTTTTCTCACAAGGCGCCGCACCTATTTTGTTCATAGACGAGATCCATCGTTTCAACAAGGCCCAGCAGGACGCCCTTCTTGGAGCCGTCGAAAACGGCACCATAGTACTTATTGGTGCCACGACTGAGAATCCCTCATTCGAGGTGATCACTCCCCTCTTGTCCCGTTGCCAGGTATTTGTTTTGAAGTCTCTTGATGTGGAGGATCTTCAGGTCCTTCTTGACAGGGCGTTAACGACTGATGTTCTTTTAAAGGAGAAGGATATCGAGGTCAAGGAGTCTGAAGCGTTATTCCGTTTCAGTGGTGGCGATGCTCGGAAGTTATTGAATGTCTTGGAGATAGTGGTTGATTCTTTCGCTGGGAAGCCAGGGAAAATCATTATCGACAATAAGATTGTGACGGAGTGTATCCAGGAGAATATCGCCATTTACGACAAGGATGGAGAGATGCACTATGACATAATCTCCGCATTTATCAAGTCGATCCGAGGCTCTGATCCAAATGCCGCGGTCTATTACCTTGCCCGCATGCTTGACGGTGGCGAGGATCCTTTATTCATCGCCAGGCGATTGTGTTTGTCGGCTTCTGAGGATGTCGGTTTGGCCAATCCAAACGCATTGCTGCTGGCTAATGCCTGTTTCCAGGTTGTGCATCAGATTGGTATGCCCGAGGCCAGGATTCCGCTTGCCGAGGTCACGGTATATCTGGCGAGTTCTCCGAAGAGTAATGCTTCGTATTTGGCTGTGGAGAAGGCGCTCGCGAAGGTGAAAGAAGACAGGACGAAGGCTGTTCCGCTATATTTGAGGAACGCTCCTACGAAGCTTATGGAGGATCTTGGGTATGCGGATGGGTATAAATATGCCCATGATTATCCGGGGCATTTCGTCGATTTGGAATTCATGCCTGAAGGCCTTGAAGGCACCGTCTTCTATGAGCCCGCTCCAAACCCCCACGAAGACCGTCTCAAAGCCTACCTCCGCACCTGCTGGCCAAAGTACTACGCATAAAGCGTAGTACTTTGGCCATAGTCTACCCCCCCTGCACCCCCTATGGGGGACTGAGGGGCGTTCCCCTCAGACTCCCTGAACTCGCTTCGCTCAGACTTGTTGTCGTCGGGTTTCTCCCCTAAAGGAATAAAAATAACTATCTGAAGAGGCGGTCGACGGAGGCGATGACTTCTTCGGCGGAGAGTTCGGGGCTGAGGATCAGGTCGGGCTTCTTGAGCTCAAAACCCTTAGCTGTCGCAGTCAACATTCCGGCACCGGTAATATTCAACATCACCGTCTCATCCTTCTTGACAACCCCCTCATCCAACGCCTTCTTCAAAGCTGCCACAGCCGAGGCGGCGGCGGGGAAAATGTCAAATCCCTCTTTATTGTAGAATTGAAGCATCCAGTAGACGATGTCGTCATTTGAGACTTTGAAGAAATCTCCACCTGAGGCCTTGAGAACATCGAACATGCCCCCGGCGAGGCTGTACGGCGGTTTCCTGTTGGAGAGGACCTTCGCCAGAATAATCTCGGCGTTCTTCCTGGAATCCTCGGCGCTGATCGGCACAAGATCCCTCGAGTCAGCCTTCCAAGAGTCATACATCAACGTGTAAGGAGCATTCTGCACGCAATAGACTCTCATTTTGTTGGCCCCGAAACGGCCATCCTTCTCCAATCTGCAAGCATTCTCCCAAGCCGCGATGGCACCTGTGCCGCTACCAACAGCCTGGAAATAGGCATCAGGAATGCGCCCGATCGCTTCCACGGCACTGAGGATAGTTGTACCCATGCCGTCCCTGCGGGCAACATTTTTGGCGCCGCCCTCAGCCATATAACGTGGATCCTTGCAAAGCTTCTCTCCAAGAGCGATAGCATCGTAATAATCAGTCCCGTGAGGAGTGGCCACGACCTTCACGCAAGGCTTAAGTCGCCTGGTGAACCATAGATCGGATATATTATCGTTAGGAATGCATATCACGATCGGAATATCGTTGTCCGAGCAGACCCTGGCGAAAGCTCTCGCGGTGTTGCCGGCCGACTGGACCACAAGGATATGCTTGTCGTTCTTCGGAAGCCTTGCGCACACAGAGAAAGCCTCGGTCTCCTTGAAGGAACCTGTCTCCATCTTGGCGCCTTTCTTAGGAACATAACCGGAAAGGGTGATATAGAGGTTCTCCATGCCGAGCAAGTCAGCCAACCCCTTGCTCTTATAGGTCACAGGAGCATGCGACTTGCGCAAGACACGCTTGATAGGCAGCCATTCAGCATACCTGTAAAGCCCATTCAAATCATCTCGTGGAGTGAACTTCTCATTTGCGTAAATCGCCCTGACAAGTGAAGGAGACGGAGCCTCAGGATCAGCCAGAGTCCAACCAGCGTCATCGAAGACCCTTCCGGTCCCGACATTCATGAGTCTGTAATCTGTCGCTTTGAATTTCATATTGTTGTAATGTTAAATCGTCATTATCAAATATGCCATGTAAGCTATGAATATCAGCAGGAAAGCGCTTCCGTCCCCTCTCCCGATCTTGTTATTACGACCTGTCCAGGCGCTGGAGAGGATAGCGAAAGAGCTGACCACGAGTACCCCCAGATCCACCGCCTTCATATTCTGGAACGACAATGGACATACCACTGCTGAGGCGCCGAGAATGAGAAGGATATTGGAGATATTCGATCCGATGATGTTCCCGAGCGCGAGAGCGCCTTTCTTTTTCGCCGCCGCGACTACACATGTCACTAGTTCCGGCATCGAGGTTCCACCGGCTAAGATGGTGATAGCCACGAACTTCTGCGAAAGACCGGCAGCCTCCGCGATCCGGCAAGCCGAATCCACGAAAAGATTCCCTCCGAACACAAGCCCGGCTAATCCGGCTAGTACCATCAGGATAGCGACCCAGACTTTAGTTACTTTTCCCCCGTCTTGGACCTCTTCCTCCTGGTCAACTTTGCCGTGTTTGAATGATATGAACATATAAACCGCGAATAGAAGAAGGAACAAGCCTCCCTCCCAACGGTTGATCGTGTCATCATGGCCGAGTCCAAAAAGGGTATGCTGCAAACCGAAGCCTATCAGCAGCAGTGAGATAATGATATTCAGTGGGATATCCCGCTTTTTGTTCTCTGAGGTGATAGCGATAGGAGTGATGATTGCCGTGAGGCCGAGGATCAGAAGGACATTGAATATGTTGGATCCTACTACATTGCCTATAGCGATGTCAGCGCTGCCTTTGAAAGCTCCCGTAAGACTGACGACCAATTCAGGCATGGATGTTCCGATGCCCACAATGGTCATTCCAATGAGAAATTCGCTTAACCCGGCTTTCCGGGCGATTGAAGATGCCCCATCGACCAACCAATCCGCGCCCAGAATCACAAGGCACAGCCCGCCTAGAAGGATGAGGATGTCACAGATCATCAGCTACTCCTGCCTTAAAGGTTCACCGGAAGCGAGACGCTCCTTTGAAAGGACAGGGTTCGCGTAGATGCGGAGGAATATATCCCTGAGCTCGTTCCTGTCCAGCCTTTTCTCGACTTTGTCGAGCCTGTGCTCAGTGTAAGCCTCGAACTTCTCCACATCCTCCTTGTCATAAAGGTCTGAATATTTGGAAGTGTTCCAGACTTGGTCGTAAGCTATATAATTGGTCTTCCAGAGATGGTAACCGGCTATGACCCTCTTGTCCACAGCGTGCCTGATGGCTTGGTAACGGTCGTTCTTGTCGCACTTGCTGGCCATCTCGATCTCATCGAAAGTGAGCGGTAGGCCGAAGTTGAGGTGGACGTTCCCCTTCTTCTGGCGTATTCCCATCACTATGCTATGCATGTCCTCGTGGCGACCTTTCACGTATTTCTTGGTTCTGGAAATCAATATCTCACGGGCTTTGCGTACATCGCATGGCTCATACTCGTACGAGATGCTGAGCGGGATGATATTCAACTCCATGAAATTCTCCTGGAAGGATTTCTCACCGCTCATGTCAAGCATCTTGAGGAGGCCTTGCTCGGTCGTGTCGATTCCGTCCTTGGTGCGACCCTGCCTCTGGGCGAGCCAGATGGATGCCTTACCGGAGGTAATAGTCTGGCGGATGTACTTCGAAAGCATCTGTGAGGAGAGGTATAGATCCCTGGCGGATATTCCTCTAATCACTTTAATCATTCGGTTAGATCGGAGCAGGTATTCGACTGTCTTACTTTGTTTTATAAGGTTATCGCCAACGCATATCTCCGTCAGTGGAATCCCGTTTCTGAAGAACACCATCTGAGTGATGGCAGGGTCCAGGATAATGTCCCTATGGTTGGACATGGCGAGGAACTTGCCTCTTATCCCTTTGATATAGCTTATTCCATCGTAGGAGAAGTTGTGGATTGTGTTGTCTATGCACCAGCCCACCGCTTCATTCATAACCTTCTCTTGGAATTCATCTATGCTGTTTACGGAACGCAGCGCGTCCCTAAGGTAAGTCACAGGCCTGTCCGGGAACAGATATTCCGAAATGGCGAAAACAGCGGGATGGTTCGCTACCTTCCCAAGGGCCTTTACGGCCTCTTCGTCATTGTAGGGACATATATTGTCAAATTCAGTCTTGTCTGCCATGGCTGATTATATTTCTTAACTGACAAATTTAAATATTTTCGCAGCTATTCGCAACATCCCTGCGGAAAAGAATGGAGCTGTCGCCGTAGCTGAGGAATCTGAATCCATTCGAGAGGGCGAAATCATATATTGTCCTCCAATCCCCTCCTACAAAAGCTGATATCAGCAGGATCAGGGTGCTTTCCGGTTGATGGAAATTGGTCACGAGTATGTCAACGAGACGGAACTTGAAGCCAGGGACTATTATGATTCTGGTCCCGACTTTAAGCTCGGTCAAGTTATTGGCCTCCAAATAATTGATAATAGCGTCCAAGGCCTCCGTGACGGAGTAAGGATAGTCTCTATCGTATGGAGCCCATTGTCCCACGTCCTCAGGTTTCCCTTTTTCTAAGCAACTGATCCCGACGTAATAGAGCGACTCCAAAGTACGAACCGAGGTTGTGCCTACAGCTATCAACTTGCCTTTGTTGTCCCTTATCCTTTTGAGCAGATCAAGGCTGACAACGAAAGGCTCGCGGTGCATTGGATGTCCTGAAATCTCAGAGGATTTGACGGGAAGGAATGTCCCCGCACCGACATGGAGGCAGACATTCCGAATATCGATTCCCTTCTCTTTAATGCCTTTCAGAACCCTGTCTGTGAAGTGCAAACCGGCCGTAGGAGCTGCCACAGAGCCTCTTATCTTAGCATATAGGGTTTGATAGCGTTCAGCGTCAATCGCTTCTGTCTCTCGGTTAAGATATGGTGGAATCGGTATTGAGCCGCAGATATCAAGCACATTCGAGAACGGTTGTCCTCCTTCCCACGAGAATTCAACCTCGCCAGTCCGGTCACTTCGTCCTATCAGCCTGGCTTTCAGATTTAAGGCCTCGACAACCGGGTCGGTATTTGGATTATATATGCTCAGGAGATCGTTTTTCCAGCGTTTCGCATTGCCAATCACGCACTTCCACACGCTACGGGAAGTTGATGCGAATGCCGTATTGTACTCCGGCGGATCAATTGGTTCAAGGCAGAACACTTCGATGTGAGCTCCGGATTCCCTCTGGAAATGAAGTCTTGCCGGGACAACCTTCGTGTCGTTGAATATCATAAGTGATCCCTCCGGCAGCAGACCGGGAAGATCTCTGAAAATATGCTCGTCGACATTGCCGTCAACGTAACGAAGCAATTTGGATGAATCTCGCTCCGGGAGAGGATACTTCGCGATCCTCTCATCGGGCAGTTCGTAGAAATAGTCTTCAATCTTTATCGTTGGAATCATCGTTGACAATTCAAAATTTCAATACAAATATTAACTCAAGCGCGAATTTAATCATTTCGTACGATATCGAGTGAAAGTGAAAATACAGCCTAGCTTTACCATTTTAAAGCGTTCATTTATTTAAAATGCGATTGCGGATATGTGAATTTCGTTTTCAAAAATGCGGCTGTTTACAAAAGTGAAAACAAGAAATTTTAATAAAAAGAATATAATATAGTAATTAATTGAATATCAGATAATTAGCTAAGTTAAATTAATTTTATAAATAAAGAGAATATGTAAATAGGACTCCCCTGTTGTCGACATTTACGGAAAAATACATATATTTAGCTAATTATATAGTTAATTATCAGATATTTATATAAATCTAACTTAACCTAAATTTAGGTATTTTATCGCACTTTATTTGAACTATGCGACCTTACTTGTTATAAACTTTACCTTTGGAATTTCGAACTATATCATTATATTTGTGAACAAAGAATTCGTCCCATGAACCAGCGTCTACAGCAGTTTCTCAACGCCGAGAATATCTCCCAGTCACAATTCGCCGATCGTCTCGGTGTCGCTAAAGCGAGCGTCTCTCATATCCTCGCCGGGCGTAATAAGCCAGGCTATGATTTCATAGAGAGTTTATCACGTCAATTCCCTAATCTGAATCTGGAATGGCTTATTAACGGGCGTGGCAGGATGTACAAAGTGACAGGACAAGAGCCTGAGATTCCCGTTCAGGAGGCGGATAATATATTCGAAAACACCCCCGAATCCATCGAATCGCAGATTGATCAGCCTAAAATCGTGAAAGTTGTCATATTCTACGACAACGGCACTTTCCAGGAAATCGTCTAATTTGCTATATTCGCGGTATGTACAAGCTTTTGATCAGACCGCTTTTGTTTTGCCTATCACCGGAAAGGGCCCACAGGCTGGTCCTCCGGCTTTTACATTTTGCCCGTAAGATTCCCTTCTGCGCCTCTCTGGTTAAGCTTATCTATCGCTGCAAGACTCCTTCACTGCGACGTGAGCTATGGGGCCTGGATTTCCCGAATCCTGTCGGTCTGGCGGCTGGAATAGACAAGAATGGCGAGTATTACAACGAAATATCATGGTTCGGTTTCTCTTTTGTGGAGATCGGATCTCTCACCCCTGAGCCCCAGGATGGCAATCCCCGTCCTCGTCTTTTCCGTCTTCCCAAAGACAAGGCATTGATTAACAGGATGGGAATCAATAATAATGGTGTCGCTTACGCTATCGAGCGTATCAAACAAGATCATCCTAAGACTATAATTTGCGCCAGTATAGCGAAGAACACCACCTCCGCTTCTGAAGGTGATATAATTGGTGACTACACAAAGTCTTTCTCCCTCCTTTATGATTTTGTGGATATGTTCACCGTCAATGTCTCCTGCCCCAATGTGGAGGGTTTGCAGCATCTGCAGGATGTGTCTTATCTATCAGATGTTGTTGATCCTCTGCTAGATATGAGAATATGCTATGACTCATATAGACCTATCCTGGTCAAGGTCTCCCCTGATATTCCGCTGGAGGAATTGGACGAGATCCTGGATTATTGCATGATGTCCGGCGTCGACGGTGTCGTTGCCGGCAACACTACCACATCCAGGGAAGGATTGGTCACGCCTAAGGATAAAGTGGATAAAATCGGCAGAGGAGGCCTTTCAGGGGCACCTTTGTTCGAGAAAAGCCTGGCCCTGGTCAAGCATATTCACGAACACACTCTCGGCAGGCTGTCCATAGTCGGTGTGGGAGGAATAATGGGACCGGAGCAGGCGCGTCAGATGCTTGATGCCGGCGCCTCCCTGATTGAGATATGCACTGGATTCATCTATGAGGGTCCTGGTGCCGTGAAAAAGATTCTTAAAGGATTGAAATGATAGAAGCTTCTATTTGCACAATCGGCGACGAGATACTTATAGGCCAGATTGTGGACACCAACTCAGCGTCGATCGCGCGCTCCCTTGAGGAGATCGGTATAAAGGTCAGCCGGACTCTCTCCATCGGAGATGACCGTGGCGAGATAATAGGAAACCTCGAGAATGAGCTGAGGATCAGCAATATAGTTATTTCCACAGGAGGCCTTGGACCCACGAAGGATGATATCACTAAGTCGGCTCTGGCAGAGATGAGTGGCAGCAGTGCCTATGTTGAGAATCCCGTCCAGATGGAAATAATCCACGATATCCTCCGCTCCAGAGGGCTTGATATCCTGGATATCAATAAGGCCCAGGCACTTGTCCCGGACACATGTGAGGTGATACCGAACCGGTTGGGAACGGCTCCAATTATGGTTTTCAGGTTCCCGGAAGAGAGATTTGGCCATCCAGCCACCCTTTATTCCCTGCCCGGAGTCCCCTTTGAGGCAATCGGAGCCTTGCCTGATGTCATCGAGGATATAAAGAACCATAATTTACTGACCGACATTTTCCATAAATGTGTCATGGTCGCCGGGCTCGCTGAGTCTGCCCTTTCCAAACTTATTGAGCCATGGGAAGATAGTCTCCCAGAAGACATGCATCTTGCTTATCTCCCCAACCAGCTTACCGGTGTACGCCTGAGGCTCTCCATTTATGGCGGGAATAAAGAAGATGAGGAAAGGCGCATAGATGAGCGTTTCGCTGCCCTGAAGCCCATTCTAGGCGATAAGATATATTCCTACTCCGATGACACTCTCCAGAATGCTGTGGGGGCGCTTCTCAGGGGGACAGGAAAGACTCTCAGCGCGGCTGAGTCCTGCACTGGAGGTATGATCTCTTCGTTAATAACCTCAGTTCCCGGTGCTTCTGAATATTACCTCGGCTCTGTGACATCTTATGCTGTGGCTGTGAAAGAGTCTGTCCTGGGTGTCGGGCATGACGTCGTTGAGACTTACGGTGTAGTCAGTTCAGAAGTCGCGGCCGCTATGGCGGAGGGAGTCCGGAAACTCACCGGAAGCACCTATTCAGTCGCCACAACTGGCTTGGCCGGTCCTGCCGGTGATGAGCGGAATCCTGTCGGAACAGTATGGATCGGAGTCTCTGGACCCCACGGAACAACGACCGTAAGGCGTGTCTACAAAAATGACAGAAAGAGGAATATCGAGAGGTTTACCTCTGCCGCACTCGATGAATTAAGGATTTACATCCTCCAAGACTCAAAGTCTTGATTCAAAGATAATAAAACACAATAGTTAGGGTGTATAACAAAATTGTTACACACCCTATTATTTTGCGATCAAAGTATTATAACGAATTGGAAATCACGTCATTAAAGACTCTGAGGAAATTTTGTCCGGCAATTTTCTCAATCTGGTCTTCCGAGTAACCTTTTCTTCTCAAAAGGTCGAATATTATCGGGAGCCTTGAGACGTCCTCCAAGCCTTCCGGAGTCACCTCGATCCCGTCGAAATCTGTTCCGATTCCGACATGTTCTATACCCGCCACATTTACGGCATGGTCAATATGACGGACAACATCTTCGGCTGTCGGCTTGGGTGTCGCTTTCTCCCCTGACTCAGCATAAGCCTTCGCGTAAGAGTCGGAGAGGAAAACCGGATAAAAATTGATCTGTATCACACCGCCTTTGTCAGCCATGCGCCTGATCATATCGTCAGTCATATTCCTCGGATGGTTGGCGAGGGCTCTGCAGCATGAATGGGTGGAGACAATCGGAGACTTTGAGCAAGCCAGTACATCATTAAATGTCAAGTCGGAAACGTGTGCCATATCAATGATCATTCCAAGTCGGTTCATCTCAGCGACAACCTCCCTTCCGAATGGACTCAGGCCTCCCCAACGTTTCCCTTCCATAGCGGCGTCAGCGATCTCATTGTCCCCGTTATGAGTCAGTGTCATGTATCTGGCACCGAAGCGGTAGAATAAACGAAGCAGCGACAATGATTTCTGGATTGGAGAGCCGTTCTCTATTCCTATTAATATTGAGATTAGACCTTTCTCTTTGTTCGCCAATGCCTCTGACGGAGATGTCGCGATGGCTACCTGGTCAGGATACTGCCCTACAGCGTCATAAATGCTCGCAAGCATCTCCAGCGCTCTGGTCGTCGACGCCTCCGGAGAGAGCTCTGCTGATGTGTATAAGGCGAAAAAAGAGGCGTCGACTCCCCCTGCCTTCAACTTGGCAAGATCCACCTGTCCGTCTGGGGCACCTTTCCCCAGATCCATTCCCTTTATCAGAAGGGTCGGCGTATCACAGTGAGTGTCAAGGACAAACATTATTTCCTAAGTACTGAAGCGCTTTGGATCTTGATTATCTTGATCGCGGGTTCTCCGGCGAAAACCACCTCTGACCCCCTTCCGAGATCAAGTTCAAGTGACTTGGAAGCCCATACATCCACGTCAACTCCCGTTACCGCCAAGGTGGCCTCCTCAGTTTCAAGCGCTGATGCGTCGACTTTAGATGATGTTCCCTTTCCATTGACTTCAAGAACCTTGGAATTCCCGGCGACAGTAATTTTAGAACTTCCAGTGGGAGAGACAGTTATCTTCTCATCTACGCTCCCTTTAATGTTTATCTCGGATGCTCCGGCAGCTGTGATGCCGATATTAGCCGCATGACATTCCATCGCTATTCCACCTTTTCCGTCAGTAGTGACCTTGACATCATTCTCAACGTTCACACCGGCATTCGAGAAGCGGGCGTTCTTCGAGACGCTCAGATCCAGGCTCTTTCCGAATATCTTAAGGTTATTGATAGAAGATGAACCGGTCATGGTAATCACGAAATCACCAACAGCCAGGTCAGCGGCAGAGAAAAACTCTGACTCATCGTTCAGGGTCAATGATTTCAAGACAGGCATAGTTATTACTGCCACTAAAGTGCGCTCCGGTGAATTCTTGCCCTTGTATTGTTTCTTAAGATCTTTAGGGACATTCTTCTCGTCCAAACCGAGATGGAGCACACCGGCTTTGACATAGCACTCAACATAGCTCTCTAGCGCGTCATCCATTGTAAGTTTCGCGTTGTAGGTGTCGCCCTTAGTGATTGATACCCTGAACCCGTCGGAAGCTTCTATTCCCTCGAACGGAGAGAGAGAATGCTCCTTTGATCTGGTTTGCGAGGAAGCGCAAACAGTTGATGCCATGATACAAATGGCAATAACTAACAAATTATTAACCAGAGTTTTCATAATCATCGATATAACTAATTATTCATCCAATTTTTCCATTAATGACTCCCACTCGGCTGTCTTGTGGTCAAGGTCTCTCTTGTGCTCGAGATAAGTCCTTGTCAACTCCATAATGTCATCCTCTTTACTGGGGTTCGACAACACTTTCTCAATCTCCTTCATCTTCCCCTCAATCTTCCCTATCTCGTTTTCGAGGAACTCCACACGACGCTTCAGTTTGGCAATCTCTTTCGACTCGCTCCTCCTCTTCTCGAAATCCTCCCTAGCTCTATCTTTATCTGTCACCGGGACAGCTATCGCATTCGCGGGGCTTGCCTGGGGACTAGCGCCCGTCGGTCCGAATCTTCTCTCTAACTCTCTAAGGTTCTCGATTTTACGTTTCTCAAGGAAGTCAGAGACGCCTCCGAGATGCTCTTTAACCTTTCCGTCACGGAACTCGTACATCTTATCGACCAACCCGTCGAGGAAGTCACGGTCATGAGACACAACAATCAATGTGCCATCGTATGCTTTCAGAGCCTGCTTGAGAATCTCCTTGGACTTGATGTCCATGTGGTTGGTGGGCTCATCCAAGGCCAGCAGGTTATATGGCTGGAGCATGAATTTGGCCATTCCGAGCCTGGCCCTCTCGCCACCGGACAGGATACTGACCTTCTTGTCGATATCCTCACCTCGGAACAGGAACTGCGCCAATATGTCCCGAAGCTTGGTCCTGATGTCTCCAACAGCTATGTTGTCAAGAGTCTCCCTGACCGTAAGTTTCTGGTCCAGAATATCTTCCTGATTTTGGGCGTAATATCCCAGCGAGACATTGTAACCACGCTTGGCCTCACCTTTAATAGGATCCAACTCCCCTGCGATAACTCTCATCAAGGTTGTCTTCCCTTCGCCATTACGGCCGATCAAGGCGACCTTCTCCCCTCTTTTGACCTCGATGTCAGCATCAGTGAACACGACCTTCCCCGGGTATCCAACGGTGATTCCGGAAGCCTTGAACACAATGTCACCAGCTCGAGGCGCCGGAGGGAATTTGACGGTAAGGCGCACATTATCAGTCTCGTCGATCTCGATCCTGTCTAATCTCTCGAGTTGCTTGATTCTTGACTGGACCTGGTTGGACTTGGTCGGCTTGTAGCGGAAACGGTTGATGAAATCTTCCGTTTTCTCTATCATCCGCTGTTGGTTCTCATAGGCGGCCGTCTGCTGTGCGAGGCGTTCTTTTCTCAGCTCAACATATTGGCTAAAAGGGACTTTGTAGTCATGAATATGACCGAGCATGATCTCTACGGTCCGATTCGTGACATTGTCCAGGAACTTCCTGTCATGAGAAACCAGCAAAAGGGATCCTTTGCGGCTTTTCAGATAATCCTCCAACCACTCGATGGATTCAATGTCAAGATGATTGGTCGGCTCGTCAAGAAGCAGCACATCAGGATCGGACAGCAGTATCTTAGCAAGTTCGATCCTCATGTTCCATCCCTGGCTGAAGGTCTCCGTCTTTCTTCCGAAGTCCGAGTCTTTGAACCCGAGACCAAGAAGTGTTTTCTCGGCGAGCACCTCCGGAGGTTCCGAGTGGAAGAATGCCAAGGCGTCACTAAGGTCGTTCATCCGGCTGATCAGATTCATATAAGATTCTGATTCATAGTCGGTTCTGGAAGCAAGCGTCACCCCGATCGCATCAAGCTCCTCCTGGATCGAATTGACCTGGTCGAACGCTGTCAGAGCCTCCTCCATCACCGTCCGGCCCTTATGGTGGTCCATGATCTGGGGAAGATAACCTATCCTGATGTCATTCGGTTTGTCGATCGAACCCGATGTGGGACTCTGCAATCCGCATATCAGCTTCATGACTGTCGATTTACCGGCTCCGTTCTTTCCTACGAGGCCGATCTTGTCATTTTCACTGATATGAAAATCTATACTGTCCAGCAGGGTGAATCCGCCGAACGCGACAGTCAATGAGTTGATGGATATCATTCCTGAGCTGTTTCAGGCTCACCCTCCTCAATTTCTTCATCAGCCGGCCGGGGCTTGCAGAAGATCACACTTGCCTCGTATAGCAAAAGAAGAGGTGCGGCGGCTATCATCATCGAGAACGGATCAGCGGGAGTGATAATAGCCGCGATACAAAGGATAGCCACAATAGCGTGCTTCCGGTATTTGTTCATAGTGTCTTTGTAGACCATGCCAAGCTTGTTAAGGATCACAATAACAGCCGGGAACTCGAACACTATACCGAAGGCTAGGATTGTCGAAGTGAATAGGGATATGTATGAGTTCAGCGAGATGGTGTTGACCACGGCTTCACTGATCTTGTACCCAAGGAAGAAATTAAGCGAAATAGGGACAATCAGCACATATCCGATATAAAGACCAAGATAGAACAGGAAAGAGGCTGCCAGGAATACTCCCCTGACAGTCTTTTTCTCGTTCTGGTACAAAGCGGGAGCTATGAATTTCCATATCTCCCATACAATGAACGGGAAAGAGAGGATAAAGCCCAGCTGGAAGGCCACCTTGAGATGGACGAAGAACTGTGTCGAGATCTCAAGGTTCACCAGGTTCATGTTGACATCCATGTTCAGCAGCTTGTACACCCAGAAATCACTTCTTGTAGGAGCCAAGACCACGTCGTCAAACACGAACTTCTTAAAGCAGAAAACTACGACGCTGATTATGGAAATAGCTAGCAATGAGCGGAATATAGTTCCTCTCAAAACCTCGAGATGGTCCCAGAAGGACATCTCGCCCACTTCCTGCGCATTCTTCTCTTCCTCAGTCACGCTTACTGCTGGTAATCTTCTTTCTTCTCGATCTTGTCGGGGCTCTTGGCGGGAGCGTTCATGTCATTCTCGATGTCCCCGATCTGTTTCTCGACCTCGTTCATTCCCTGCTTGAAACTCTTCATTCCTTTACCAAGGCCATGCATGAGCTCAGGAATCTTTTTGCCTCCGAAAAGGAGAAGGATGACAAGGGCGATAATGACTATCTGCCAAGGTCCGACGACACCTAAAGGGAAAAATGTTAACATATTCATGAATATTAAAGGTTTATCTATCGTTAATATGCTTTTCTATAGCCTCAAGCAGCTTTTCCGGGCAGCGGGTAGGGCGGCCCGTCGCCTTATTGAGGAAACCAAGCGTGACTTCACCATCCACACATAATGTGCCGTCCTGGTTATAAACCGCCTGCTTGATCCGGAGTTTAGCCATAGGGGGCGTATCGATCATGGCGACAATCCGCAGGTCATCCCCCATCTTAGCCGGATGCTTGTAGTGGCACTCAACCGAGACAATCGGGATTGTCACCCCGTCCTCCTCACATTTCTCGATCGGGTAACCGAACTCCCGCATCATGTTGTTGCGGGCGCACTCGAAATAACGGATGTAATTCGAGTGATGGACGATGCCCATCTGGTCCGTCTCGTAGTACCTAACCGGGAAAAATGTCTCGGAATACACCATAACAAAAATGTTCTATGACTTAACTTTTTTGTTTCTTTACTTATTTTTCAGCGCCTTGAGACTATTCTCAAGATTCTCAATCTTAAGTAGGGCATCAGCCTCTTTCTTGCGCTCCAACTCGACAACTTTATCCGGGGCATGCGCTGTGAAAGCCTCATTTGAGAGTTTTTTGCGCACTCCTTCGAGGAAACCGCGGAGTCTGGTGAGCTCGGATTCCATCTTGGCGATCTCCTCACCAGCGTCGACCAAACCTCCTAGAGGCACAAAGACCTCCACTGTCCCGACCATGAATGACACACCGCTCTCATCTCCGAAATCAGCCACCTTCTCAGCGGAGCTGACATTGGCGAGTTTTGCGACGACAGGCATCATCTCCATCGGGAACTCCCCTTTCACTTTGATCTTAAGCGCCTCCTTGGGAGGAATATTCTTTTGCTGCCTGATTCCGCGGACGCCACCGGCGACTTCCTTCGCGGCCTCGAAATCCGCGATCACCTTCGGATCGACCTCTCCAGCGACAGGGGTAGGCTGATACATGATGGTCTCACCTTCTTCCCTGCCAGCCATGGACTGCCAGAGCTCCTCACTGATAAACGGCATCACAGGATGGATCAGTTTGAGGAGTTTCTCCAGGAACACGTTGGTAGCCTCGAAAGTGGCCTTGTCAAGCGGCTGTCCGAAGGCAGGCTTGACAGCCTCAAGATACCAAGAGCAATAGTCGTCCCAGAATAACTTGTATATAGCCATCAAAGCATCAGAGATCCTGAACTTTGAATAGTACTCTTCGACTTGGGCGATAGTCTGGCTGAGCTTGTTTTCAAACCACTTGACTGACAATGCGTTGACATCACTCTGCTGAAGTGATTCATCAACCGTCCATCCCTGCACCAAGCGGAAGGAATTCCAAATCTTATTGCAGAAATTGCGGCCTTGCTGGATCTGACCCTCATCATAGAAGATGTCATTGCCAGCTGATGAGCAAAGCAGCATTCCGATCCTCACGGCATCGGCACCGTATTGCTTGATAAGCTCAAGAGGATCCGGAGAGTTACCGAGGGTCTTGCTCATCTTCCTGCCAAGCTTGTCACGTACTATTCCTGTGAAATACACATTGCTGAACGGGATGTCCTTCATGAACTCCCCGCCTGCCATAATCATCCTGGCCACCCAGAAGAAGATGATGTCCGGAGCGGTCACCAGATCGCTTGTGGGATAGTAATACGCCAGATCTTTGTTCGGGACATGATCCGGATGTCCGGGCATCTCAGGATCAAATACCGAGATCGGCCACAGCCAGCTAGAGAACCAGGTGTCGAGGACATCCTCGTCCTGCCTTAGATCAGCGGTGGTGAAAGCCGGGTTGATCTTCTTAGCGGCCTCCAGGGCCTTTTCGGGAGTCTCCTCGACAACCACCTGGCCGTCAGGAAGATAGTATGCGGGAATCCTCTGGCCCCACCAAAGCTGACGGGAAATACACCAGTCACGGGCATTCTCCATCCAGTGGCGGTAGATATTTCGATACTTGTCTGGTATGAACTTGATCTTTCCTGACTCCACACTGTCAAGTGCCATGGCGGCAAGGTCTCCCATCTTCAGGAACCACTGCGCGGAAAGTTTCGGCTCGATGACAGCGTCAGTCCTTTCCGAATATCCTATCGGGGATATATATTCCTCGACTTTCTCAAGATTGCCGGCCTCCTCGAGCATCCCGACAATCTTTTTCCTGGCCACGAAACGATCCTCACCTACAAGGATGACAGCCTCTTCGGTAAGTTTGCCGTGGTCATCTATAATGTTGATTATCGGGAGGTTATGACGTAGTCCAATCTCATAGTCGTGGGCGTCGTGGGCAGGCGTTACCTTGAGGCAGCCTGTTCCGAAGTCCATCTCAACATAGCTATCCTCAATTACGGGAATCTCCCTGCCGATAAGAGGGATAAGCACCTTTTTGCCTTTGAGCCAATGATAACGCTCGTCAGCCGGGTTGACGCAGATCGCCGAGTCGGCCATAATCGTCTCCGGACGGGTTGTGGCTATGACCAGATACTGGTCGGTAGGATTACCGTTACCGTCTGAGATATAATATCTGAGGTGATAGAAATGGCTCTTCGTGTCCTTGTGGATTACCTCATCATCGCTGATGGCGGTCAATGCCACGGGATCCCAGTTGACCATTCTAACACCCCTGTAGATCATGCCCTTCTTGTAGAAATAGCAGAAAGTGGCGATAACAGCGTCAGAGAGAGCAGGTTCCATTGTGAAACGCGTGCGATCCCAGTCACAGGAGGCGCCGAGCTTACGTAACTGCTTGAGGATTATGCCACCATGCTCCTCTTTCCATTCCCAAGCGTATTTGAGGAACTCCTCGCGGGTCAGATCCTCTTTTGATATTCCTTTCTCCTTGAGCCTGGCGACAACCTTGCTCTCAGTAGCGATAGAGGCATGGTCGGTGCCGGGCACCCAGCAAGCGTTCTTCCCGTCCATGCGGGCCTTGCGGATAAGGACATCGTTCAAAGTGTTGTTGAGCACATGGCCCATGTGGAGAATACCGGTCACATTCGGCGGCGGGATAACGATGGTATAAGGCTCCTTCTCGTTAGGCTCGGAACGGAAACACTTGTGTTCCAGCCACCAGGAATACCATTTATCCTCAACCTCCGACGGATTGTATTTAGCGGACAGCTCCTTCTTCTCGCTCATATCTTTCGTTTATTCAATATTTACTTTATTCCAGAATCACAAATATAACACAATTTTCACTAATTTTGCCCCATAAACAAGAGTATCATGGAAGAGAAAAAGGAAATAAGCTTGGAGATCAAGCCTGAGATCGCGAAAGGCACCTATTCGAACCTCGCCATCATCACCCACTCCCATAGCGAATTCATCATTGATTTCGCCACCATGCTCCCCGGCCTTCCCAAGCCGGACATCGGTAACCGTATAGTGATGACCCCGGAACATGCGAAGAGGCTTCTGAACGCTCTTATGGACAACGTGACCAAATACGAGTCCCAGTTCGGTCTTATCCAGCTTGGCGGCCAGCCCCAGCAGCAGGGTGGCACCTTCAACCTAGGTGACCTTCCCCAGTTCGGCCCCGGTGGAGCCAAATCATAATTAGATGACTGATTTAAAGGATATTAAGGCTTTCGCTTTCGACATCGATGGAGTGATGACGGACGGAGGCATATTGGCTGACCTTGAAGGACAGCTATACAGGACATTTGATGCCAAGGACGGTTTCGCCGTCAGGATGGCGAGCATGAACGGCTACCCTGTCGCCGTCATCACCGGAGCCCGTTCCCAAAGTGTACGAGCCCGCTTCTCAGGCAATGGAATCCCTCCTGAAGACATTTATCTCGGATCAAGAGACAAGATCACCGATTTCGACGATTTCTGCCGCAGGCATGGCTTGGAGCGCTCTCAGGTGATGTTTTTTGGAGATGATATCCCCGACATTCCGGTGCTTCTTGCCGCTGGAATCGGGGTGGTGCCATCCGACGCTGTCGAAGAAGCTAAGGAAGCCGCGGACATAATCTCCGACCGGCCGGGAGGAAAAGGCTGTGTCAGGAAACACTTCGAGGATGTCATGAAAGCTCAGGGGCATTGGAATTTTGATGTCCAGCTTTATAAGAATAAGTTCTAGCGATATGGACACCAACGGAAAGAAGATAATCCTCGCCAGCAACTCCCCTCGCCGTAAGGAACTTATGGCCGGCCTGGGCATAGATTTCATCAGCGATACGGACACCTCTTTTGTTGAGACTTACTCCCCTGACACGCCTCACACCAAAGTTCCGGAGATAATGTCGGAAGGTAAGTCACATGGTTTCCACCGTCCTCTTGGTCCTGATGAGATCCTTGTCACATCGGACACGATGGTTTTGTGCGGAATGGAGATCCTCGGCAAGCCCGTGGACAAAAGCGACGCTATCCGGATGCTTAAACTTCTCTCCGGAAGAGAGCACCAGGTCATTACAGCTGTAACTATCCGTGACGCCCATAAGGAGAAGACATTCTCCGTCTCCTCGTTTGTTCTATTCAAAGAATTGTCAGACAAGGAGATAGAGTATTATATCGACAATTATCATCCCTTCGACAAGGCGGGTGCCTACGGAGTCCAGGAATGGATAGGATTCGTCGGCATCACATCTATCGACGGCTCCTTCTATAACGTCATGGGCTTCCCTACCCAGCGTTTCTACGATGAGCTCCAGGACTTCCTGGTATGAGATCCAAACTGATTCTGATAGCCGCTTTTGTTTTCGCTTTCACTGTCAGAGCGGAAGCTCAACTTATCTCGCACCATGGTGTTGTTAAAGGAGGCTATGATTTCTGGGTGTATGTTCCTCAAGACAGGGCAGCCAAAGACACCACAAAGCTTCCTTTAGTCTTGTTTCTCCATGGGAAAAGCTTGTCCGGAACCAATCTTGAGAAAGTCAGGGAATATGGTCCCCTGGAAGCCCTGAAATTCGGCCGTAAGATTGACGCCATAGTCCTGGCTCCACAGTCACCCGGTGGCTGGAGCCCTTCCAGAGTCAAGAAAACATTGGATTGGACAGAGGCACGTTACCCTGTCGACACTAACCGGATTTATGTCTTCGGTATGAGCATGGGTGGTTACGGAACCATCGATTTCACAGGGACTTACCCGGACAAAGTAGCGGCGGCGATCGCCATGTGCGGTGGAGCTGACATCAAGGACGTTTCAGGGTTGAACAAGGTTCCTCTTTGGATCATTCATGGCACCTCGGACTCTGCGGTCTCATGGAAAAGGTCGCAGGCTGTAGTGGACGCCATGAAAGCCTCCGGTCCAGCTGACCTTCTTCGCTACGACCTCCATCCGGGGCTAAGTCACTCTTATCTTGGCAGGGTATTCTATATGTCAGAGCCTTACGAGTGGCTGTTCAAGCACTCTCTCTCAGATTCCGTCAGGACAGTCGACCAGACAATACAGATCACAAAGGACGGTATGTCGAAGGCCTACAAGAGCATGCCGGGAAGGCGTACTCTGAAAGTAGTAGAATACAAAGGGAAAAAGTAATCAGTTAATCTTCAGCTGGTTTCTCCTCTTCCTGAGGCAAGTTGATGGTGCGGAAACGCTTCTGTCTACGCTCCCATCTCTCACGGGCGAACTGCTGCATATCGATGGCCTGGTCGTTCTCATCAATGATCTCGAGGCCTAGAATTGTCTCGATAATATCCTCGAGAGTGACAATACCCTGGAAGCACCCATATTCATCGATTATAAGAGCGATCTGCTCATGCTTTTTCAAAAGCTCCTCCCAAACCTTGCTCAATGAATCCTCCTCATTGAAGAAGGAAACAGGACGCTTGAACTCCTTGAGCCTCTTGTCGAACTCATCATCCGCAAGGCCTTCGAGAGCGTCTGAAAGAAGGATGTAGCCTGTTATATATTCCGGGGAATCACCATAGACAGGGATTCTGGAATAATGGAGATACTGGTCGTTCTTGTAGAAGTTCTTGAGCATCATGTTCTCCTGGGCTGTGACAGCCACGATTCTGGGCGTCATCGCCTCATAAGCCGGCACATTGTCCAACTTCATGATATTCTGGATAACCTTGTTCTCGTCAGAGTCGATCACACCCTCCTCCACGCCGATATTGGCCATCGCGGTGACTTCCTCGCGGCTGACGGCGGCCTCATCCTCATCCTTGGAGAGAATCTTACCGACAAGGCTGGCCAAGAGCACCAGAGGATACATCAAGACGATCAGAAGCGAGATCATCCTTGTCGCGAAGCCCATCAAATGTTTCCAGTATGAGGTTCCGATGGTTTTTGGTACGATCTCGGCGAAGACCAGGATCAAAAGAGTCATTATGGCGGAGATGATTCCGAACCATGTGCTGCCGAAAAGGATTGTGGCTTGGCGGCCGACACCGGCGGCGCCAATCGTATTGGCGATCGTGTTTAGTGATAAGATAGCCGCCAGTGGCTTTTCGGTGTCAGTCTTATAATCGAGGAACTTATCCGCCAGCTTGTAACCCTGCTCCTTCTTCATCGTGATGAAAGACAGCGGAGTTGACATCAAGGTCGCCTCAAGGATAGAACAGAGGAACGAGACGAGAAGAGTTCCGAATAAGAATGTCAGCAGCAGTGCCATAAAAACCAAATATCGTACAAATATAGCACAATATTTAGAATTTCAGGCTGATGCTGCCCATGATTGTCCTGCCTGCCATCGGAATGAAGCCGATCTGGTAATAACGATTGGAATCGGGATGGCCGTAACCTTCAAGAATTGAGGAATACACCCACCCGCTGGTTGCCTTCCTGGCGTTGAATAAATTACCGACATTGAGTCCCAATACCGCCTCCTGGATAAGCAGTTTCGGAAGTCTCAGAGTATAAGAGAGATTGATGTCGGAAAATGAATATGCCGGCAGGGAACGGTCATGATTCCCTGTGTTGTCCAGATATTGCCGCGACACGTAATCCGTGTGCCATACTGCCTTGAACCCCTTGGATTCGAACCTGATGAATCCGTTAAGGATGGCCGCTGGAGAGAAGGCCAGAGGAGCGTTGTCGTAGTGTATAGGCCTGAATGAATCATCCCAGTCCAGGCTGGCCATCTCCGTGAAATCCTTCAGCCGGTTCTCGCTGAGAGCGGCGTTCCCTTCAAGTGTAAGGTAAGGCAGTATGCTCCAGGCCGCCGTCAACTCAATTCCCGTCCTGAAAGAACTTTTGATGTTGGTCGTGAGCGGCTCCCCTATCTCGCTGAGTTCCCCAGTCTGCACCAGCTGGTTGTCGTAATCCATGTAATAAATGTTGGCTCCAGCCTGGAAACGCTTGGAAGTGAATTGATAACCAATCTCATAATCCATAACGCTCTCAGCGACCGGGAATGGATATTTGTAGTTGTCCGTGAAATTGTCCCTCGACGGCTCCCGGTGGCTCATTGCCGCTGAGACATAGGCGTGATTAGGGCCGGAAATCCAGCTGAGACCAAGCTTGGGGTTCAAGAAGTCATAGTTCTCATCAACGTTCAGCTCCTGGTTGTACCAGCGGCCTCCCTCATCGTAGAACTTATCGTTGATTCCTGTTGTCTTGTAACCAACATGGCGGTACTGCAGGTCGGCGAATGCTTCCCAATTCTTTCCTATGTGATAAGTCCCTTTGACAAAGGCGCTTCCGTCAAGTTTAGTGGCGTCAGAATCGTAATACTTATAGTATCCTCCGGAAAGGAGACGGTCAGACATCGCCTGGTCCTTTATGTATGTGAGGAAGCCATAGTGGTTACCGTCGAAATTCTGGACCGATAAGCCAGTGATAAGGTCGAAGTTATTCCCTGTGTATGAGATATTTCCGACAAGGCCATAGGTGTCTTGGGTGAGTCCCTTGCGCCTGACGAAATCGGTCCTTTTCACCTTGTCGTCTGTGATCCCGAACTTCTTTGGTTTGTTGTCCGGACGGAACTCCTCGTAATAACCATGCCCATGGGTATAGTGAGCGGCCAAGTTGGCCTTCCACGCATCCGAGAGATTGAAAGCGGCTGAAAGGATATTATGGTCTTGCCAGAAATTGTCAGTGGTCTTCGGCCATAGGGTCCCGTCGCGCATAGTGTATCTCTGTGTCACGTAACCATAAGCATCCGTCAAGAAAAGCCCGTCATCGCCGGTGACTATCCTTTCATAAAGGCTGTTGAACTGCCCCAATCCCTTGTCATAGAGATCCTTATATGTCTTTATCCCGGTCTTTGCGGTATAACTCCATGATCCGTCGTCGTAACTTCCATCCATCAGGCTGTAGTCACCGTTACCGGCGGTTATTCCGTTCCAAGCCTGGCCGGTCCGCTCGTAATTACCGATATTCCTGTATTTAAGGATGACGGATCTGCCAAGCCATGTCAAGCCACCATACCAAGATCCGGACTTTCCGGCCGTGCCATGGATAAAGCCGTCAGTGCTGGTGGTGTGGAAGGCCCCGTCAAGAATAAGATGCCTTCCGATCAAGCCTGATGAAAGGGTTATACCTGTATTGTAGGTATTGAAGCTGCCATAAGAGCCGCTGACTATAACAGACGGATTATAAGAGATCGCTTTTGTCCGGAGAGCTACGCTACCGCCGAAAGCCCCGTCACCATTGGTCGACGTTCCCACTCCCCTCTGGATCTGGATGCTCTCCAGGAAATGACTGTAACTGTTCATGTTAGCCCAGAAAACCGCCTGATCCTCCGGAGAGTTTAGAGGCACTCCGTCGATAGTCACATTGATCCTGGAATCGCCCGCTCCCCTGATCCTGAGATAAGTTGTTCCGGTGCCGACACCATTCTCGCTCCATGAGAGCACGCCAGGGGTTGATGAAAGCAGAAATGGAATCTCCTTACCTGTTGTCGAGAAATCGCCCAGAGCCTTGCGGTTGACGTTTGAGACAGCGAACGGGGCGTTTTTCGACGCCCTGACACTTTGGACCATGGAAGCTTCCAAAGACTCTGCCTTAGTTGTGTCTCCGGGCGCCTGGGCGAACGCCGACCCGGCTTGGATAAAAGTCGCGGCGATAACCGCTGAAAAAGGAAAAACTCGCATAATAAACATTATTAATGCGAGGGGACGCCATCAAAGGCGTTATTGAGATTATGCTTCCCTACGGCGGCATTGCCCGCGTCAGGTTCAATGGGTATGATCTCAACCGGACGGATTTCACGTCCGGTACCCCCGCTTATTTCAGACGCGAATATAGCTATTTTTTCGCTACAAGTTCCACCTCATAGAGACGTTTCCAGTATTTCCCGGTCAAGAATATCTGTTTTGTCTGAGGATTATATGCTATACCGTTAAGAACGTCGGTATATTCGTCGCGAAGATGCCTCGGGAGTAGACCGGCGCAATCCACCGTGGCCTCGACAGCGCCAGTTTCCGGGTTGATAATCAGTATCATGTCTGTCATATAGACATTAGCCCAGATCTTCCCGTCAATCCATTCAAGCTCGTTGAGCTGGTTTATCGGCCTGCCGTTCAGCTTGACTGTCAATGACTTCTGTTGCCGGTACTGAGTGTCCATCCAGTATAGCCTGGCTGATCCGTCGCTGGCGATCAGGCTCTTCCCGTCAGTAGTCAAGCCCCATCCTTCCCTCGGATAGCTGAAAGTCTGCTTGTATTCCAGAGTCTTAGCGTCGTAGATGAACGCGACCTTGTTCTGCCAAGTGAGAATGAATATATTTCCGTCCAGCTCCACAGAGCCCTCAGCGAAGTATTTCCTCTCGAACCCGAGTTTCTTGAGAGCCTTTCCTGTCGCCGGATCAACGACCCTGAGAGTCGACTCACCGTACTGACCGGTAGTCTCAATCATCTTATCACCCTGGAAGAACAGACCTTGGGTATAAGACATCTCGTCATGGGGATATTCCTTCACGACCTTGACCTTATACTCCTTTACCTTGGCGTCGCAGGATGATCCGGACAGTACCAAAGTGGCTAATATGAAGAATATCAATGTTTTCCATCGCATAATCACAACAAGCTTTTGTCCAACTCACAAATATAATCAAAAATCACTCCAAGTTATTCCTTCTCCCCGCAGTACACGCGGCAGATACCGAAAGAGAAAGACTTATGCGTCACATTTTTGAAGCCTGCGTTACGCATTTGTTCCATGAACTCATTCTTGCGGGGAAAAGCCTTGACGGATGCGGGAAGGTAAGCGTAAGCCGCCTTGTCTCCCGAGACTTTTCCACGGATCACTTTATTCTCAGGCATTGAGAGTTCCAGGATAACGAGTCTGCCGCCTGGCTTTAGGACTCGCAGAGCCTCCCTCAAACCTTTGTTCCTATCCTCGAAATTCCTTATACCGAAAGCATTGACGACACGATCGAAAGACCCGCTCGCAAAACTGAGATCCTCGCCTCCAGTCCTTTGCTATGCTGTCGAACATGGCTTCAACTTTCTTTTTTGACGGCATGGTAATAAAACAAAAAAAGGTGGAGCCGTAAGCCGGTTTCTGTTTTTAAATCCGCCATTTATCTGCGCAACCTACCCCCTGGCATCGGACGGGCAGCCCTCATCTGCCAGTATATTTGGTTTTGCAGGCCCTGGTTCCGTGCCCGCCGGCTGTCACCAGCCAAGCGTCGTGAGCTCTTACCTCGCGTTTTCACCCTTACCACCGAAGTGGCGGTTGTTTTCTGTCACGGCCGCCCGAGATCTCTCCCGCCTGGGCTTTCCCCAGCAAGGTGCCCTTTCCTGTCCGGACTTTCCTCACCCCAGACCCGAAGCTCCGGAGTGCGGCGGATCGCCCCACCTTATTTGTGGCGCGAAGTTAATAAAAAAGATTGACTATGCGTGGTTGGCGGCCACGGTCGCATCGAGGTCGAGGGCGTCAGCCAGAATGACGATAGGATTCAGGACTGTGTAGCCGGTTGACATCTCTATCTGCCACTTGCATGTCTCACACTCGCAGCAGACGAAATCCGGAGCCAAAGACTTTATCTGCTCGAAAAGCCTGCTCCCGATTTCCTGGGAATACTTGTAATTCTCCTTCTTGAAGCCGTATGTTCCCGCCATGCCACAGCAGGCGCTGTCCAGGACAGTCAGCGAGACTCCCGGAATCATCCCGACAAGAGCCTTCGTGAATATGCTCCACCCTAGTTTCTCATTATGGCAAGGCACATGATAGGCGATCCTGGCTCTGTAGTCCTCCTTGAATACCAGCTTAACGGCACCGGAGTCAACCAACTCGAAAAGGAATTTCTCGACCATGGTGATGCTATCCCTGACTCCTGAGTTGTCCACATCCAGCACGTCGGGATATTCATCACGCATTGTGAAAATGCAAGTGGAAGACACTCCCACAATCGGAAGTCCCTCTGAGACAGCCTTTTTAAACACTTTGACATTGTGCTCGGCATGACGTCTGGCGGAGTTCCACAATGCGTTAGAGATCATCGCCACCCCGCAGCACTTCTCGTCGAGAAGCTCGACTCCGTATCCGATGGCGTTCATCACTTTCACGAAAGCTTTCCCTACCTCAGGATGCTGGAACTCAGTCGAGCAACCATGGAAGAACGCCACTTTCTTGGAATACTTGTCCTGCTTATCGGCCGCCTCTTTCTTGAACCACCGGATGAAACCTTTCTGCTGGTACTTCGGGAATGTCCTTCCTCGGTCGATGTCCATCATAACATCCATAACTACCTTGGCAGGTTTGGATGCGGCTATAAAGTTGGCCATAGGAGCCACTGGACGGACGAATTTGCCCATAAAATCAGTACTGGCCAGGATTCGATCCCTAAGTTCGGGAATATCATGACCGTAGCGCCTTCTGGCAGAGTGGATCAAATCCGCTATCTTGACTCCTGAAGGGCAGGCGACCTCGCATCGCTTGCAGTTCATGCAATATTTCAGGTTCTCATCGAAGAAGAACTTGTTCTTGAGGCGTAGGCGCTCACCATCAGGTCCGGCCTGCTTAGGACCCGGATAATGCGGATTGACGGCCACCACAGGGCAATATGCCGTGCAGATCGTGCATTTGATGCACTGCTCGAAATTATTGAAACTGACGTTTTTCTCCTGCATGGCTATTTACCTTCAATTATACTGTCAGCCACACTCAGGGCTGTCATTATGGCCACTCCTGCCCCGCTCCCCTCGTATAGAGAGTTGCAGCCTCCGACCTCTGATCCTATCACAAACAAATTATCCACAACAGCCCCGTTTCTCATGGGCCGGAAGGAATCGTCAGTAATCACTCCGAAAGAAGCGTAACCTTGCTCGGCGAAAAAGTCAGGAGCGCACCATTCCGCCCTGTCAGCCGGGAAATCGGTGTCAAGTCCGAACACCGGCTCGAGGACAGTGTCCGGTGTCGCCTCAAGCCCTTTTCCGAATAGATTACCGCTCGCGAGGACATATTGGTCGGCGGTCAAAGAAATCGAGCCGAGATTGACAGTGTGGATTCCGGTCACAAGCCCATTCTCGAAAGTGGGGTCGATAGCTGTGTCACCGGCAAGGAAAGTGCCTCCAGCGGACTCAAAAGTGCGTTTGAGAAGAATTTGGGCACGGATTCCGGGAACTGAGGGAGGCATGGTGCCCACAAACATCACCTCGGCCGGAATCATCTCCTTGAGCCACTCGATAACAACCGCTTGGTTGAACCCGAAAACATCAGGTACAATCACCAGATCCTCACCATTGACAAGATCCCTTACTTTCCCGCCGAATTCTTTCCAGTTCGACTCCTTGCCCATTATCCTGGCGATTCCGACAGAACGCATCTCAGTCGGATTGGACCGGAGGGTTTCAACATCCTCTATGGTCAGGGACTCAACCCTGCAGGAAACTCCCCTCTTTTCCAGTCCCTCCGCTATGAACCCAGCATTGAAATCAAGAAATCCACGGAAGTTGACAATCAATGCCTTATTCCACTTTATCTCATCTTTTGATGGGAGTAGAGTAACGTCCTCCATAGCCAGCCATGCAGGCATGAAAGAACCCATCGGAGTGAGTCTGAAACCGTTTCTCGGGAACTCCGGCTCCGATGATGGTGAGCCATGAAGCTTTAGCCCACAAGATTCGAAAAACTCCGGGATACCGCTAACATATTCAGAAACCTTCTCGACTCCGATCTTTGAATATGGATGATTCTTTGGGAGGAAAGACAACGCTTTCAGGGGTTCTCTGACCTCTGTTCCATCCTCAAGCCTACCGAGAAGCCCGAAAGTACCGGACGAGAAATGAAGGGCGTTCTGTCCGGCCGAGACAATAAGGCATTTTTGTCCGGCCCTCTGCGCTTTGATGCCACAGACGAGAGAGGCTAGTCCCCCTCCGATTATGATTGTGTCAAACCTCATCTTTCCTCGTTCAATCCTAGTACTTCCGAATATACCCACTGGGTGTATACGCTCTCCCTAAGGGTCTCGCCCCAAGCCACGGGGTACATTCCCTTCCATCTTTCCCTCATGAAAGATTTTAGGTCTTCCCTGGCTTTTGAGGCACAACCGGTGGCTTTCGCCAAGCGACCAGCGGCCCTGCAGGCGCACAGCTCACCCTGGCATGGTCCCATACCGACACGAGTCCTTCGGCGGAGGTCGACCAGATTCCCGACCTCAAGATTCTCAATAGCGGCATCTACCTCAGCCACAGTTACTTCCTCACACTCGCACACGACTCCGCTATTGTCTTCGTCAAAATCCAGCTTAGCGGCACTGGATCCGATTCTGCCTATAGATGCCTTCTGCGCCAGAGTCGGGAATTCGAATATCTTCTTTGCGATCTGCTCTATTCCGCCCCCCTCGGATCCGGGAAGAGGCTCACGAGCGGTCACGCACTTGACAACCACACCAAGCTTGCGGCAAACCGCATCGGTAGCGATTTCGGCCATA
This sequence comes from Bacteroidales bacterium, assembly GCA_024693285.1. GTDB lineage: Bacteria > Bacteroidota > Bacteroidia > Bacteroidales > UBA932 > Cryptobacteroides. Next base: position 70,384 of record JAILLE010000038.1, read on the forward strand.
AGCCTGTAAGTCATCAGCTTGCCGCCAGTGATTGTTATGAATCCCTTTATTCCGTCCCGTACCTCGTGATCCAGACAGACAATGCCTCGACTGATGTTCCTGCCTGAAGGATCATTGTCAGCGGAAACCAGCGGGCGGACTCCAGCATATCCCCTTAAAATCCTGGTGTGCATCAGACTGGGAGCCAGTTTCGCTCCTTCAGTCAAGAGAAGATCGACCTCGTCGGGAGTAACACGGACATCGTCACACTCCTCGTAAGGCACTCTGGTTGAAGTGGTTCCGATGATGCAAACAGTGTCGCCAGGAACGAGGATATCCGCGTTGGCCGGTTTGCGGCAGCGGTTGATCACCATTCCGTTAACCCTATGTGCGAAAATCAGCAGAGCACCCTTGGCCGGGAACATGCCCACGTTTACTCCAGCCAGCGAGGCGATATGATGTCCCCAGATTCCAGCGGCATTGACGACTATCTTGGCGTAATAATCAGACTCCTGGCCAGTCATGTGATCCAGGACTCGAACTCCCTTAACCGTATCTCCAGTAATATGGAAACTGATGACCTCGGAACGTACCAGGATCTTGGCTCCGTGAAGCTTCGCGTCGACCATATTGGCGGCGCAGAGCCTGAATGGATCCACACAACCGTCAGGGACTCTTACCGCCCCGATAATGTCAGGATTTACAGAAGGTTCCAGACGCAGGGCTTCCTTAGGGTCTATGACCTCGGCTTTGATTCCGGCCGACAGACAAGACTTGACAAAAGTCTCTTGATAACCAAGATCGTCTTCCGGCAGGGTAATAAAAAGTCCTGAAGTGTCGTCCACGCAATGGCGGGCCACTTTCTTCAGGATCATGTTCTCACTTATACACTCAGAGGCTGATTCTTTGTCCGTCACCGCATAACGCGCTCCACTATGAAGCAGTCCGTGATTACGGCCGGTCGCTCCGGTGGCGATGTCATCCCGCTCGATTAGAAGGACACTCAAGCCCCTCAGGGCACAATCTCTAGCGGTTCCGGCCCCTGTGATTCCTCCTCCGACTATGATGACATCGAACTCTTCCATCAGCGGCCAGTATATTCTTTAATCTTCTTCCTAAGGTCTTTTGAAATGCTGATTGGCATGTCTTTGTCGGACCTGTCGAGCCACTCCAACGCCAGATCAGGAAGACCGCTCATGAAGCAGCCGAGGGCGATATCGTAAGCCGCGCAGGAGCGCTTCTCGGCACTCTTGTTGTTCACGAGGGTCATCCACTCTTTTATCGCCTCATCCCAATGGAAAGTGTACGCTTTTTCCGCTCCCTTGTTCCAAGCGGACTCGGCTCCATCATAATAAATCACCTGGAAATAATCCTGCTTCCAGCCGGACAGAAAAGTGTTGGCAGCCAGTACGCCAGCCTTGTAACCAATCGCCGGCAGGCTGGTCATGACCTCCTTCCTCGTCGGAGCGCCCAAACTGTAGACATCCGTGGAAAGGCTCTTGTCACCGTTGAAAGCCAGGACCTGATCCTGCTTGTTCATCGAATCATAGACATAAACCTTCGTGAGGAAATGGGAAGTCACATTCGTGACGTATGAGGAGTCAGGGCTCACCCTTCTCCCAGCCACTTTCAGGGTCTTACCCAACACAGGCTCTCCAATCGTAGGAATATCGAACAAGAATACGACATCCTTCCCGGACTCTAGAACCAACTTGATAAGGCTGTCTTTAACGGAATAATCGGCACCGTCAATAGCGGGCATCTTGAATAACCCGATCTCTTGCTGACCACCGAAATAATCCTCTTCAAGACGGCTAGCGAAACCATCAGCTATAGCCTCATTGAACTCATTCACAGCAGTTTCCTTCCCAGTCAGATAGACTACACCCATGCTTTTCCCCATGAGGTTCAGACCCGATTTCGAGGCTGTCCTCATCTCAGGCCTGATCACAAAAGCCTGCGGAGCGCAAGACACAAGCACCAGCAATACCGGCGCGAGTGTCGCTAATCTTCTTAAAAATGAAGTCTTTTCCATAATATGTTTATCTTTTGACCGGCTCGGCGACGAGATCATACTCGTCGGCGCCTGTGATCTTCACATCAATAAACTTGCCGAGAAGCTCAGTCGCGGGAATATTTCCGAATAAATCCGGCTCATATCGCACAATAATCTCCCCATCGACATCCGGACTCTCTAGCTGACTGCGGCAAATCAGCACACCGTCGGCATAGTCATCCACGAGCACACGTTCTAAGGTTCCGACTCGTGATTGATTGAAAGTCAGGGAGATATCCTTTTGAACCTCCATTAGCTCGGCGAGTCTCGCCTGCTTTTCCCGGCGCGGAATCCTGTCACGGTAATTTGCCGCCCCATAAGTGCCTTCCTCTTCTGAATACGCGAAGGCCCCGAGCCTTTCGAAACGGGCTTCCCGGATAAAGTCCAGGAGCTCAGCGAAGTCCTTCTTGCCCTCACCAGGATGGCCGACAATCATGGTTGTCCTGAGCGCCACCCCGGGAATTCTCTCTCTGAGCTTGCGCACCAACTCCCTTGTCCAGGCACCGTCGACCTGGCGGCGCATCATACCCAGAACCTTATCGGAGATGTGCTGGAGCGGGATATCGAGGTATTTGCAAACCTTGGGGTTGGAAGCCATCTCGTCGAGCACATCCTCAGGGAAATCGGCGGGATAGGAATAGTGGATACGAATCCATTCTATCCCCTCCACGGCGGAGAGCCTGCGAATCAGCTCGGCCAATTTGCGTTCCTTGTAAAGATCAAGTCCGTAGAAAGTTGTGTCTTGAGCGATCAGGATCAATTCCTTAACCCCGCTTGCTGCCAGGGCCTCAGCTTCCTCGACAAGGTCCTCCATCGGGACCGACTTATGCGGGCCCCTTATAAAAGGAATCGCACAATAGGCGCAGCGCCTGTCGCAACCTTCAGAGATCTTCAGGTATGAATATGCCTTAGAATCTGTCCTGAAACGGACGTTTCCGGCCTCAGGATGGCCTCCAAGAGCTTTTACCAGTGGTTCCTGGTCCCTGGCTCCGAACCATCCGTCAACCTCAGGAATAAGGTCAGGCAGCTGGGCCATGTATCTCTGGGATAGACAGCCGAACACGATGAGTTTCCCGACCTCTCCGGCTTTCTTCCTATTTGCGGCTTCGAGGACAGCCTGTATGGACTCCTCTTTGGCGTCGCCTATGAATCCGCAGGTGTTCACAAGCAGGACATCCACCGGTTCCGGACGGCTCTCCGGAATCAGGTTATACACACCATCAAGACGGGCGAGCAAACGTTCCGTGTCAACGGTGTTCTTAGAACATCCTAAAGTAATGACCTGCAGTGATTTCACTATTCCTCAGCGGGTTTCTCCTCCTCTTCCTCGTCAGGGTTGACGAAGTCGAAAGAGGCGTAGTTCTTGATCTCATTATACCACTCGACTACCTTCTTCATGTGCGAGACATAAAAGCGGTTTTCGTCATAGTTCGGAAGGGCCTTCTCAAAGAGGGCTTTCAGCTCGGCGGCATCTGCTTTGGGTGAAGGAGCCGGGGCATCACCAAGGACTTCCTTCATCTTAAGCAACACTTCCTGTAACTTAACCTCTTCCTCTGTGGTATAAATAGATATATCAGCGAGAGTGGTGATACGATTGCTCGCCCCAGCCACTGTCCTTTTCTTGTCAGAGAGTGACTCAACTATAGCGCCACCACGCGCCTGAGCCAGGTAGAGGAATAATCCGTGCTGGCCCGAGATTGAGAGAATTTTTGTAAGATCTGTTTTCATATCCGTTAAATTTAATAATTATTCTTGTGATTATCGCGACCAGAGGCTTCCGAATATCTTTTCGACCTCTGATTCAAGTTCCTCGATTGAACTGTCGTTATGCAGTATAGCGTCTACTTTTGAGATGTCGAATCGCTGTGCGCCCATCCTCTTGATGATGTCAGCAGGCTCGGCACTGTCTCGTTCGCATGCCCTGCGTAGACGAGTCTGGAGAGGAGCGTCAACAAGGACCACCTTGTCGACATATTCCAGGAATTCTGGCTTCTCCAGAATAATCGCGGACTCGAGGACGCAGAACGGTTTGTTTCCAAAGAAAACATCTCCCGGCTCAACTTCCTCCATGAGGGCAGACTTTGATGCCTCCCAGCGCCGGAAATCCCTCAATACGGCTGGATGGACGATTGATTCGAGAATCCGGAGATGTTCCGGAGAAGAGAACACGATTGACGCGAGTTTGCGGAAATCAGGTGATCCGTCGGGAAGGCGCACTCCCCTTCCGAAAGCCTCCTCAATAGCGTCAAGGAGAGAATCATCATCCCGGTAAAGCCTCTTGGCGGCGGAATCCGAATCATACACGGGAATCCCTCTTGCCGACAATATCGAGCAAACGGTTGACTTTCCGCTACCGATTCCACCTGTGACAGCAACCGTCCTCATCGCACACTCTCCTCGACACAATCGAACACCTCCGGTTCGATTGAATACTCGATCACACCGTCAGGCATCTTGGAATGGTTGGCCATGCAGCGGCCACCTATAGATTTCTGGAAGTCGTTGTAATCGATATTGAAACTGACCACGTCAGAAGGATCGTGAGTCAATGGGAAAACACATTTGTAGACCACCCTGGCAGTTGACGGGTACACCGACAGCTTCATTCCGGCAGGGACGTTCCTGGGGGTCACGGCGACCTCCGTGGAGATCTCCACATAGCGGGTCACCTCCAAGGAATAACCGACCTCCTGCTCAGACATCCTTATACCTTGCACAGGTTCAAGTTTCACTGAACCATGGGCACTCGACCTCACGTTAGACAGTTCGATCGCCTTCGTATAAACCATGTTGATATTCTCAAGATGGTAGGGCTCGCCATAGACAAGGACCGAGTCCGGTTTGAGTTTGATCGGGCTGAGAGCCGTGAACTGTGGTTTGAAAGAAATAATCGTCACAGCGTGGACCGGCACCTTCTTGTGATTCTCTACCGGGAACCTGAATTGGACAGACTCTGAAAGGAAGGACTCCAATTGGACACCTTCACCGAAAATGTCTGATACATAATTACTTAACTCGGCAGCGGAGATGTAGAACATATCCTTCTCCGCATGGTGCATGTCCTTTGAGTTGAAGGAAACGTGGATAGCGTCTTTCTTGGCTTTGTGACGGCCTTTTAGGATCGAGAACCCCGAGGTGCGGCACCTGGCCGCTATCGTGCTGGAGTTGGCCGAGACATTCGAATGGCCCGCGATATCGCACTCCGCGACAACCGGGACAGACAAAGTCTCAGAATACTTAAGGGAAAGATTATGTATTAGCCAAATACCAAACGCCAGCATAAGGGACATCAAAAATACCGCGATGTCCCTTCCCGGCAGTTTTTTCAGCTTTTCTTTCCGCATCAGCTTACGCCTTAGGCGTGTCCTCCGTGAAGTCCCTGACGATGGAGTTCTTGTCAACGCGGAGCTTCACATCCCCGTCGACCTTGATGAGTACGGAGCGATCTTTGATCTCGTCGACAGTGCCGTAGATACCACCGGCGGTGACCACCTTGTCACCCTTCTTGAGCTCATTGCGGAACTTCTCCAATTCCTTCTGTTGTTTGCGCTGTGGCCTGATCATAAAAGCCCACATGACAACAAACATCAGGATGATCATAATCCAGAACGTTCCACCAGCTCCAGTGGGAGCCTGGGCGCCACCGGCCTGGGCCTGCAGCAAAGTGATTGTAAGAATATTCATTTTCAACAAAAATTAATGTCCGCTAATTTAAACAAAATCCCCGGTCTTCACAATCTCTCCCTCATCAATAAGCTTCTTCGCCAGACGGTCGAGCAGTCCGTTGACAAACGAACGGCTCTTGGGCGTGCTGTAGTATTTGGAGATCTCGACATATTCATTGATCGTGACCCTCAAAGGCAGGTCAGGAAAAGCCTTGGCCTCGGCGAGCCCCATGACAATCAAGACCGTGTCCGTTGTGAACAGACGATCTTCCTGCCACTGGTCGGTGCTGGAGGCCACCAGAGGGAAAAACTTGTCGTAGCAAGTGTACGATGTCCTGAGGAGCTTGGTGACAAAGGTTTTGTCGCTTTCTGCCGGTCTCGGGACGATCATTTCGCTGCGGTAAAGGGGCGGAAATTCCCACCTGAGGCCTTTGGAAAGGGACTTCATAGTGTCGCAGCATACGGTCAGGGAATATGCCAAATCATCGTTCCACCAGATCGACAGATCCTCCAGGATGTCAGCCAGCGCCTCGGAATCAACGAATTCCTCCTCGAACACCCTCGTGAACAATGCGGCGTCATTCTTGATCGAATGGACGGGATCAGCCATGTAATCCATGAAGTAATCCTTCTGGGTCATCGAGTCATAGGTGTCACGGATGAAAGCGTCAAAAGGCTCCCATGATAGTTTTCTTTTGGCCAGGAGTTTGGTCAAATCCGGATCGTTTTCGAGCAATGGCGCGATAGCGTTCTGGACGAACTTCATATTCGGATTCTTCTCCTCCTCAGTTGGATTGAACTTCCCGCGGGCATCCTCTATCCTCCTCGCCGCCTCCTTAGTGACATAAGGGATAATCGACAACATGAACAAGTAGAGAGACCTGGTGGCCTCGCATGAAGTCTCAAGTTGTGATTCGGCTTCGGCAAGGGTCATTGACGGGTTCTCAGCATAGCTGAACATCACTTTGAATGCTTTAATCCGCAGGATTCTTCTATTTAGCATGATAAACGCGATATTTTTATGCAAATATAACACACAATTTGAGATTTTTCTTACATTTGTATGATTACAAACTTATATCGCCGATGTATAAAGACGAAAACGAGCGGTCCTTCTATCCCGACCGCAACTCTGACGACGTGTGGTCGAAACCCGTCCGCGCAGGAAAACGAACTTATTTTTTTGATGTAAAGACGACAAAAGGTAACAACGATTACTATCTGACCATCACAGAAAGCAAGAGAAGGCAAGAAGCTGACGGCAGCTTTTCCTTCGACAAACACAAGATTTTCCTCTACAAAGAGGATTTCGACAAGTTCCGGGAAGGTCTTGAGGAGGTCATCGCCTACATGAAAAGCAATCTCTTGAAGGACGTACCCGAGCACAACTATGAGACCTGGCGAGCCTCGGAGGCTCAAAAGGATGAAGGATCCGCCCCCTCCCCAGGCGAGACTTCTTTCACAGATGTGGATTTCGAGGAGCTATAGTGAAACAATTTATTTATGCGACACATAATTAAACATTCCAAAAAACAATGAGCAACGACATGTCAAGACGCTCTTTCCTTAAGAAGGGAACAGCGATGGCTGCCGGACTGGCAGTAGCACCTGGTATCATGATGGCCGGAGAGGCCCCCAAGACTGACAAGAAGAAGAAAAAAGTGACTCCTCCCGAGAAGCTTAAGATTCTTGGTGTCGGTATTGGAGGACGTGGAGCCGCCGACCTTCGTGAGATGGAGACCGAGGATATCATCGGACTTTGCGACGTCGACTGGAAGTATGCTGACCATATTTTCAAGAGATATCCTAACGCCAAGAAGTACAATGACTACCGTGTGATGTTCGACGAGATGCTTGATCAGGCTGACGCCGTCATGATTGCCACCGCCGACCACACCCATGCCGTTATCGCTGCCCAGGCCATCGCCGCCGGAAAGCACGTCTACTGCGAGAAGCCCCTCACCCTGACTGTTTATGAGGCCCGCCTCCTCACCAAGCTTGCCGCGAAGTACAAGGTGGCCACACAGATGGGTAATCAGGGCGCTTCCGGCGCCGGCACCCGCCAGGCTATCGAGTGGCTGTGGAATGGTGAGATTGGAGAGGTCACCCGCGTTGACTGCTTCACCGACCGTCCTATTTGGCCTCAGGGACTTGAGAAACCCTCAGAGGTCCAGCCTATCCCTTCAACCCTGAACTGGGACGCCTTCATCGGCCCCGCCCCGATGCGTGACTACAACGAGATCTACCATCCTTGGAACTTCCGCGGCTGGTGGGACTTCGGCACCGGTGCTATGGGTGACATGGCTTGCCATATCATGCATGTCCCGTTTGTCGGTCTGAAGCTCGGTTATCCGATCAAGGCCCAGGCCAGCTCTACCCCTGTCCTCACCGACTGCTGCCCTAGCGCTGAGATGATCAAGCTGACCTTCCCTGCCCGTGAGAACCTGCCTAAGCTCGCTCTTCCTGAGGTCGAGGTCCGCTGGTACGACGGTGGCTTCAAGCCTGAGCGTCCCGAGGGTATTCCTGAGGGTGTCAACCTCAATACCGATGGTGGCTGCAGCATCTTCTACGGCACCAAGGACATCATGGTTGTCGGTTGCTACGGTAACAAGCCTTACCTTGTCTCCGGCCGCAAGCCTGAGGTTCCTCACGCTGTCCGCGAGGTTACCCTTTCCCACCAGCAGGACTGGATCCGCGCTTGCAAGGAGTGCATGGTCGATCCTGACAACTTCACCCGTTCAGCTTCTGACTTCAGCCAGGCCGGTCCGTTCGTTGAGATGGTCGACCTCGGTGTCGCCGCTGTCAGGCTCCAGGATCTCAACCAGATTCTCGAGTGGGATGGCCCGAACATGAAGTTCACCAACATCCCTGCCGAGGCTAAGATCAGGTTCCAGATCCACGATGGTTTCACCATCAAGGACGGTCACCCGACCTTCAACAAGACCTACACGGATCCTGTCAACGCCCGCGAGTTCGCCGCCGGCCTCATCAAACGTGAGTACCGTGCTGGCTACAAGCTCCCTGATATGCCCGAATAATCTTTAAATCTTATATTTACATTATGAAGAAAATCTTAGTTATCGTAGCTTGCGCCGCGGCGGTCCTGGCACTTTCCGCATGCAAGAACAAGAAGGCCGCTGCCACTGCTGAGGACAACGGCGTACCCGCCTACGAGGTTGTTGAAAACGCGCAGGTTGATCTGGCTGGCTTCCCCGTTGATGACGAGGGTTACATTGTGATCTTTGACGGCACATCCCTTAATGGTTGGAGGGGCTATGGGAAAGATAATGTTCCCGCCCGTTGGACCATCGAGGACGGTTGCCTCAAGTTCGCCGGCACCGGTGCTGGTGAGTCCCAGTCCGGAGACGGTGGCGACATCATCTTCACCAAGAAGTTCAAGAACTTCGAGTTGAAGTTTGATTGGAAGATCTCCAAGGGTGGAAACTCTGGTGTCTTCTATCTCGCCCGTGAGGTCACTACCAAGAATAAAGAGACAGGTGCTGTCCAGTATGAGCCTATCTACATCTCAGCTCCTGAGTATCAGGTTCTTGACAATGCCAATCATCCGGATGCCAAGCTCGGTCATGACGGCAACCGCCAGAGCGCTTCCCTTTATGACATGATCCCTGCCAAGCCGCAGAACCAGAATCCTTTCGGTGAGTGGAACACTGGTAGCATCATGGTCTATCAGGGCACTGTGGTTCACGCCCAGAATGGCGAGAACGTCCTCGAGTATCATCTCTGGACTCCTAAGTGGACCGAGATGCTTCAGGCCAGCAAGTTCTCCCAGGAGGCTTGGCCGCTCGCTTTCGAGCTGCTGAACAACCTTGGTGGCGACGCCCACGAGGGCTACATCGGTTTCCAGGATCATGGCAACGATGTGTGGTATCGTAATATTCGCGTGAAAATCCTTGACTAAATGAGAAGCGGTTTGATTCTTATGGCTGCTCTCCTGCTTATGGCGGGATGTGGCCAGCCCAAGGCCAAGGAGCCTGTGAAGAAGGATATCGGTCTCCAGCTCTACAGCATCAGGAACGTCATCGGTAACGCCGAGAAGTATGCCGCCAATCACGAGCAGGTCTTCAAGGCTCTGGCCGAGATGGGTTACACGGCCGTGGAGGCTGCTAACTATGATGGTGAGCAGGGTTTGCTCTACGGAGTCGCTCCTGAGCAGTACAAGGCTGATCTTGAGGCCGCTGGTCTCAAGTCAATGTCCAGCCATGTCGGTCATTCCCTCTCTCCTGAGGAGTTGGCGACCGGCAATTTCGACGAGTCAATGAAATGGTGGGACAAGGCGATCGCTGCCCATAAGGCCGCTGGTTGCTCCTACATTGTAACCCCCAGCTTCCCTATCCCCGACAACCTGAAGGACCTCAAGACCTATTGCGATTACTTCAACGCCATTGGCAAGAAGTGCGCTGAGGCCGGAATGGGTTATGGCTACCACAACCATGCTCATGAGTTCAACAAGGTCGAGGATAAGGTCGTCTATGACTTCATGCTCGAGAACACTGATCCTAATTATGTATTCTTCCAGATGGATGTGTACTGGGCTTGCATGGGCCGCGCCTATCCTGTCGAGTACTTCCGCAAGTATCCTGGCCGCTTCAAGATGCTCCACATCAAGGATCATTATGAGCTTGGTGAGAGTGGTATGGTCGGCTTCGACGCGATTTTCAAAAACGCTGATGTCGCTGGTCTGGAGAACTACATCGTGGAGCTTGAGGGCTTCACCAAGGGTGAGTGGGATGTGAGCATCAAGGCTTGCGCCGACTATCTGCTGGGCTCCGATTTCGTCAAGGAGACCTACTCTAAATAGATCCTTCTCTAACCACACGCACAAGGGCCGCTCACCAGCGGCCCTTTTTGCATCACCTTCCCATATACAGGGGCTAACTGCTGATTGGTGATAAAGCTATAGGAGGTTGTAATTGATGGAGAGGATGCGGACGGGGCCGAGAAGGCCGGAGGATTGGAGCTCTGAGTCTTTGTCGAGAGATGTGGAAGTCTGGAAGGTGAAGCGCTCGGACTCCGGAATGACCTCCTTCTCTCCGATCAACCTGTTGCGCCAGCAATTCACCACCTCGACCTCGACACTGTTGCTCCCCCTCTTCAGGAACCCGCTAATATTCAACCGGTAAGGAGCCGTCCAGACTCCCCCGGCATATTTCCCGTTGACCTTCACCTTAGCCATCACCATGACCTTGCCAAGATCAATGTATACCGGCCCTGATGGCACCTTCTTGAGTTTGAACTCAGAAGAATAAACAGCCGTGCCGGAGAAATACTTGATATGCGGATCGGAAGACTCTGTCCAATCGGTAAGCTGGTCGAAAACAACCGGAGCCTCAGGGCCACCTCTCCCCTCTTGGAATGCGGCCATCCACGGCCCATTGACCTCAGCCACAACTGTTTCCACAGGATAATTCATGCCTTCTCCGGCCGCGGGCAACGCATCTTTGCGGAATACAATGAAAGAACTCTCGAAGGCATCAAGCCTCATCGGAACCTTAGTGGTCTTTGAAAGGAACTTGAATTCAGGTAATGAGCGGATTTCAGCTGTCAGAGGGTTCCAAAGCTCAGGAGCCTTGCCTTTAACCCGGAATATTCCATCAAAAGAGATTGGCTCTTCGCCCTGATTGGAAACGAAATAGATATCAGCGTCTTCCTGCGTCAGATGAATGAACTGAATCGGAAGCGTAGGATCGTCAGCCACGAAATCAGCGGTTATCCCCTTCTCGGCGAAAACGCTTTCAAGCGAGCCGGACCTGTAGACCTTGCCCTTGCCATAATCGAAACACGTGGCGAAAGGCTCCTCCGAGGTCCGCCACATCTTAGCCGCGATCTCCTTTACTTTCAAGTCAGCAAGCGGCCATCCGGCAAGACTCGGGGACTTCTTAGGAGCAGGCCCCAGGATTGTCAAGCCTTCAGCCACAAGTCTTTCCAACTTTGCGAGAAGCTCAGGACGCATCGTACGGATGTTCGGAAGGACCAGGACTGAATATTCCATCCCGCTCTGCAGCAGCAACTTCCCGTCCTTGACAGATGCGTTCATCAAGACCTCGGCATTGACGAAATCGTAGGAATAACCCTCCGGAATCTCAGGATCCCTGGTTCCGGTCATCTTCGGAGCGTCCTCTCCCAGGAAATAAGCCACATCGGCCACATAGCGCCCTTGCTGGAGCAAATAGTTGCAACGCTTAAGGTAATCGCTGAATACATCCATCTGCGAGAACCAGGTATTGTGGCGGTTGAACTCATTTCCAAACCAAGCGTTCAAACCCGGGACCCGATCATCAGGCTGTTGGATGTAAACATGCATCAGAGAAGAGTTTATGCCCTCCGTGAAGAAACGGTCACCCCTCTGCTTCATCTGTCCTGGATACTGGGTGAAGTCAGGCCCGCCGCAAGTGAAACTTTCAGCCCAGACCTTTTTCTTTCCATAAATATGGCCGCAGGAAGAAGCCACCCTGTTCTCGATATCTCCCAGGTCACCGAAACTCCAGAATTCCCCCGCTATCTCGTCAGACTGGCCTCCATACTGAAGGAACTCACCAGGGAAGCCCCAGTGGCCGTAATTCTCCAGCCAAGTAGTGAGACCATGCTCATTACTGATCTCCCTAAGCCCACCTACATAATTATATGAGACCTCATCGGCGACCAGCCTACGCACGTCCCAAAGGAAGCGGTCCGAAATATCACGGCTTCCCACGACGACACCGCTGTAGACCGGAAGATAAGGCGTCGGATCATAACCGTAGGCCTTCTTGAAATCCTCGATCATATCATCAGTCCAATTCTGGCCTCCAGTCTCATAACTATCCTCCACAACGATCTTGAAAGTCTTCCTGTCAGCGGCCGGAATCCGTTCGAGAATGACTCCCAGATAGTTATTGAAATGGTCCCTGATATGCTTTTTGCTCATCTTGTCAGTCTCAAGGCCCTGGCCTTCCACCGGAGCAGGACCATCCATTGATCCGGTCGGCAACATGGCGGTCCTGGCCACGACCCATTTCCCGGCGGGAACTGTCCAGTCAAGAGTGCCGTCAGATGACATATATTCAGTTATATCAATTACTTCCGACGGTTTGACGACTAATCCGGCCTCGTCTGTCGGTTGCTCTGGCCACATATAAGCGTCCCACATCGGGTGCGGAGTCTGCCACATCTTGGCGAAAGCCTTCTCGGGATAGCGCTCGACCACAGGCACATCCGAAAGAGTGACCTTGCTGATGACTCCAGCCTTTTCCAACTTGATCACAAACTCGCGCCCGACCGTCTCCGGGATTGAGACTACCACGGGAGCATAAGGATCAAAACCCACATTGACACCAGCGTTACTCCTGTCGGCATAGGTCTTCATAACCAGCTTCCCATCCGCGAACAACTCCACATCTGTTTCCCCAGTCTTCGGAACAAACTCCAGAACAACAGTCCTGACACTGACAGGAGACTCGGACCGGAGCGAAATCTCCTTCAAAGCACTCACGTTACCCGAAGTCGAAAGAAGAGTCTTCGGCTCAATCAACGGATAAGCCAACACCTTGACATCCTGCGAGTTCTCTCCGACATCAGGAAGCTTTGCATGATACTTCACAGGTCCGGCAAGAGTGTCCTTGACCGTGGCCAGGTAACGCATCGCCTGGGATGGCTTGACCCAAGGCCCACCACTCTGGCTCCATCCGGGGCAATTGAATAAACCGACATCGATCCCAAGCTCTCCGGCTGTCTTGAACATTGTGTGGAGAATGTTCCACCAATCATCCGTGAACATCTTTAGCGGTCCCAGCGGAATCCCCTGCCCGTCTCCGATCATTCCGATCTGTACCCTTGTGATCCCGGCTTCCTTCATCGCATAAAGATCCTTGACAACGCCCTCCTCACTCATATTACCGCCTATCCAATACCAATAGACACCGATAGGTTGTTCCCATGATATGTTTTTGAAATTCTGCTCGATAGATCCGATTGAGTTTTGCGCCGCGGCAGATGCGGAAATCAAGACCATCAGGAAAGAGATAGCTTTAAGGATGTTCTTCATCGCTTCAGGGTTATTAATTCTAAACAATATTAGCGATTTTTTCTTATATTTGAAAAATCGGTCTTGATATGGGAGATTTATTCCTTAGAAATATAACACTCGACGGGAAGCAGGTCGACATCATGATCGCCGGAGGGAAGATCAGCAAAATCACCCCCGCCGGGCTCCAGGTCCCTGAGCCGATCGCGGAAGAGATTCTCGACTGCACCGGCAAAACAGCCTCCCCTGCATTCGTCAATATGCACACCCATGCCGCCATGAGTCTCCTCAGAGGCGTTGGCGCTGATATGGTCCTTTCCGATTGGCTAGACCACATCTGGTCCATCGAGGCACACATTGACGAGCCTTTTGTCCTGCGAGCCTCCAGGGTGGCCGCCCTCGAGATGATAAAGACCGGCACTACCACCTTCAACGACATGTATTGGCACTCACCGATGACAAGGTTGGCCGCAGCGGAAGCTGGACTCGGCTGCCTTATCTCCTACACCTTCCTTGACAATTTCAACGAGGAAACCGCAGCGAAGCAGAAGGACGAATGCCAGATCATCCATGAGACGTCCAGAGGCTGGGGAGCCCGAGAGCACTTTGCTGTCAGCATCCATTCCGTCTACACGGTCAGCGAACCCTTGATCCTTTGGGTCACTGAATATGCCAGGAAAAATGGGCTTCGAATCCATCTCCATGTCGCCGAGACTGAGCAGGAAGTAATTGATTGCAAGGCCAATCACGGAGGTTTAAGTCCCGTGGAGTATTTCGACTCCCTTGGAGTTCTTGGGCCAGATGTGATAGCCGCTCACGCCCTTTGGCTCAGCGAGAAGGATGTGGAGATACTTGGCGCTAGAGGTGTCAACTGCGTACACAATATCAACTCCAATCTCAAACTCGCTTCCGGCATAAGATTCCTTTGCAAGGAACTCAAGGACGCTGGAGCTAATATCTGTCTCGGTACTGACGGTTGCGCCTCATCCAACAACCTCGATATTCTCGAGGCGATGAAGACCACAGCGATAGTCTCCAAAGGCTGGAGAAGGGATCCCACTTCCCTTCCGCTACAGGATTTGCTTGACATGGCCACAGTTAACGGGGGCAAGGCGCTTGGAGTCAAGACCGGCAAGATTGAAGAAGGTTGGGACGCTGACATCCAGATAATTGACACGGACAACACATTCTTCCTGTCCCCCGCTCCCTTCCTAGCCAACCTGGTATATTCCGCCCACAGCGATTGCGTCAGCTCGCTGGTTTCTGGAGGTCGGCTGGTCATGAGGGACAGGACCGTCCCCAGCGAGGAGGAGATTCTTGATGGAGGCCGTGAGGCGCTGAGTTTTATTGCGAATATCAGAAATAATTAATAATCAAATGGATACAAGAATAGAAAGAATCCATCTTGCTGCCGAATATATTCAGAAACAGATCGGTGATCTGAAGCCTGTTGTCGGAATCATTCTCGGCAGCGGCCTCGGCAAGCTCGCCAATTCGGTCAAGGATCCCATCGTGATTCCTTACAAGAATATCCCTGGATTCCCTGTCTCCACGGCTATCGGCCATAAGGGTAACTTCCTTGTCGGAGAGGTCGGTGGAAAGACCGCTATCATGATGCAGGGCCGCATCCACTATTATGAGGGCTATTCGATGGAACTGGTGACTCTTCCGACCAGGGTCATGGTCAAACTCGGCATCCAGTATCTGTTTGTGTCCAATGCCGCGGGAGGAGTCAATTACGACTATAAGGTCGGCGACCTCATGATAATCAAAGACCACATCTGCCAGCAACCTAACCCATTGATCGGTCCAAATATGGACGAATTCGGCCCCCGTTTCCCCGACATGACAAGGCCCTACGATCTCGGTTTGATCGCCAAGGCGGAGGAAATCGCCGCAAGCTTGGGTATTCCTCTCAAGAAGGGTGTGTATTTCGGCGGCACAGGCCCCACTTACGAGACTCCGTCCGAGTATAAATATATTAGGATCATCGGTGGAGATGTGACCGGAATGTCAACCATTCCTGAGGTCATTACCGCCCGCCATTCGGATATTCCGGTGTTCGGCATGTCTGTGGTCACGAACGAGGCCCATGACGACTATGCGGAGGACTACAAGAATGACGGGGACGACGTGATAAAGGCTGCGGATGCCGCGGCTGACAGAATGTGCTCAATATTTGTTAAACTTATCGAATCACTATAAGATATGCCTAAGTTTCTTAATATCATTTATTTCGTTGTAGCGGCGTTCATCATCGCCTTCGGCGTCGCCGCTGTAGTTAATGGGTCCGGAAAGTCCTGGGCGAATATACTTATTCTCTTGATCGGATGCTATTTCGTTTACAGGGGGATAGCTTTGACCGTCAACGCCAAGCGTCGCGCGGAGAGGGAAAACCTTGAGTTACAGGACAAAAACAACGATCCGGCCAACGCCTAATTATATTCATTTAAAATGGATTACGGATTCTTCAGGGTGGCGGCCGCCGTGCCGCGCGTGCAGATCGCTGATGTGGAATTCAACAGCGACTCGATAATCAGGCTCATAGACAAGGCCGAGGAGCGGAAAGCCTCTTTGGTCGTCTTTCCTGAGCTCTCGGTCACAGGGTACACCTGCCTGGATTTGTTCGGACAGAGCCTGCTGCTGACAGCCTCAGAGGAAGCGGTCAAGAAGATAGCCGATCACACCCGTGGCAAGCACGCGACTGTGGTTGTGGGAGCACCGGTACGCTACCGCGGACGTCTTTATAACTGCGCCGTGGTGATTCGCAACGGAGGCATTAAGGGAATTGTTCCGAAGATCTATCTACCGACCTACGCCGAGTTCGACGAGGGTAGGTGGTTCGCTTCCGGATCCGACTTCCTCTCCCCTTCCAATACCCGCGTGGGGCGTTTTGTCGATGACGGCAGGAATCACTACCGTGACGGCTTCGACTCTGTCACAAGGTATTGCGGGCAGCGCTGCAACCTGTCGCCCAACCTGCTTTTCTCAATCGGCAGGACGACTTTCGGTATCGAAATCTGCGAGGATTTCTGGACTCCAGTCCCGCCGTCCTCATTCCTCGCTCCTTCCGGAGCTCAAGTTATAGTGAATATTTCCGCATCCAACGAGGTGGCTGGAAAGCACAATAAGCGCAGGGAATTCGTGATCAACCAGTCCGGCCGTACTGTTTCGGGATATGTGTATTGCTCAGCGGGTTACGGCGAGTCCACAATGGACACTGTCTACGGTGGCTCAGCGATAATATGCGAGGACGGAGAGTTATTAGCCGAGAATGCGAGATTCCAGATGGAGGACTCGATCACATTCGCTGACATCGACATCGAGAAAATCGGTGTGCACCGTCAGAAAAAGAACTCGTTCAGAGGCATGGCTCCGGACGGGACCTCGGCTTGTGAATATTCGAACCTTTATTGCCGATTTGAGATTGGCGATCCCGCTCCGACTGATTTCTCGGATAGTTTATACAGAAAAGTTGAACCGCATCCTTTCCTTCCTGAAGATGATCCCGCCGAGGAGGCTGAGGCATGCCAGGAAATCCTCTCTATCCAGTCGACCGGTTTGGCCGCTCGCATGGAGCATATTGGCTGCAAGAAGGCCGTTATCGGCATCTCAGGTGGCCTGGACAGCACTCTAGCCCTGATTGTCACCGCAATGGCTTTCGACAAACTGGGATATAATCGTTCGGGTATTATTGGAATTACCATGCCCGGACTCGGGACTACAGTCCGGACCAAATCCAACGCTGTCGACTTGATGGAGGCGCTCGGTGTTACTTCTCGTGAGATTTCTGTCGTGCCGGCTGTCGAGCAGCATTTCAAGGATATCGGCCATGATCCTGCGGTCATGGATTCCACTTATGAGAATGCGCAGGCGCGTGAGAGGACTCAGATCCTTATGGACACGGCAAACCAAGAGAACGGTCTTGTGATCGGTACAGGCGATCTGTCTGAGCTGGCTCTCGGCTGGTGTACCTACAACGGTGACCACATGTCGATGTACGGAGTTAACGCCTCTGTTCCCAAGACTTTGATCAGGCATTTGGTCCGCTGGGCGGCGGAGAATGTGTTCACCGCTCCCGCGGTTTCGGGTGGACGACCTGCTGCCGAGATATTGGTTGACATTGTGGAAACTCCTATCAGTCCGGAACTTATGCCTGCCGACCAGAAGGGTGAGATAAAGCAAAAGACAGAGGATTTGATCGGTCCTTACGAGTTGCATGACTTCTTCATCTACAACCTCATGCTCCACGGCTACTCTCCTTCCAAGATCTACTTCCTAGCCTGTCGGGCGTTCTCCGGCAAGTACGACAAGGAGACTATCTTGAAGTGGCTCAAGAAGTTCTACTGGAGGTTCTTCAGCCAGCAGTTCAAGCGTTCCTGCATGCCTGACGGTCCAAAGATCAGCCCTGTCAGCTTCTCGCCCCGCGGTGATTTCCGCATGCCCTCCGACGCCAAAGTCCACCTTTGGATCTCCGAACTCGAAGCCTTGTAGAGCGCTTTAGACCTTTTTCCCGGGCCAGTCCCGGGCTCTCCAATACTCCCAGGACACGAAAACCACCCTTTACGTGACCCGGGAGTAAATTATTTACTTCAGGGGCAAGAAAACGCCGTGTTCTTTGTCCGCAGAGTATTGGGATTGGCGGTTTAGCGTAACAAATCCTCTAAAACAGACCGTTCGATAGAGAGTTTCCTGCAGATTCTCTTAGGCTCGATGTAATAATCTTTTGCCAGCCTTACCGCCAACGAGCACCTATCCCTTAAACTTAATTCAAGATATGACTTGACACCGTATTTATTCTTACATATTGAATAGATTATTGTGCCTAGCTCGTTGTCATTAATAACGATCCTGTCCCCTATCTTTTCAGCTATCCGGACATAAGCATCCATGTTCCTGACTATCCTGTCGCAGTAATTCCAGGAAGTGCCAATTATCCGTTCAACATCAGTTGTGGCGACATACGATTCCGGCAGGATGATTCCCAGGTTCTCATTGAAAAGATAATCATCAGGCAAAACAGTTTTCGATTTCAGTACCTTACGCATTCTGCTAGCTGGATAATCTTTCAAAGGCCTTTTCTGTATAAGTTTGTTCAGGTCGCTGAAAATCAAGTAATTGGAGCTCCAGATATAACCCGTGGGAGTTATCCTGCTATTAGCTTTATAAGGGTTGCGAGGGATATAGACAGCGACATCTTTCAGTTGATAAGGATCATTCACATCAATGGGAATGAGCTTAAAACCGAGGTCATCAGGTAGCGGAGGGAAATGGTCTGCGACAAGAACGGAATTAATCCTCTTCTTAAATGCGATAAAAAAATCAACAGCCGAGGTGCCGGTGCATCTAACCAGGAAATGGGCATGGTTAACCATCAAGTCAAAAACCAAGATAACCACATTGAAAACGAACTGGGCAAGCGCCACAGTGTTCATTCCGGCAGCGAATTGCGAATCATTATTGAATAGTTCTCCCTTCTCAAATGACTCAACGACAAGGTGATAGTAACCCATTGGCCAAGTCCTGTACTCAGCCCACATCTTAAATCTCTCAACACGATTCATAGTCCAAGTTTTTTCTTTCCCGAAATGTAATCAAAAAAGCCTACCCATATATTCAAAAACAGAAACACTTTTTCTTACAAAACAAAGAAAAAACTTTTACGATTCCGCATTCGCACTTTAACCCATTCATTCACCGGTGTTTCTGTTACTCTCAGGGCAAGAAAACAACGCTTTGCATGACCTGGGAGTAAAATATTTACTCTGCGGGCAAGAAAACGCCGTGTTCTTTGACTTAGCAGTAAATAATCTGCAGGCAAGCGTTACATTTCGGGTTTTCTTTCGTCTATATAGCGGAGTTCGTAAAAATCATTAACTTCGCAGACATGAGAAAAACAGTAATCGCTTTTTTGATCATACTCGCGTCAGTCGGTACCGGAGCACCTGCGCAGGCTGCCACCCCGTCCATAGACTACGGGAAACGAGTTACATCGCTGATGAAGGAATATTCCCTTAACTCGGATTTCCAATGCCTGAACCTCGGCAGTCTGGGTCTGGCAATCGTAAAGAAAGCCATCAGGAAAAGCGGAGACAAAGACGCGCTGGAACTACTTGATTTAATGAAAGATGTCAAGCAAGTAACAATAGCCAGTTTCGCTGATTGCGACCCCGATGTCAGGTCCCGCTTCGAGTCAAGGCTCTCAAAAGTGCTGACTAAAGACTTCCTCCTCGTCGAAGCCAAAGACGCAGGCGAGAAAGTGCAGATATTCGCAATCCCGGATGATGACGGAGAGAATATCTCCGACCTGATTATCAGCGCCCCCAGAAGCGGAGCCGTCATCTGCGTCAGAGGCAAAGTCAATGTCCAGGATGTCGCGACTTTCCTAGAATCGAAGTCGAAATAAACCATGACAACCGCTGAGTTCAAAGAGATTTGGGTTCCGCTTACCGAACGGTTCTACAGGGTAGCCTACTACATCCTGGAGAATCAAGCCGGTGCCGAGGACGCTGTCCAAGACCTGATGGTCAGGCTTTGGAATATGCGCTCTACCCTAGGCGGAATAAAGAACCCCGCTGCCTTTGGAATCACGGTCATAAGAAACATCTGCTTGGACAAGATCCGGAGCTCTGCTCTTGCCAAACGAGACCTAAAAGCTCAAGACATCTTGGATGAAGTGCCGGACAACTCCGACGAAATAGACACGATTCTGATCAGGAAAGAGAACCTCGAAAGAATCAAACAATGCCTGGCGAGGCTTCCTGACAAACAACGGAAGGTGTTGGAAATGAAAGTTTTCGACAATAAATCTTACCCGGAGATAGCGCTGTTGACCGGACTCTCCGAAACCAATGTGAGAGTAAAACTCAGCAACGCCAGAAAGAACTTAAAGAAAATGATCGCAGATGAAGACAATAGATGAAATAGAGAAACTGAGTCTCGAGGATCTCGAGAGGATCTCGCTTGATAATTCAATAGAGGTCCCGGCAGGTCTTGAGAACAGAGTCGGACAGGCGGTATCCGCCCGTTCCAGAAGGCGCATGATCCCTTGGATCTGCGGCATAGCGGCTTCCCTACTCCTTGTCGTTGGTCTGGCTATAAGCCTCAGGCAACCTCAGCTGCAAGACACCTTTGATGACCCGGCGCTGGCCTATGCCGAGGTGGAACGAGTTCTTCTTTCCGTGTCCGGAACAATCAACGAACAACTTAATAACGCTTTGACAAAATGAATAAGATTATAATAACACTCGCCGCCGCATTATTGTCTATATCCGCGGCTGCCCAGGACTATAGGTCCCTGTACCAGAAATATTCAGATGACGATCGCATTACCGCGGTCTATATCTCCCCTTCCATGTTCAAGATGATCGGCAAAGTTCCCGAGGTCAGAATTGAGGACAGCGATGTGGATTTCGGTCCGATGATCAAGTCGATGACAGGCTTCTACCTGCTCAGGACAGAGGACAGCTCCCTGGCCGAAAAGATATCCAAGGATGTTAACAAAGTCATTGGAGGCCAGAAGTTTGAGACGCTGATGGAAGTAAAGGATGGCGGACAGAAAGTCAACATTTTATCCCTCGGCAATGAGGAGTTCCTCAAGAGTCTGTTGCTCACGATATTCAATAAGGACGATGGCGAGACTGTCTTCATCGGAATAGATGGCCTGATGAAAAGATCCGATGTGGAAGAGGCTGTTGCCGGCGCATCAAAGAATCTGTTTTAGTCCATAATGACTATGAGATTATTACGCTTAGTAATATTATCATCGCTCCTGGCGATGGGAATACGGGCCAATGCCCAGATCCCCGGCCAGGGGCCTTTATCTGGTCTGGCGGCCCCAGCCGAAACCCCTTTCGAAGGAACTTACCAGGAAGGATTTGAGAATATCACAGCCCTGATGGAACGCTATGACGGCCGAGGCAACGTGTCACTGATGAAACTCGGACGCGTCGCTATGACAATGGGAAAAACAGTAGGTAAAGCTGGAAGTGCCTGGACCAGGAAAGTGGCCAAGGCTTTCAAGAGGGTCGGTGTAGTCTATATGCTTGACTACGGTGACAGCCGGCCGGAGCTGAAGGACGAGATAGAAACATCCGTGAAACGCAACCTCAGGCCCGAGAATTTGGTCAGAAGAAACGGCGAAGGAACCTTCGCGTTTGACGAGACTTACGGCGAGGTCTCAGATGATGGAGCGCACGTCTCTGACTTAGTGATAATCCTTTATGGCCAGACTGTCGTGGCCCTGAAAGGCACGGTTTTAGAGTCCGATGTGGATCGGATAATACGCCGCCTTAACAAGCAGCTTTAATCTAAAGAGTACGGAATTCCGGGAGGCGTTTGGGACTGATCGGACGAAGAGGCCAGCGATCCAGCATTGTGACGGTGTGGATGTCTGTGCCGGCATAATCATAATACCCCTTCTTCAGAAGCGTCTCAGCCGTGTGCTGGACAGAAGAACCATAGTATCCAGCCAAAGAGAACAGGTTGAGTTGGAAGAGAATCTTCATCTCCTTCAAGCGGTCATAATCCTTTGATCCCATGTAGACATATCTCTCCGGATGGGCCAGCACGGGAAAATATCCCGCAGCCTTTACCTTCTCAAGAGTGTCATGAAAACCGTATGGAGGAGTGAAATATGAGGTCTCTACCAGGAGGTGGTCAAGTTTAGGACCCATAGGAAGGAAGTCATTGGCAGCCAATCGGTTCTCGAACAAATTATCGATCATGTTCTCGGCTCCGAGATGGAGCTCGAGCGGCCCGTGATAAGCGGCCTTCAGCGCCTCGAAGCGCTCCCTCAAGTCAGCTGTCGTGTTAGGAATATCCTCCATGATGTGAGGAGTGAACCAAACAGCCTTTAATCCCATCTCCTCATAGCGGCTCAGGATATCCAGCGACTCCTCAATATGCTTCACACCATCATCTACACCGGGAAGAATATGCGAATGGCAATCTGTGAATCCCTCGAAAATCTGGGATGATGAAAGAGAAATACGCTTGGAAAATGGCCACATATCAATTACTTATCCAAAACTGAAAACGCTGAATTCGAACTCACATATTCAGGAACCAACCGCTTCATCGCAGCGACAGTCTTAAGGTCGTCATATTCACGGGAGATAGAGATCAACTCATCAATTTCTTTAGAAACATCAGTGAAATTATATTGACGCACCTCGGCGATACGAATCTTCTCATGGAAGGAAGGCTTGGTCGTCTCCTGCTCGCTTAAAAGCTCTTCGTAGAGCTTCTCTCCGTCTCTTAAGCCAGTGTACTGAATTTCAACCCCTTTCACCCCGCTCAACTCAATCATCCTCTTCGCCAGATCAGCGATTCTGATAGGCTTACCCATATCGAATACGAACACCTCACCACCATTGCCCTTGGTCCCGGCCTCAAGAACGAGCTTGCAGGCCTCGGAAATCAGCATAAAATAGCGGATGATATCGGGATGGGTCACAGTGACGGGCCCACCCTCTTTAATCTGTTTCCTGAATATCGGGATAACCGAACCACTGGAACCCAACACATTACCGAACCTGGTGGTCACGAACTGCGTATGCCCCTCGACCTTGCCTTCGACCTCGGCGTTGTTAAGGCTCTGTACGTATATCTCACAAATTCTCTTGGAGCAACCCATCACATTGGTCGGATTGACAGCCTTGTCTGTAGAGATCATGACGAACTTCTTGACCCCGTATTTTACAGACAAATCCGCCAGCACCTTAGTGCCATAGACGTTGTTCAGGATGCTCTCAGAAGGGTTGTCTTCCATCATGGGGACATGCTTGTAGGCGGCGGCGTGAAAGACAAACTCAGGACGGAAATCACGGAAAACCGCCTCCATCCTGTCGGCGTTTGTGATACTGGAGACAAGGGTCGTGGCTTTCACATCCGGATAATCCTTGCTCATCATCAAGCGTATGTCATGCTGCGGAGTCTCCGCGGCATCGATCAGCATCAACTCAGAAGGGCTAAATGAAGCCACCTGACGGACTAATTCGCTACCGATACTGCCGGCAGAGCCGGTAATCAAAACCTTCGCACCCTTGAGAACAGCAGCCACAGAATCCATGTCAATGCTTATCTGCTCACGAGGAAGCAAATCCTCAAAACTAACCTCTTTGATGTTTTGAGGATTTATTTTTGTGTCCTTATCCCACTCGACAGTGCCGTAGGAGAAATAAATCTTAGCGCCACTGGCGATGATCTGATCCTGAAGTATGGGATCTTCCCTGAACCTATCTATCCTGCCAGGAGCGACAAGAACAGCCTGAACATGGTGATCGGTCAGCACATGCGTAAGGTTCTCATCCACATCAAAGACCGGCTGACCCAAAAGACGAGTTCCATTGGCTTTGAGACTCTTGTCATGGGAAATGAATCCGACAAGCTTGAAACGGTCCGGTTTATCGCCTTTGATCGATCTGGCTAATCCAATACCGCCGGCCCGGATCCCATAGATAAAGACCCGCACCGCCGAATCAGCACGGAAGTAATTGTCATACACGAACTTAATCAACATCCTCTCGGTCCACATCAAGATAGTGGACAATGCGAAGATGAAGAACAATACCCGGGCTGTGAGATGGGCCAGGACTGTGGCGGGGAACGTGTTGATGTAGTAATGCACACCGAATGAAACGATGTACGCGCTACCCATAGCGAAACCTATCCTGAGCAAGTCGATAATTGACGAGTATCGTATGATCCCGACGTATGTCTTGAATATCCTGAAGAAAACGACGCAGATAGCGATATAAATAATCATCACCCTGAACAATGCCCAGAATGACGCCAGGAGGGCCATGATTCGATAGAAGGCCCAGTATACCATGAATGCTGAGAAGAGGATGAGAAGGCAATCAATCACAAGCACTGCCCAATAAGGTAGAGCTTGTTTCGAGAAATACCAATCGATAAGATCTTTGCCGTTCTTCATATACAATTTACGAAGTTAGCAAAAAAAATCATAAAATGAATATAGGCAACCACGGACATACCCTTGCTCAAAGCGGGAGGCAATCATCTCCCGGCAGACAGATGAAGATTCACGGAAGATATTGTCATCAAGCATCTTGCGCATCGCGTTAAACAGTGCCTCCGAATCTTTTGGAGGCACGATCAACCCGTTGACACTGTCTGAAATAATTTCATTCGACCCGTTTATATCCGTCACGATTGACGGCAAGCCCATGGCTCCGGCTTCAATGACCGTGTTGGGGAAACCCTCCCGATAGCTCGGCAAAACAAAGCAATCTGACGCGGCATACCAAGCGAGGAGGTCGATTCCCGTCAACTCGCCAGCAGTGATTATATCGGGGTTCTCCCCTATCCGACGACGGATATCTTCCGGGACGGGATCCACATTATTCTCGAATGGACCGACCAAAACTAGGCGGACAGATCGCTTATCAGAACACAACCTCTCGAAAGCCTGGACCAGCTCGACAATCCCTTTATCACGAACCACACGCCCGACAAAAAGGAAGGTAAACACATCAGGAACACGCAGTTTCTCAGCGAGTTCCATAACCTCGGGAGTGCGATCGTAATATGTCAGGTCTATACCACGGATATTACCGTGACCAAGGACTCGAACCTCTTTCTTGGTGATTCCCGCATCGATAAGGTCCTTCCTTACTCCCTGCCCCTCAGCGATTATGTTAGTGGCGCAGGAGCAGGTCAGTTTGTCCGTGGTCTTCAGCAAACGCTTCTTTAGGCCCGAAGCTGTCGGGAATACAAGACCAGTGAACGTATGGACCCGGACCTTAATCCCAGCCAGTTTGGCGGTCATCATAGCCAGCAAGCCAGCCTTTGGAGTAAAGCTGTGGACAATGTCCGGCCGCTCGGCTCGTATCACCTTATAAAGCCGGCAAAGAGACCGTAGATCCTTTAATGGGGATATTCTCCGCTCCATCGGCACCTCGATCACTTTGACGCCATCAATAGCCCTCACGCCGGCCATCCACGGACCTGGAGAAGAGACCGCCACGACTTCGTTTCCGGCCTTGATAAGGTCAGTCATCACTCCCTTCAGGAAGTAATCGAGAGTCATCGAGATTGTTGTGACATAGAGGTATTTCATAAAGTGTAACGAATACCTAAGGTGGCGCCGAAATTGTCAGGAAGAAGCTGGCCTTTGTCAACGAAGAGACCGTAAGTCAGAGCGAAGTTCTTGACAAGTCCCGGGACTTCGCCCACAAAAGCGCCACTTAATTGATTCAGAGGAGTTTCCTTGACGGTTCCCCAGTCTTTGCCCCACTGGGATTCACCCTTATAAGGCTTAGCGTAGGTTCCATAATTGTGGCTATAGGTCAGCATAAACTTGTAGGGCGCCTTCCTGAAAAGCTTCCCCGCAATGCTGAAATGATGGGCCTTTAGACGGTTGTTCTCAACACCGAGAACAGTGTCCAGACTTGTCCAGGAACCGGAGTGTGTGCCGGCAGGAAAGAACAGCGGATTACCGATCGTATGGCCGTAATATGTCCAACCGGAACGATATGCTCCGTTATTGAAATAATTGTCTCCCCCACCGATAATATGCTTATTGTAATGAACCACATCAGAGGGATCCAGATGCTGTTTCTCCTCATCAGTGGTGGGACGGTCATGCCTTGTGCCGGACTGGAACATTGTGTATTGATATTCATAAAGAATATCCGTCACCCACTTGTCTTTGTCGTCGAAACCGAACCAGATTGTGTTGACTCCATCGGGGAAATTCTGGAAGCCCATTCCGGAACCGTCATCGTAAGGGATGTCGTGCTGGACCGAGATCTTCCAGCCGTTCCCCCGCCAGTTAAGACGGAAAGTCTCAGCTCCTCTTTGGTCACCGATCACATTAACCTGGTCACTTTTAGTGCCACCTGAAGAGGCTTTCCGGGCAGTAATGACCCGGAAATAGTTTCCGAGAGTCACGGGCATCGTGAGAGTGTCTCGCTTACCTCCCCATAAAGCATAATGATCGAAAACCCCATGGAAAACAAGTCTTTCCGTGATCTTGATATCGAGTCCCATCTTGGTCCGGTGGATGAGCGCACCCTTCAAATAGCGATTATCAGTGGTAAGGTAATCAGCGAAACTACCAAAGAATTTGACACGGCCTTTAGTGAGCGGAATCGCGATCGGATCGAGATTGGCTGAATAGCCCGGGAGTGAGCGGGCGTTGCCGCTCCAGATTAGATGGCCGCCCGTGGTGGACATCGATCCCAGGGTCCGGGTCCCGGCTCCGTAATAATCCAGGTCGAAGCGCCTCATGCCGAGGTCGAGGGAGAGGACATTCCATTTGAGGCTGGCGTAAAGTTCATCGGGAATAACGGCGATGGTTCGACTACGCTCACCAACCGCAACACCGTAGTTGGCGGCGAGTGAGGCTCCCCAGCGCCACTGAACAGTCTTCGAAGGGTCATATTCGGTCCCCATCCTCGCCAACGCCACAGCCCCGGAGGACTCCGGCATCAAGCCGAACTGATTGGCAGTCATCCAGAAAGGAAGCGGCCCTCCCGAAGAGAGGGCGCCCATCAGCAGCAAGGTGAGGAAGAACTCATTCATCAATTAATACACAATAGCTTCCTTGATTGTGTCCACAATATAGCGAACATCATCGTCGGTCACTAGAGGACCGCTGGGAAGGCACATCCCTATTTTGAATAACGACTCGGACACTCCATTGACATAAGCGGGAGCATTCTTATAGACCGGCTGCTTGTGCATTGGCTTCCAAAGCGGACGGGCCTCGATTCCGGCCTTGTCAAGGAACACTCGGAGAGCCTCGACATTGTCATTTGGCTCACACTCCGTACGGGGATTATCCACAGCGTGAACCACACCGGCAGCACCGCCTACAGCCACCTTCACGACAGTCTTGTAGGCGCTTTCCTGGCCTTTGATCTTGACAGAAGGATCGATAGTTATTGTGTTCAGCCAGAAGTTGGAATCGTAACGAGAGGAAGGATTATCGTGGACCTCAATGCCATTAACATCCTTAAAGAGTTTAACGTATAAATCCTTAATATGCTGATGATGAGCTATATGCTCTTCTAGCACAGTCATCTGTCCCCGCCCGATTCCGGCGCAAACATTAGAGAGCCTGTAATTGTAACCTATCGCCTCATGTTGGTAATATGGATACGCCTCACGAGCCTGGGTGGCGTACCACATGATCTTACTTTTAACCTCAGAATCAGGGCATATCAGTGCCCCACCACCGGAGGTCGTGATCATCTTGTTGCCGTTAAAACTTAGCACGCCAAACTTGCCGAAAGTACCAAGCACCTGCCCATCGAAACGGGAACCTAAACCCTCCGCCGCATCCTCCACCACCGGAATCCCGTATCTATCAGCGATTTCCATTATCCGGTCAATCTGATAAGGCATTCCGTATAGAGCCACGGGAACAATGGCCTTAGGCTTCTTGCCAGTCTTAGCGATACGAGCCTTAATGGCCACCTCCAAAAGATCAGGATCCATATTCCAGGAATCCTTCTCACTATCAACAAATACCGGAGTCGCCCCAAGATATGTGATAGGATGTGAGGATGCGCAGAAAGTGAAACTCTGGACAAGCACTTCATCTCCAGGTCCGACACCGCAATCAATCAGAGCCAGATGAACCGCCGCCGTCCCCGACGCCAGCGCCACCACCTCCCGGTCACATCCAACAAACCCCTTCAAATCCTCCTCAAACCCATTCACATTCGGCCCCAGCGGAGCCACCCAATTGGTGTCAAAAGCATCCTTTACATAATCCATCTCCTTGCCGCTCATCCGTGCCAGGCAAAGATATATACGTTTCCTATTCTCGTTCATTATTAAGTGGGTTATATCCTTCTGAATACATACGACAAAAAGAACTTTGGCGCATTGGAGGGGAATATGGTCGAGAGCCGGACGAACTCGCCAAAGCGGTGGAAGAGGGTTATGAAGTTCCCGACCAACTTGGAGTGACGCCAACGATAACTCTCATCCCTATTATGCCCGAAATTGCCTGTGCGAAGAACCAACGAGCGAATCCTCACAGCCCGTCTTTTGTTTTTGGCCGAATCGACATAAAAAGGCATTGCCTCGGCTGGCATCCCCAGAAACTCGACGGCAAAAGTGGAAAACGCCTGCCACTCCGCCATTAACTCCATGTCATTCAATCGTTTCCCGAGAAGACCCCGATCAATCTCGTCTTTAAAAGTCCAGAGCAGCCTGCACCAATCGCAAATCTGACGCAGCCCCATCCCTCCGACATAGAAATGACCGATGAAGTGGGTGAATATGATTATGACATCATTGTCCGGAGACGGCAGCAGGATGCTTGTTCCATCATTGTCCCAGTAGCGGACTCCCCTATTCTCAAAAATATCCCTCTGAACCTCGTCAACCACAGCGTCAATTCTGGCTGAGACATCTGTGTGCATAGCCCCGTGAAGCTCGACAAGGTGCGAGCCCAAAGTCATCCCAAGATGCTTTTTAATCACATCCTCCTGGTCGACTTCCTTCGCCGTAGGGATTAGTACCGCCTTGGCCTTTTGGTAGTTCTCCTCATCCAGGAACAGGTCGACGTCCCCTACTATCCGCCAAAGAGGCCTCTCATAGCATCGCGCGACTCCCTGCCCCTTGATCAGGACCGCCTCGACACCATTATCAACGAGATACCCGAACAATTTGTTAATGAACCGATTAATCCCGGAATTACGTCCCTCCTCCACCATGACTTCCGGAAGAAAAGGAGCCGAATCATCCTCATCGATCTGAATATCCGTGGCATGCTCCAGCCCGGCGGCGACCAATCCGGTGACCGCCTGCTCCCTCGCCAGCTTATGGATTCCCCGGAAATCAGGCTTACCATATTCAGCAAGCCTAACCTCCTTCTCCCAGAGGCCGGCCTTAACCAAAGCGAAGAATATTTCGGAGGTGCTGTTAAAGTCCTTCAAATCGGGAATATTTTTAGGAAATGAAATCAAATAGAAGGATGCCTTATAAACAAAACTCCCTTTGTTTTAATCCAAAATGCTTGAAGCATCGAATGTGAAGAGAAAAGACGGTATCGCCAGTTTGAACGAAGAATATTACGAGCATTATTAATTCTCAACCAGAAACCTTTTGAAGAACCATTGGAGAATGGACCATCCCATACCGCACCCATCATTATTTTCTCGGGGTCTGATAA
Organism: Bacteroidales bacterium; assembly: GCA_024693285.1. Lineage (GTDB taxonomy): Bacteria > Bacteroidota > Bacteroidia > Bacteroidales > UBA932 > Cryptobacteroides. The sequence goes on from JAILLE010000038.1 coordinate 100,260, forward strand.
TGAAGAATATTCTCTCTCTCCTAATACGTATTCACCAACATGGCACCAAGCATCGTAGAAGCGGCGGAAGCCGAAGCCATCTATTTGACGTTCAAATGCTTCCCAGTCTATTTCAGCTTTATGGCGTCGACAAAACATAGCCCAATCCGTGACATGTCTCAATGTAACCCCTTCGAGCAGGAAATGAGAATATGAGTGTTCCAGAAGGAATAATACTGAAAACATCACAGAAGGCCTACTCAATTCTGTTCCTTCTATCTTATTATCACCATTATTCTCCTTTAAAAGATTCTGTAGATAAATTTCGAACTGTTTAAGAGTTTTGTCACCTCTAAATGGAGTCAGGAAACAATGGTTTTCTACGTTCAGATTACTAACTTTAGCTTGGCTATGCTTGTATTTATCTCTGGATACTCTAATTCCATTCTTCTCCATCAATACATTTCCAACTTCATAAGCGTTAAAATCATAACCTGAATAAGGCATAAGAAAACAATCGAAGTCGACGGCACAGCGATGGAGAGGGTTTGGATAACACTCAGAGACAACAAAACCCTTTAAGACATACGTGATTATGTTATTCTTAGCAAATAAACCTGCCAAATCAGAAGCCGCTTTAAATTGGGCAGTTGCCCGTGTCTCCTGTCCAATTGTATCTGAAAGCCAAGTCCTCCTATCATCCTTAGACATCACTGGAAGCTGGGCTCCTGAGGAATACATGCTGGCATATCCATCAAATACAATAGCTGAGACTCCTTGTCGAGAAGCGACATCATAAACATCCGCCCAATCATAAGAAGATGGCACGGACGCTTCGAATCCAAGACCGATACGCAGAAGGTTAAGAACAGCCTCCTTGGTTGGGCTCAGACTATCTGGTATTGAATTCATATATAGCTAGGAAACTATCCGATTCTCGGATCAATCTTCGTTGATCCGGAAGACACATCGGAAGAGGATTCCTCCAAAGCAGGCGTTTCACCTCCCAGGAACTTGCTGTCGACCATCCGGCGTGTGAACTGCCAAACCTTAGTGTTGGAAAGGTTCCATGCCTTTCCCCTCTTGCAACAACGGTTGAAAAGTGGGGATCCTTCGCCATCATTCTGTCTCCTCTCATACTCCATGTAGTAATAAAAAACCCAAGTAAACAAGAACGCCCAAGCGATAACCATCCACACTTGGAAATTGATCGACGCCCCAAGCTTCCAAGCGATAATCAAAAACACGACAACCAGGAAATTGTGGAATACGATTAACTCAGAAGTTGCCAGATGAGAGTAATTCATCTCAATGAAAAGGTGGTGAAGGTGCGTCTTGTCCGGATGGAAAGGACTCTGCCCCCTGGCGACACGACCGATCATGACCTTCAGAGTGTCAAACACTGGTACTGCAAGGATTGCCAAAGTCAACGCCACCATCGACAAGCCGCCGTTACCAAAAGCGGCGCATGGAGACGTAGATGACAGCGTACAGAAAGTGCAGAACGTGAGGAATGTACCAAGCATCAGGCTGCCACCGTCACCCAGGAACATTTTCGAGGTCTTTCCGAACACATTGTGGAAGAAGAACGGAACCAATGCGCCTGCCACAATCAGAGCGAATGTGAACAAAGTCATATCACCGACATAATAGAATATGATGGCGAACATGACGCAGGACATCACCCCGTAGGTAGAGCAATATCCGTCAACTCCGTCGATCAGATTAATGGAATTGATGATGCCGACACCTGCAAACAGAGATAAGGGGACACTGACCAGATCCGGAATCTCATGAATTCCAAGGAATCCATGGAAGTCATTGATTTCCACGCGAAAGAGGATGATCATCAGCCAGACGACAAGAACCTCGACTCCGAAGCGAAGAGAGACCGGCACATCCTTGACATCATCCCACAAGCCGATCAGGTACATCACCATGATCAGTCCCATCAACTCCAGCAGATTGTAATTTCCCGTGATGGCGGAGCACACCAGCACTGAGACTATCACTCCGATAAAGACCGTGGTGCCTCCCATAACAGGCACCGGCACACGCTGAAGCTTCCTGGCGTTAGGATTATCGACAATCCCATGCCGTCGAGCAAAGGCTAGCACATGGGGGAAAACCAACATCGTCACGACGAAGGCCAACCCCATCAAACACAATGATATTCCTAAAGTCAACATGTCAACCTCCTATTTTTCCCACATTGTCGAAGCGGCCCAGCGCTGGTAGTCATCCAGGGGAATCTCCTGCTTGAGCTCCAAGTTGTAATACTCATGATAGTCGTGCTGGTGCTTCACGGTCGAGAGCCGCAATTCCGTCACATCAGACTTTCTCATCAAGGCTACCGGCATGTGCATGTCCTCTGAATACGCAGTGATGACGTTAGCGATGTGAGCGGCGAAAAAGGCGGAGAATCCGAATGCGACGTACAGCCCAATCTCCGTGTTGAAATAAAGGTGGACTGTCTTCCCATCGTTATCCACCTCATTCTGAGTGATCAGATCCTTGTTCATATCTATCGCGAATATAATATTTTATCGTTTTAATTCAAGCAAAATCGGGTAATGATCGCTCATTTTCGAGCAACCGTAGCCATCCGTTATCATCCGGTACGAGACCGGCTCCACCCCATTCACGAAGAAATGGTCGATCGCCCCGTGGCTTTGCGTCGGCCGCTTGAAATTGGCGAAAGTGTCCTCTTCAGGAATATTCAGGATCTCCCTGGCCGAGACCATCCTGAGCCCCGCGTCCTTGAGAGGCTTCAGCGACACATTCCAGTCACCGCAAGCCAGGTCACGCCCCGTCAACTGGGCATTGACCTGCCCCACAACCCTCGTCATCACATCCTTCTCCCAACGGGAATGGACATTGATGATCCGGATCCCTTCGACGGTGCACGCCTCCCAATAAATTGAGAGCGAATGAGCATTGACCTTCAATCCTTTACGCACGAATATCGGATGGCTTACATTTAGTCCCGAAACCCGCTTATAACCGTCTGGGACGTACCTAGTCGCCGGGAAGAGCATCTCCTGGAAACAGATGACATCTGGGTTCACGTCCTCTATCATCCGCTCCATCGCCTCCATCCTCGTCCGCCAGAACACCTCGCTCCCCCGGTCCGTATCCCGAGTCCACGTCCGCACGTTGAAGGACAGAATCACAATCATACTGAGAAAGGACATTGCAAAAGATCTATTGGCATGTCTCCTAGCTGGTCAAAGAAATCCTCGTTGAATTATTTCTTATGTTTCTTTGCCGCCTTCTTCCTCTTAACTTCTCCAAAGTACAGCCCTGGCAGGGTGCGTACAATCCAGTAGCAACGCTTTAACTGTTTCTTAGGATCCTGGAGTATCCTATATACAAACTCCAAATGAGCCTTCTGCATCCATGCCGGGCACCGCTTCTCCTCTGTCCCACTATAAAACTTGAAAGCCGCACCTACGCCTATCATCACCCCCGAATTCAAGTAGGGTAACAACTTATTCATAAACTTCTCCTGCTTCGGAGCACCTAAAGCTACCCATATAATCTTCGCTCCATCAGCATTTACCATATCCGCAATTCCCGGATAATCAAAATCTTCCACATCCCTGAACGGCAACTCCACAAACTGCATTCCCGCCACGTCCGGATTCATCTTCATCAGTTCCTGACGCAAGCCATCAAGTGTAGTTTGACTCGTCCCCAAGAACATCATCCGATACTTCCGAGACGATACGATATCCTTGAAAATCTCTGCGCCACAATACTGCTCATACTTAATTCCATATATAGACTTCAAATACACCGGCACCCAACTGCTATCGCAAATCGCAAACATGCTTCCGTTAACCACATCCAGAAACTCTTTGTCCCGGTTAGCAGTATTCATCACCACGCCATCCGCAACACATATATAACCCTTCTGAGCCGCATCGATCGCCTCGTGTACAGCCTTCTTATCGAACTCGTAATTGATGTTGAAATATGTATTCATGCTACTAAGAATTCAAGATCCAATTATAGTAATTCAACTTATTCTCCTTCACCTTATTATCCACACGATAGCTCAACTTATGGAGACATACCTGACTCACCAATCTATCCCATCGGTCTTGGTTAAACCTGTCATTCAAATGATGCAATAGAGCAATACTCTGCTGGCTACCACCATATGGCATGGACGCAATTTTTTCAGGATACTCTTTGGATAATAGATAGAAAAACTGATGGAATATATAATAGTTCAAAGTACAGCTATAGTCTCGCCAATAAGCATGGAGCATATCCCGTAGAACCATCAGCACCTCATTGTTCGTACAGGATGTGATAAACCAATTACTGATGCTTACCCCGGTTCTCGTCCCTTTTGGTGTATACTGAAACAGGAAGAGATCCGCATCCAAATACTCTTTAGTATGATGTGTTCCTGTGCAAAGAACTGTAGAGTCTATCCAAGTACCACCATATTTAATGAGTAGTTCCAATCTCAATAAATCACTGAAGTTTGCTGGAGGAATACGCCCTTTCTGCCATTTTCGGACAATATAATCTGGCAACTCGACAAACTCTCGCCAATTATTCCCATCAATGAGCGTTATATCTCTGTCAGTCAAGTGCTTCCCCAAAGAGTTGTAGCAAACACGAACTAACTCAGGTGCATTGTCAAGGCCTTGTAGCCAGCAAAACCAGACGATGTTACTTCGCTTGTGTACTTGGGTTTGTAGTTGATAATATGCTTTTCGTTCGAGCAGCAGATTGTAATACTTTCTCGCCAAAAATGGCTCAACTTTCTTCAGGACCTCCGGATAAATCTGCTTAAACGACTGCCTTCTGACCAAACACTGAAAGAACGTTTTTATACCTGGCCGCAGCGCCCCCAGCTTTGCATATTCCCCAAAGAGTTGGAAACCTCCGAACTGACGGAAACGTATTATGAGCTTACGAAAGACCATAGTAGTTTACTCGCAAGCTAACTTCTCGTAAATCTCCCCTACTTCGTCCGCTATCGTATTAAGATTGAATTTATCCGCTGCGAGCTTCTGTGATTCTTTCGACAATCTCTCTCGAAGATCCTGATCCATCATTATAGACTCCAACTTTCTATCTAGCGTCTCAATGTCACCTGGCTCAAACAACAACATATTCTCACCATCCACAGCCACGTCTGGGACACCGCCAACAGGTGTCGAAATCACAGGGAGTCCATATGCCCAAGCATCTAAAACTGCCATTGGGAATCCTTCGGCATAACTTGGTAAGCATAATGCCCGAGCCTCACAAAACGCCTGATGCTTCCTCGCTCCACTCACCCACCCGAGAAGTTCTACTTGATTAACAATTCCCAACTCAGCAGCTAAAGATCTTGCCTCCTCAACTTCTCCATTACCAGCCAAGACAATTTTCCAATCAGGAAAGTTATGGGCGACTCTAGCAAAAGCACGAATCAGATCTTTATAACCTTTACCTTCATACAGAGTACCTGAAAACAAGATATGATTCTTCTTTTCAAACTCAGTTGACTCTGTGATAATGGGACACGGATTATATACCACCTTTAATCTAGATGACTTTCCTATATACTCCTCAATCTTCTCTCTAAGGCTCTCTGAAAGCAAAATGCCGCAGTCACATTGCTCAAACATTGTCTGATAAACATGCGACCATATCTCATCAATCTGTGACCCACAATGTAAATGAATTACCGTCTTCTTTCCCCAAAGCTTAGCCAGTCGAAAAAATGGGTATTTCCTTTTTGCGGATGCTGCTAAACTGAAATGGATATGCACGACATCATAAAACGGGAGCCAAAAGCAGTATTCGATGAAACCATTTGCAAAATACCACAATTTACGCAAGAGACCACCATCCCTATGAGTTTCAATCCAACGGCAATGGTACCGCTGCCACATCTGACTCTGCTCATAGAGTTTCAATACAGCTGTGATACCACCACGAGTACGTTTACTTGTCGATACAACGAGTACTTTTGCCATTATTTCAAAGCTAACAATCTTTCGTGTTCAGCAATCTGTTCCGGAGTGAAACGCATTTTAATAAGCTTTGCCGGTACTCCACCAATAATGCTATAGGGTTCACAACTCTTGGTCACAACTGCCCCAGCTGCAATCACACTTCCTCTCCCAACCCTCACTCCTTTCAATATCGTAACATTTGCTCCAATCCAACACCCATCCTCTATGACAACAGGAAGATCGTTTTCTGGCAACTTGTCTTCCGTTGTCACATCAATTATATGCTTCCCGATTATGTCAATCCTATGATCTCCTGTTATAATAGTTGGTTTGGGACCAAAAATAACTTTCTTACCTATAATAAGCTCAGCATTTGTACAGTAAAAGGTACTGCCTTTCGGAATAGATGTTCCATCGCCAACAGATAGATTTTCTAGACCTTTAAAATCACACGACAGAGGGCGCATAAAAACTTCCTTTCCACAATACTTCATATTTCGCTTATAAACTGGGAACCATAGCTTATCCCCAATATATGAAAACGAGCGACTTAACTTTACACCTATCTTAAAAATGCCTAAAAACATATAAACATCGACTATAATGAGAGAAGTTTACCAAGTATTAATCCTACAGTAGAAAGCCATGTGCAAAAAAACAACAAGAACGCTTTGACCTTTGTTAATTCATGCTTTTGTAAAAGATAAGCCATTAAAACGGTTGTTGGTATACCTGTCATATATAAAAAACGATACCCTAATACATCTGATGAATCTTGACTAATTGAAAGCAAGAAAAAAACAGTAGCTAATAAATAAATAAAAAAATCGACGATAAAAATCTTTTCCAGATATCTAGGGAGCCGTACTCTATGTTTAGAAAATTTAGTCCGAAATAAAATGTAAATAAACGGGATATATAAACCAATATGCTTAAGATTTGATATTAATGTGAACTTCCAATTAAAAACATGACGAGTCTGGTTAGCATAACCTTGTGCGGTAGCAGAGAAAGCTTCAAACTCCTCGCCATCTATTAATGAATCTTCAGCCGCCAGGTTAAGTACCATAGATAAAGCCCTCATAAATAAAGGAATCAAAATAATTAATAGAACAATAAACCCGCGATTAAACTTAAAAAACACTAATGGAGATAGAGCGATTATGGGCAAAAAACTTCTATGAAAGAAAAACGAGAGAACAATAAAAAAAGAACCAGTGATAAATATAGAAACCTTAAAATGCTTCTGTCTCATATTTGCCCATAGAGATAGCCCTAAGAAATAGGAAGACATTGCGAGCGAAGCACGAGCATAGCAGAAAGTAGGCAGAAAGAGTAATATAAAAACAAATAGCAAAGAACTCTGATCCAGATCATTTACCTTGCTGATATAAAAAAATAAGAGAGTAGCGCACCCCCACACCAAAAAACGGAATAAAAAATAATTCCTAAACGATAAAATGGCAAAGTAATAATATAATGGCTCGCTATAACTCTTATCGATGTAAGGCAGCTGCGACCTATAATGGAACCAATCGCCTGCGAAAAATGACAAAACACAAAATGCAACAATCAGAAGCCATACAAATGTTAGCCTATCTCTTTTACCTACAAGTCTCCATGAAATAAAACAAAGGATAAGGTAAAAAAAGAGATCAAATAAATACTGCCCGAACGAGGCATCTAATAATTGCATAATACTATGATTTTAAGATAAATCAAGAGAAAAAAAATACTCTGATCAACCATCCAACAAAAAGGCTAGAAATATAAACTCTTTAGGATACCGAATCCGGGTTTTTCTTCAAATGGATAAAGCTTAATGTTTGTTGAATCCTTTTTCCAATTGTAATCAGGGTTAGGGACCATAAAAGACGGCCCATAATGAGCTATCAAATATTTATCACAGTCGGACGGAACATATACCTGACAACCCTGAAATACTGCTTTTTGATATCCCGTATCTGGAACTTCAATCCTCTTTACTTGGAACGGACATTTAACATTTCGATAAAATGGTAAAAACATATGTTTCATCGGGACAAAAGAATTGCAGAATAATACGTTTCCATCCTTTCTAAAATAGAAAACATCGATTGTCGTGTGTTTATACTGATAGCACTCCTCAATACCTCCATCATCTACAACATGATACTCCCGAACCAGCTCAAAACCCGCATCTGTTAATGATTTATAAACAATATCCCTATTATTCAAATATGTACCAGTATCAATATCACAATCATGGGCAATAAAACCATGCTCGCGGTAATAACCTAAAAGAGTCCCGAATTCTAACCAAAAAACAATCCCAGCTTCATTTAGTGCATCAGCAAAACGATGAAGGAGCTCTATCCTTTCCGTCTCAAAAAAATGCCTCTGTTTATTAATTCTCCATTTCTTTACTAAATATAATGGAAAAAAGACGATCTTTTTTATATTCATATACTCAAGATAAAAGATTCAATTACAAGCATACAACTCTTTTAGACATTCTGCTGGCGTATTAAAGTCGAAGAAATGCCTTGAGTCCTTTCAAGGACAACAACCTCTTTCCCATGTTCTAAGCACCAAGCAATAGCTTTCTGGAATCCAGAATGGTTTTGATCTTCCCCCCTAACAAATACATCAAAATCAATTGTCTGGATTGCTCTATCAACATCGTCATAGCTGATAACCTCGTCAACAAACCTAATACTACTTACCATATAGAGCCTCTCTTCAGTATTATTGAGTATTATTGTGCCGGGTTTATACTTCAAAATATTCTCATCAGTTTGAACAGCAACTATCAAATAGTCACCATGTTGCTTTGCTCTTTCTAAAAGTCGGATGTGGCCTCTATGGAGAGCATCAAATACTCCAAATGTTAAAACTTTCCTCATTTGTAAATAAAAACGATTAACATAAAACTAACGCTTAAAGCCGAATAATGACTTTATATCAGCTTTGATACATGACCAGACAAATAAACGATTCGACTTCATAATCAACTTGCGATACTTGCCATTTGTCCATTCATCAAATTCTTTATTGACATTTAATAATCCTATTCTGTTTTTTTTCAAGTAATGATGGTCATTTGAGATCCTACTAGTCCAAGAGCCGCCAACCCCAACACGATACACACACATAACATCATCCATATATGCAATAGGTCCACGACTAAATAAAACAAGTTTCATGGGTTTATCTCCAACTATAGCCTTTCTAGCCCACTCCGGATAATTCTCAATGAATTCTCTTCGGTAAACCTTTGATGCTGTAGCACAAAACATTCCTTTACCAGCAAGCACATCAATTGGTGGGATTATGTCAACATCACAAGAATACTTATGTACTTCATGAGAATGAACTGCTGAACCATTATAATCATCTTGCCTATATGCATGAATACACAAACTATGATCCGGATGAGATTCCAGGTAATCAACTTGTTTTTGTAGTTTATAAGGGACAGTCCAATAATCATCACCTTCACAAGATGCTATATACTTCACATCTTGTACCCCATCTTGCATGTAATATATCTTTGACTTTCCTAATTGATAATGATTATATTTTAAGAGATATACAGCAAATATACAATTCAGGTTCCTTTTGTGCTGTGCTACTATATAATCAAAATCAGGGTTGTCTTTAGTTCTATAGATTATAGAAAAACTATCATTCAAATAGTTCAAAATCACCTTTTGTTCCCCGTCTGTACTAGCATCATCAACTATCTTGCAAATAAAAGGAAAACTCGTCTGCTGCATTGCGAAACCATCCATTGCATCCGCAATAAATGAAGCATGGTTATAAGTATAGCAACGCACACAAACCAAAAAATTAAAGTTACTTAATTTAATCATTTTCTTCCCACTTTTCTCAAATATGATTTTACTATTGCAAGGACCTCCTGATATTCAGGCATTTTAGTTAATTTACAAACGGCCAGGAAAACAAAACTACCCACAAATAACTGCATTGGGAAAATAACCCAATTCGAGATTGGCAAGTACTTCAAGAAAAACACTGATAGAGCAATAATAATTGCAAGACCATAAGAAGGAGCAATATCTTTCAACTGTTTCCATGATGTATATCCCAATAATCTCCCAGGGAAATATGAATTAAGGAAGAAACAGATTGCACCTGTTATGAGATTAACATATAGCATTGGTAATATGCCATAAAACACACAAACAGCCAATGGTAATATGCCTATTATTTTCTTCAGTACTTCTAAAGCAAGAAACAAGTCGCTACGCCCTTGGATTTGGAGCATATTCAGATTAAGTGCATGGAGAGGATACAAGGATCCACTTATACAAATAAGGGGAAGGTATATACTCGCCTCATTCCATTTCGGTCCAATTAAGCAATATATCATTGGACCTGATATAGCACCAACAAATAACATACTAACAGCTGTGACAAACATCGTAACTTTAATTATACGTCGGTAAGCAAAAACCATCCGATCTTTCTCATCTTGAATATTGCTCAAAACCGGATAAGTTACACGTTGAACTACACCAGTCAAATTGCTGGAAAACAACTGAGAGAACTGCTTAGCTCGAGTGTACTGTCCTAATGTAGCTGGACTATAGAATTTCCCAACGATCACTTGATAAAGCTCCTTCCAGGTAGTATCTAATAAACGGCTTAACATCATCTTCCAGCCAAATCCGAACAATTCACGAAAACTTGCCGTAGAAAAACGCATTTGCGGAATCCACCTATTGAAGAGCCAATACAATGTGGAACGTAATAATTGACTAGAAAGTTGCTGTACTACTAATGCCCATACTCCGAAATCAAGTAATGCTAGAGTAATACCGATAATACCACTACCAACAGAAGCTACTAAGGTGATTTTTGTCTGGGTCTTAAAATCAATACGTTTAGTTAACTGAGTCTGTTGAACGATTGCCAACGCACCCGCTAACAACCCCAACATTGATACTCGAATTAAACCAATTAATTCTAATCGCTTGAAGAAACTCGCAATATAAGGAGCGCAAATGAAAATAACCACATACAAGAATAGGCTGACGCCTAAATTCATGATAAAGACAGTATTGTAGTCATCTATTGTAGGATCCTTTTTACGAATAAGAGCAGTAGTAAAACCGCCATTTATGAGATCAGTACATATCGCCGTAAATACAGTTATTATTCCCAACAATCCATAATCATCAGGTGACAGTAATCGAGCAAGAACTATACTTACAATAAACGTCACCCCCATCTGCACAACGTTATCAATGCCACTCCAGGCAACGCCTTTAACAGTCTTATCTTTAAGGCTTTCTTGACTCATCCTGTATAATGTTAATATGCAAAATACAAATTAGTCGCACTATTTATCTATCACTAAATATAATCTAGTCAGTAAGAAAAAAAACACATTGTTAAATTACAAAAGACCAAAATCACTAAATCCAGCAGCCCGCATGCCATCAGAGAAGTTGTACATGCAGTTATTAAGTTTCAAGTCAGTTATATTATATCCACTACCCTTTCGCACTAATACTAAACCTGCATTATTTGGATTCGAAAAAAAAGAAACGTTAGAATTACCATCTTCAAACATTACTGTAAGTCTGCGATATGGTTTAGAATCATATGAAAAAAGGACCCTACCATTCACTAATCCATCATATGTATAGAAAGAGTAATTCCCTATTTTAAACGACTTAACAATGGGAAAGTTATCGGAACAAGTGTAAACATATTCATATTTTGAAAAGTCGGAAGCATCAGTAATAGGGACCTTTAAGACTCCATTTTGGCCATATCCTGTATAATCGCAAAACAGATAAATATTTGGCTCTTCAATATAGATAGAGCCGAACTTAAATAAGGGTCCTTGACCTAAAATGTTGTATTGCCATTTACCATCAGAAAAGTGACCTTTTAACAATACGCACTGATTGTCAACATCACCAGATGTTATAAATAATTCATCATGCCCTTCCCAAACAATACAATCATGAAAGTGGCGGCACTTTATCAATTGCCCATCGATAGTTCGCGTAGAATTATTCTTGCAAATGCATCTGATAGTTTTACCGCAATCCTCCGTATACCAAATACGAGATACATAACCGTCAACCTCGCCAAAATAATCGGGCCATATCAAAACCTCCTTCCCAGCTATAGTCATATAATCATTATGTCCGCGAAGTGCTCTGAAAAAATGTGGCGAATTATCATCCAATACATTTCCTTCAAAGTCAAATACTGTTGACTGATGAATCTTTGAGAAAGAAGAATCTACCCAGTAAGCTTTTGTTCTACCACAAATTAAACAAGACTGATCTTTAAACCAATGGACTGTAGAAATTATTCCAATCGAATTCTCCAAATACTTCCACGTGTTGCCTAGGTCATATGACATGGCTAAGTCATTCCCTATAATCTTCAAAATGTTATTTCCCGAAGTAGCAATTATATCTGTTTTCTCGATGCGTATGGCACCTTTAAACGTATAAAACAAAGAATCTATTGATTGATCTTCGTAATCATAACTTAAAACATCTGCTTCGCAACCAAAGAAGATACCAACCAGAAACAAAATAGAAAACAATCGCAAATAGATACGCACCATACCTAATCATTGCCACGGTCCGCAATAACCGCAATGGATGATATTGATTATCGCTTCAGCCCCTGAGTAATGGCCTCAATTCTGGAGACAGTTTCTTCACTTATATCGCTATGGATCAGCCAATCAATATTATTCCGTAGAACCTCATCAGGCCAGTTCCACCATTGCACTTTTTCGAGTCGTTCAATTAAGTCAGGAGAGCAACGATACCCAATAATCTTCGCAGGGATGCCGACTGCAATCGCATACGGTGGGACATCGTGGGTCACAACAGCACCACCACCAATAACAGCGCCATTTCCAATCTTTACCTTATGAAGAACCTGAGCACCAGCTGCAATCCAAACATCACTTCCTATCTCGCACAATTCGTGCTTGACGACTTTGGGGATTTTTCCTCCGCCGTTAAGCAGTTGATTCATTCGAAACTCCGGCATAGTTGTCACTTTATGATAGTCGTGGTCAAATCCCCCGACATCAACGTTCCGGCCAAGTGAACAAAAGCGACCAAGATTTGTCCAATTCATCGTCAGGTTAATACCAGCATAAGAATATTTACCTATTTTGCTATCATTAACAAAGCTACGACGATTTATTGCTACATTATTCTCGAACTTGCAACGTTCAATTGTCGTATCATCACCGACGGAACATCCATCAGCCAATTGACAATCACAGACGACGGCATTACGAAATAACTTAACTTTACCCAATTGTGAATTTTTCACCAAGGCTGTTTCGTGAACAAATACTTCTGCCATTACAAGCTATTATTTTGAAACATCATCGTCCCAATAGTGATTCTCCGCAATAAGAGCCTCGTAATCAGAACGAAGGCAACCATAATAAATCATATCATGATATTCTCCATTCTTATACACTGCCTGACGTTTTACACCTTCACGCTTGAATCCTACTCGTTCGCAAACCTTGATCGAAGCTGCATTATAGACAAGAGCACTACCGTTTACCCTATTCAAGCGCAGCTCGTCAAACGCATAACGCATTAGAGTCATCCATGCATCGGTAGCAAGACCACGAGTACGTATCTCTTTACGAGCAATACGCATTCCAGCACCGGAAGCTTGGCCATTTTTCCAATCAATGTCCTTCAAACCAATCATACCAACAGCGCCATCGGCTTCTGTTTCAATGATATATTGCAATTTGTCCAATCCATTTCTTTGTCGAGAGAACCATTCTGCCTCATCTTTCTTAGAAATGGGGAAAGACCAACCTACAACCATCCTTTCAAAGTCAGGGTCGTTGGATAATTCACGAAGCATGTCAAGATCTTCTTCTTCAACAGCTCTTAAAACTACTTTTTTTCCTTTCAGTATCATATCTATTATAATTAAGAATTTTCTTTTAGGATTCTCTTGAAACGATTGATATGCATCTTCTCATATACTTTTCCATCTATAACAACAACAGCATTATCAGAAGCTTCATATCTAGAAATAACGGACCGAATATAATCCAAATCATTGTAATTGAATGAATCATTAATAAACTGTATGTGTTTAGGCGAAATAGCCATTTTACCATCGAAGCCCAAAGAAACCGCATCCTTCACTTCCCGTTCAAAGTCAGCTTCATTATCAAGCTTAAAACTTGGGGTGTCAAATACCTGTAGGTTATTGGCCTTGGCATATGTAACAATCAAACTCTTCTGGAAATAAAGGTAATCGACTTTATTCTCCATATTAACCTTAGCTGTGTAATCTTCTGCACCAAAGGCTAACGCATTTAAATAATCTTTTTTAGTAATGTCACAAAGATTAACTAGAGCGCTTGGAGTTTCAATTAAAGCAATTGTATAATGGCCTTGCAATAAGTCTTTATACTCATCGTATGGATTTTTTATCTCGTACTTTGGAAGCATAAAACCTATATCACTATATCTATAGAGTTCTGACAATTCTTTCCCAGCATGATTGGAATTAATTCTCACAATGATGCAAGACGCCGATGATAAACCGTCTATAAACCTTACAGTCCTACAAAGAGCCTCTTCTTTTTCTTCTTCAGGAATAGAATCTTCCAAATCAATAATATAGGCATTAGCATTCATTGATGGAATTTTAGCCAACATTTTGTCTTTTGCAGGGACAAAAAGCAAACTTTTAAAACTATTATTCATAAAAAAAAGTTATTGGTAAATCATTTTGACTATTATCTTCATATCATCTTCGTCATACCTCTGATCAACAGGTATGCAAACTAAACTATTTGCCAAATTATACTCCAAATCATCTTGTTTACACCATTCCAAGACATTCGGCCAATAGCGAGCCACAAAGATTTTATTCTCAATCAGTTTTTCTCGCAATCCATGAACTGGCACAAAGAAAGGATAAGCCATTGGCACGGCGTCTTTTTCTAAAGTCAAAGCAAGATTGTTTTCGCAAGCTAATGCATTTTGCAATATCTCATAATTGGTTCTTCGACGGTGTGCTACGGCACCATAATCTATCCCCTGCATCATTCGATTAGTCAATTTTGACATCTTTTTGATAGGTTGTCCAATAAGAGCCTCGCTCACAAAACGAAAATCTTGATAACCTGCCTCTGGAGATATATCTATCCTTTTTGTTAGAGAAAACATCCGCTCATATGATTGATCTTGCTCCAACTCTATATCTAGCTTCTGATCTGTATAAAGATAGGCACCATCCGGCACTCCAAAGAATTTGCGGCATGTATAGAAAGTGTCAATCCCAGGTATAGGCTTAGAATAGAAAGCCTGTGTGTTATCTACAATTAAATTAGAGCCATACTGCTGAGCCAACTTCTCTGTATAACACTGCTTCAGTCCAAAATAGTTCGTATAAATTAGAGCTTCATCCTCTTTCAACTGAATATCACTAGCCAATTCCAGATGGATATTGATACGATAGTATTCATAAGGGATATTCAGTTTATGGAATGGTTCCAAAATGACTCCGCAAGTGTAATAAGGAATATAGACCTTGCTATACTTCCTTGCCCGAAGGATATACTCTAAGCAGTTGCGACCAGTGTTCAGTCGCAGCGCATCATTGTGAAACTCTTCATACAGAGGAAGTTCTAATGAAAAATAACCGCCTATTGGCATCATAATACTACAATCCTAACTTTCTCTTTTAATCGCGACAAAACCACATTCATCTCTTTCCGGCTATTTGCCCTAAGGAACAAAGTTCCAATTGCATCATTCGCACCTGAAAAAGCTTTGATTTGTTGACCTTTCCCTATACGGATTTCCGTCTCTATAATATTGGTCTTGATGTCTTCATCAACCTCCAAAGTTTGGAACGCTCCCGCCTGAAGGCTATGAATAACCCAAATAGCATAAGACCCATTATAGTTAGGTTCATGAACCATAGGGAATGGATCCCCAATAGCTTTACAAACCTCTGCTTCAATAATGTCCACGTCTGTTGCATAGTTAAGTATTTCAGCCAATCGGTTACCACCTGCCCTAGGTGAGACCTCCATCAGATATGCTTTTCCGTTCTTACATACTCGCCATTCAACATTGAAGAGTCCGGTGCCAAAATTCAATAGTCTGCCAAATCTCTGTAATTCACTTTTTATCTCATTTTGAATAGACTCTCCCTTCTCTGTTGGCCATATCTCTGCTGAAGGGGTAAAGGGATTAGCAGCCTCATCGTCAAAGTACTGGTCATAAAAAGCATTGTAACGAAGTTCTCCGTCAACAAAGAAACTCTCTGAACCCGATGATAGTCCCTCCTTTTCCAAAAAGTCTTCTATGATGAAATGACCATTATGTGATTCCTCCAATGCATGGGTTATAGCTTTGGGGAGATCTTCTGGGACATTAACTTTTGTTACGCCCTTACTACCAGCACTATCCACAGGCTTCACTATGACCGGCCAGTTAAAGAAGCCAACATCATTAAGTGCATTATTCACGTTGTCATAGCCCTTCGCATTAGGAACATTAAATCCATTCTCTGTGAGGAACTTACGGAATAATGCTTTATCCTGAAGAATACATGCTGTCTCATAAGAGCAGGTGAATGGCAGCCCCATTTGTTCCGCAACATATGCAGCGGTTAACACTCCCGGATCTACAGCGTAGGATAAAATACCATCGATTTTTAGTTCTTGCGCAAGCTTTAAAACTGCTTCTTTATCAATAATGCTCACATTGTGATACTCATCAGAATACTGATGGGCAATGTTATCTGGAAGATAATCAACAGTGATGACGTGACACCCATGTTTATGGGCAATGTCAATTGCAGGGAGCAGGTACCGAATACCGCCAAGGAGCATTAATTTTTTTCGCATTATTTACTTGACGATATAAGAAAGTATCCTAGTAATATCCTCATCACTCAACTCATGATGCATAGGCAGACAAATCACCTCATTCGCAATCTTAGTCGCGACTGGCAAATTCTCTGGCGCCGCACTGGGCAGACCACGATAGGTGCTGAATGTGCTGATAAGAGGATAGAAATACCGTCTGCCGAGGATCCCGTCTTCCTTCATCTTGAAGTACAGCTCATCACGTGTCTGGCCGAACTCTTCCGCATTAATGAAGATAGGGAAATAGCTGTAATTGTGACGCACTCCAGGCATGTCATCAAAGAAACGAACCCCAGGGACATCCCTTAGAGCATTCCTGTACTTAATGGCCACCTGATGGCGTTTCTCAATTGCGGCATCAACTTGTTTGAGGTTAAGCAATCCGTAAGCGGCACGAACTTCATCAACTTTGCTGTTGATTCCTGGAGCAACCACCTCTGTCTCACCAGCAAAACCGAAATTCTTAAGGTAGTCTATGCGTTTTTTGGTAGCTTCATCGTGAACCACTAAAGCTCCTCCTTCAAGGGTGTTATACACTTTAGTCGCATGGAAACTCAACGTTGCCATATCGCCTCTATTCAGGACGCTCTCTCCATTGACCTCAACCCCAAATGCATGAGCGGCATCATATATGACCCTTAAGCCATATTTGTCCGCTATCGCCTGAATGGCATCCATATTCACAGGCTTGCCATAACAATGAACAGGCATTATAGCCGTGGTTTTAGGAGTGATAGCAGCCTCAATCTTGTCAGGATCAATGCCACAAGTGCTCTCCTCAATGTCAACGAATACAGGACGGCATCCATTCCACCAAATGCTGTGAGTGGTCGCGACAAAACTATAGGGAGTAGTGATCACTTCCCCTGTTATCCTAAGAGCCTGCAAAGCCGTAAGTAACGGAAGCGTACCATTGGTAAAGAGGCTTATATAAGGGACTTTCAAGTACTCAGCTAAAGCACTTTCTAATTTCTTATGGAACGATCCATTGTTTGTTATCCATTTGCTGTCCCATATCTCTTTAAGTAGTTCCTGAAACTCATCTAGGTTCGGCAGCAATGGTGAAGTGACTGTTATTTTATCCATTATAAAATGATGTATATTAATTCTATTCGTGAGGGCCCTGCATATCCTTATGAGTAAAACTCAATGAGGTGATTTCTTCCTTCATCTCATCAATCACTTGCAAAAGGTATTGCCCATATTGGTTCTTCTTCATAGGTTCCGCTAGCTCACGCATTCTCTCTTCGGTTATCCAACCTTTACGATAAGCAATCCCCTCCAAGCAAGCAATCTTCAGGCCCTGGCGTTTCTCAATGACCTCGACAAAATTTGAAGCCTCGCTCAAACTGTCATGTGTGCCAGTGTCGAGCCATGCGAAACCCCTTCCAAAGACTTGGACTTTAAGCTGTCCATCCTTCAGAAACTCTTGATTTACAGTGGTTATCTCCAACTCCCCTCTTGCACTGGGCTTGATATGCTTGGCCACATCTACTACCTTGTTCGGGTAGAAGTAAAGGCCAACTACAGCGTAATTGCTCTTAGGCTCTTTGGGTTTTTCTTCAATGCTCAAGCAGTTGCCCTGTTTGTCAAACTCGGCGACACCGTATCGTTCAGGATCTGAAACCCAGTAACCAAACACGGTGGCTTTGTTATTCTCTTCCGCATCTTTAACTGCCCGACGAAGCAAAGTGGTGAATCCACTTCCATAGAAGATATTGTCTCCAAGAACCAAGCAAGCACTATCATTTCCAATGAATTTTTCACCAATGATAAATGCCTGGGCCAGACCATCCGGAGACGGTTGTTCAGCGTACTCAAAGTGAACGCCGTAATCTGATCCATCACCTAGAAGTCGTTGAAAACCAGGCAAATCATATGGCGTAGAAATAATC
Organism: Bacteroidales bacterium; assembly: GCA_024693285.1. Lineage (GTDB taxonomy): Bacteria > Bacteroidota > Bacteroidia > Bacteroidales > UBA932 > Cryptobacteroides. The sequence continues at coordinate 119,018 of JAILLE010000038.1, forward strand.
AGAATATCCCTGATCCCTGCCAGCATCAAAGCGCTGATAGGATAATACACCATCGGTTTATCATAAATGGGCAGCAGTTGTTTGCTAACCCCTTTTGTAATCGGGTAAAGACGAGTTCCACTACCGCCTGCTAATACAATACCTTTCATAATTTAACACTTATATCCGCTCTAACTTATTAAAAGATCCTTTCCATCAATTGCCACTTCTCATCACTCCTCGCATCGGCCTTACTCCCCTGGAAACGAGAGACATAGGCTTCCCATTCCGCCTGACGAGGAAGGGTGGCGAGGCGAGCCATATCTTTGGCAAAATTGAACTCGTCCACAGTGTCCATGATCATGAACAGATCACGACCGTGGCGATAAAACTGCATGTCAAGAATCCCAACCTCACGCTGACCGGCAATAACCTCTGGCCACACATGAGCATGAACCTCAACATACTGACGAATCATCTCCACATCATCCACAAGACTCAACCTCTGGCAGTAGCGTTTCATATTATTAATCCTTGCATTTTGTATTCCCAGCGTCCACACTCACTTGCTTTGATGAAGCCGGATCCGATGCTACCTGCCCCGCCAATAACGCAAATCTTTTTCCTTTAATTTCCTTGGCAAGTTTCCCTCTGTTCGACTCAATTACAGCGGCAAACATACTGAGAGGCCGGAAGGTCACCGAGCCTGCTATGAATCTGTTTAAAATGAACATGTATTGTTATTGTTTATTTCGGTTTGGTCACACAAAGCAGCGATGCTGCGAGTTCAAGATTTAAAACTGACACTTCGTGTTGATCTTGCTTTAGTAGCCTTAAGGCTCGCTGTTCCCCCGTCCTTTCCTCGCCTTTCCTATACTACTGCCATACTAAAACAGCAGCAATGAGTATAGCAACACTATGTCTACAGTATGCGAAGGGAATGCCCGTGAGTTCAAAGTGTAAAGTTCAAGAATCAAGGTTCAAGGCTTAAAGACACACAGTCTTCACTCTCGCTATAGGCTCCTTTTAGGCTGCTTGCTGCCTTACTCTTGAGTAAGCATGAAAACAAAGTAGAAGCAGGCTAAAGGGAATTTGATCGCCGGTTCAAGGGTCAAGCTTCAATCCAATGTAAAACTTTCATACTCGACTTCATTTTTCCGAACCGTCTTGCTCTTTCTATCCGCATAACTCGAATAAGAGTGCAGGGCGTATAGAGCGGTTGCCGCTATTCTTTATTGGTTACAACATTCCCTTCATCGTAATAAATATCCACCCCTGTTATCTTATCTATCTTCTTAAAAAGATCGACAAATTGAGCAAATACCACTGGTGCGTCCTCATTCAATACACTATTCGCAAAAGAGGTCTTTTTTGAATCAGAAATATCAAATACATTTTCCCCTTTTAAAACTTCGTTCTTAATCAGACCTTTATCTGCAAGGTATTTATGACCGAAATAATGCTCTATCTCAAAAAAATTGAATTCTTGCCTAGTCTGTAAATATTGTTGCATTTCACCAGGTATTGGAATACATAAAAGGAACACGTTATTCTTAATCTTGTTGCGTTTGATACATCCTTCATCTATTTCGTCGTAATCCTTCTTTAGAGAATTATACGCAGTTAAGCCTGCATTATCATGGTCAAATATACCTATGATATAATCATAGGTTTCTGAGTAGTTAATACCAGCCTCAATGGCTTTAGAAACCGCATGAGTGGAACCAGTAACTCCATTCTGTGTAGCCATTTCGACATTCCAATAAGGGAATTGTCCATGAGTCAATGTTATATATGCATGTTCCAAGATAAGAGCATCGGTACGCCCTTCGACAAACAACTTTACTCTCCGATAAGGATGTATCGTATCAAGAGCAGAAAAACGTGCTTTTGGAGATGCTTCATCTAGGAGTTGTTTCGTAACTCCTTTTAAAGAATGATAGTCTTTCTTTACCTGGTCTCTAAGATCTTTATACCTGTTTTTTCCAAGCACTTCTATGCTGATACCCAAAAGGGAATTGATATTAGGATCGCTCAACAACAGACGCTGGCCAATGAGAAAGCTTAAGGGTTCATCATTACCAATTCTCTTGGAATCAAGTGTAAAGGCTAGGCACACCAATTGATAGCCTATCGCTGGTATGATGGACTTATCATAGTTATCAGAAGCTACTAATCCTTCGTATCTTGAACGCAATACATCATAACTTAATTCCAAAGGAGTCTTCAAAGTCAGGGAATTAAACATCTCATAGAAATGAATAAGGCTTAATGCTTGAACAATAGGCAAGCGGTAATTTTTAAAGAGTGTTTTAGGCAATGTCGCCATCTTTTTGAAAGCCTCATTTGTGTCCAGTGATAAATTAAGAGCAGAAAGTATAACATCACGTCGAACGATATCATCAGACAAATAAAGCGCTTGTAGCAGGTATCCTGCCCCTTGAATACCGGATATGTATTCCATTACGCGACTCGCAGTCTGAAGTTTTGCGTTGATACTTCTAGCAAAATCGTCCATATCTTTAGTGATTCCAGCATAGAAAACTGCCACATTCTGCCACTTCAGATCAAAGAACTTATCAACCAGTTCTTGTTCATCCCCCCTATGGAAATAAAAAAACTCCACTGCTGCATAATACTCCATGTATGTATCATGGGAGAAGCAAACATACTTGCCATCTTTGATATATAGTATTCCAGTATTCTTGACAATGTATTCAAGTCCTTCTTCCAAAGAACCTCCCTTAATCTGTTTGGACTTTCCTTTATAAAACTCAACAAAATAAGAGATAAATTCATTATATGTCAGAGGTTTATGTTCTTCACGTTCCATGAGAAGATACCCATACATTGAAAGAATGCGTTCACGGAAAGTAACATCGATAAACTCAATTTTACTAGAAACAATTGCTCTTCCGACTACGAGATCATTGAATTTTGAATAAATATCAGTAACTGTGGCCGGAACCTCGTAATCTGTTTCATCAAAAAGTATAGAAATAAGAGATAGTGTCAGAGGGGTAATTGGCAAACGTTCAAGTATCTTATTTTCTCTTAAAGATTCAAGCAAATCGCTTGCTTTTGCTTCATCAGGAAGAAAAGTATTAACAAAACGGCGTATCTGTTCAGTGTTGAATCGTGAAATTTCATAGAATGCAGCATCCTTCCTCTCAATATATTCTTGATAACGATCTTCACCTCGAGTGGTCAAGATAAACCTAATTTTGCGATGACTCAGATTAACCAGTTGTCTTATTACATCTTTTTGTTGACTAGGCTCAAACTCATCAATACTATCAACAAGTAATATCACCTCATACTTTTCTGTTAAATCATCTAAAGAATCCCCAAGTGAAGACAATTTTGACAACACAATGGATTTAACATCTTTCATTGCGTTAATCAAATCTATTGCGGAAATAAAAACCGGAACGTTTTTCTTTTCTTTTGTCAGCGTCTGATTCTCTTTAGATAGGGTTAAACCAATGTTATACAACAATGTAGTTTTTCCAGAGCCAGGCTGTCCAGAAACAACCGCACTTCTACCGACATTGATTAATTCCTTCATGTCCACACGCTTTCGCATCAATCGATGAGTCTGTGGATCCTCAACTTCTTCAATGAGAGATGGTTGAATGAATATATTTATGAGTCGTTTGAACTTATCAGAAGGGAGATGTAACAGTTTCAACTGATTCTCATTCTCCATCAAAGATTCATACTGGTGCTCATAATCAACTAACGCAGAGTCATCATGACGCCAATAGTCAGGGAAGTGAGCATTAATCATTGTAATAAGTTCATCTCGCCCGATGTAGTTGATTCTTATTGAAGGATAAACCGAATTAAGAGTACTTTGGAAGCCAGTGGAAATATGTTGATTAGAGACAAGAGTTACAACATTGAAAGTTTCTGTACTGGCCGCATTGTCAATAAGTTTGGTAATACTCTCTATATTGACATTACCGCTGAGTTTTTCCTCTGGTAAAACAAAGACATGCCTCATCTCTGAAAGAGCCGAATGTTCCTCTGCACGTACACAGCCTCTTTCGTCACGAATATTTTGAAATCCGATTAGTCCCAGCAAAGACTTTATTAAAGCTATTAAACTCTTATTATCGAGAGATTTTATTATTTCAATTTTAGTCATAACAGTATAAATCAATTAGAGATAAAATCCAGATTTGGTCATGGGTATGCCTGTCTTTATAGTTTCCTACTTGCTGCATCATGCCTCGGGCACCTTCGTAGGAGCAGCTTTTGGATCACACTGCCTGAGCTTCATTTAACGCTATTATTATGTCTTCTTGAGAGAACGCACTGATTTGACATAGCGCTTTTTCTTTATATAACCTGCTTATCAAGGCTGCAGCAGTCTAGTCACCGACACCGGCCGTGTCATCCACGTTATCATTCATCACAGGAGCCATATGCATCTACTCGGAGTTGTAGCGGAAGCTGATTCCCCGCTTACCTTTGGTCTGAACGAACAGTTTGTCGCCTATACTATCGAACTGGCTAATGTCCTTGATAATCTGGTCGGCGAATTTCACGATGTCAGCTACCGCCACACACTGATTGAAGAGGTTGACATTGCCTCCCTTGCTGGATGGTACCAAGAAGATGACGGAACCTTTTTCTTTGAATGTAATAGCAAGTTTCTTGGACTTACTTATCTCCGTGACTGAAGCCTCGACAAGGGTATTAAGGGCCAGCTCAATATTGGTCATATTATCGTGCAGATAATCTTTCTTCAGTCCCTAGAAGCTCTTATACTGTCTCGTAGTCTTGCCACTCCATCCTTGTGTGATAATGTCGGTAAGCGAAGCATATTGCTGCCCTTCGGTGACGCCGACACGATCCCACTCGTCGGTAAGTTCCTTGCGCACCTCGATACTGCGGAGCCGATGGTTTATCCATTTGTCACTATTGCCTAAATGGCGGTAGTCTGCGTATGCCTGTTCGAAGTTCAACTCCGGGTCCTGCATCTGGTCGATACGCTGTGCGGCAACAGACGCCATCCACTGCTTGAACGGATTGGCCTTGGGGGACGGAATGCTCTGAATGAGGCGTAAAAGCTGCTCTGTGTCAGCAACATCGGTCTTGTAGCGTTTCCCGTCTTTAGGCGAAGCCATCTTAAGTTGGTTACAATTTGTAACCGACTCATTGCCCTCCTTCCTCAGCCGAAATATAAGCACCTTCAAATAATTCTTTACCAAATCATAATCTGGCTGGTCGGTCAATACCGCAAACACATCCACGATGTAGAAGTACCACTTCTCCTGCAGGTCGTCCCAAACGGAACGAACCTTTCTTTCTTCAAACAATTGAATCTTATGCTTCTGCGTCATAATCGATTAAGAACTGGATCCTATAAGTCATCCTTAAGGCAATTTTAAAACACCGGAAGCAAATGTCATAGCCGTAGCTATAGTTTGGAAAAAGCGTTTAAATGAACGACTTGCCTTATTGTAAGATGCTCTTGCTTTGATAGCATTCAATTCCGCCTCAACTTCGCGCAGGACATGTGTTGAAGATCTATATCGTGGCTCGACATTTCTGATGACCCGAGTGGCCATATCTATTATCTCACGGATACTTTCACTAGTTTTATCTTCTGTGGAATCATCTATCGGGATCCGTATAGCTTGAATCTGGTTATTATCAACTAGGGCTGCAATGATAAAAAGAGGAAAAGAGTCCTCTGGATTTATCCCAAAGTCTTTCAAAAAATCATAATTCAATTCAAAAGTCTTTCGCTCTCTCCGATTGCCATTCTCATCAGTATAGAACGTAACATGCTGTCCATATTCAGGACGAATCGCATAAACTATCCATCCGACAGACATGTAATTAAAACTATCCCAATAATCACTATCGCGAAGGACTTTCTTGATGTTAGGGTTGGCATCCGTGTAAGCAATGATGCCAAACAGATTCGCCGTTCCTCGCCGTGATTTGTCGGCTATCAATTTCGTTCGATCAATATCTTCGTAAATGGGAAACATAGCCTTTTATTGATTACCTCATCCGACACTTAGACAAAATGGCCTGTTGGCATTGCTTGACAAACCAGTCATTACCAGCCTTAATTGTTAACTTCTGCTGATCAGATGCATTGGAGTTACTGTCTACAGACAAATCCAGAATACATCTTAACTCTTCCATCCCACGATAGATAATATCAGAATCGAAAGAAATGGCAGAGCCGGTTCTTTCTGCAAAAGAAATGGTTTCCAGCAGCTTGATTAATGACGGCGCATCATAAATAGCTTTCAGATAGTCAATCCCTTTATGATAATTGGAAGGGCCCGACAGAATCATTAGTACACAACTGACGATATCAATCATAAATCTTCGGATTATAAAACAATGTATTGAAATAATCCAGTAAATCATTGACGTCCTTAAATGCGACCTCCTGTGACTGAGAAGGAATAACATTGACTCGTATTTGCTTTCGGCTTACGGCACCCTGCATTGCTTTGATGTCAGATGGGACATTGGTCAATTCAACACGGAATGTATTGGCATCAGGAGTCTTCAAAAAGAGATTATAGAAATCATAGATAAAACTGCGGGTTGCGAACTTAGCCCCCTTGAAATCCATAACGACGGAATCATCACTGCTGTTCTCAATCAATAATTACAGATCCTGAGCCCGCATCCAAGACTTCAGGTCCGGCGACAGTATCGCCGCAACATCTATCGTCTTCATCTAATTCAATGAAATATCTTCCCGCTTTGGGCCAATCTTTGTCTTGCTCTCATAGTATCAACCTTACACCCCGACTGGCATAGTCTGGCAGATTATTCCTTGAAGCTCCTTGCCATTCTTATGCTTATTGCGCTTGACCCCATCGCTTCCCCAAGTGCCCCATTGCTTGAAGAAAAAGGCTTTCCCTGCATCTTCAACTTGAGTCTTAATGCTCATCACCCATTCTTCTTTCATCGGACGAGCTTGACGTCCACTTTCACCACCGACGATTACCCAATCGATATATTCGAGGTCAAGGATTCCTAGGTCTTCAAGCAGAGGTTCACAAGACAAGAATCTAATAGGGACATCTCTAATTCCACGCAAAGCATCAATCCTAGGCTTTGAAGCCTGAACATCCACCGTCACACCAAGCCACGCATTTGATGGTACTTCTCGAGTTCTAAAATAATCCTCCATGCGCTCTGCCCTCTTCGTCAGAATCTGATATCGATGCTGAGGTGTGTGTTTAATAACATCTAACACTTTGTCAATGAAGTCGTAAGGCACATCTATATGGAATAAATCGCTCATAGAGCATACGAAAATGGTCTTAGGTTTCTTCCATACAAGAGGCTCATCAAGACATTCTTGATGTAACGATACTTTAAAACCATTCCTATATTTCTCTATACCCATCGCACAGAGCCTTCTTGTCATCACTTCTGCATAACAATGCTGGCAACCAGAAGAAATCTTGGTACAACCCGTAATAGGGTTCCAAGATGCATCAGTCCATTCTATCTTCGAGGTACTCATCTTTTATTGATGATATCTTGAGCGATTTTCATCGCAACCTTCTTGTTTGAGGCAAAGACGAGATGATAAATAGGAACATTTTGCGTATTGAGCAGAACCAGCGGATTATCTGTAACGAAAGGAAACACATCCTTTAACCGCTTAATATATAGCTCTGCTATTTTCCTAATAGCATTCTCAGTCTTGGTAACAACTGTATCCTCGTCTCCGAATAATGTTGGCATTTGACTGGCAGTATAGAAAAATGGAAGAATTACTTCCTCTGACAAACCGAAGAAACTCTCGAGTTTTTCTGCGTGAGTCAAACCAATTCGCCTATTAACCTTTCTCTCAAGAAGACGATTAATAATCACACCCGTAGGCACAAGTATCCATAAATCTACAGAAAGGTCTTTTAAAGTTTCTATAGAAGCCCAATCTATCTGCATTCCGAAGGGATCAAGGAAAGCTAAAGCCTTATATTTACTATTATTACGTAAGGTACCAGACAACTTTCTAACTGCTTCATTGGCATCCAGATTTAAGTGATATTTCTTTCCTACGGTTGGAAAAAGTGAAAGCTTCTGTTTAAGGGCATCACAATTCTCTTGATTATTATCCACAAAAACAAAAAAGTCAAAACTACGGGTACCACTGTTTTCAATTCTAACAACCCTTTCCGCCGCTCCTTGATAAACTCGGAAATCATCTGCTAAGACAGCACCACCGAATAGATCCAAAGCATCCTTGACTTCTTCTTCGACTCTCGAACCATTGCCTGCAAAGCCATCAAAGTATAAAAGCTTCCAGTCATAGGGATCTCGATAAACATTCATGATGGTAAGATAGGCTTTTACATACTTTTCAAAAGCATCTAGCTTTTCTTCGGTCCATCTACCGCCCCAATTCTTTTTCGTTTTCATAATTAGTTGTAGATTAATTAGTTAATAATAACAGCGATAAATATTAATTATCGTTTTGTACAAAAATAGCAAAAATGATAGCATTATCAATACTCGACTACAAACTTCAAAACCATGGCAGTCGCAATACCATCTATAATGCTTGATACCTCCCCTCCAGCACCTTCCAGTCCACGATGTCCCATAGGGCGGCGAGGTGGGCCGGGCGGCGGTTCTGGTAGTCAAGGTAGTAGGCGTGCTCCCACACGTCGAAGGTTAGTATGGGCTTGAGGCCTTGGGCAACGGGGTTGTCCGCTCCGGCGTATTGGGCGATTGAGAGTTCGCCTGTAGCGTCTGCTTGGAGCCATACCCAGCCGGATCCGAAGAGGGTCGCGCCTTTGGTTTCGAATTCTTTTTGGAAGGCGGCGAGGGTGCCCCATTGGGTGGCGATTTGTTTCAGCAGGAGAGATTCTTCGCTGCGCTCAGAATGACAGGGACAGAACTGGGTGAAATACAGGTTATGGTTCAGAATCTGGCCGGCATTGTTAAACACAGGACCCGAGGATGCCTTAGCTACAATTTCTGCTAAAATAGATTCTTCGCTGCGCTCAGAATGACAGAGGGTCTCGAACTCGGTGCCGACGATGAGTTTGTTCAGGTTGTCGACATAACCCTGAAGGTGTTTCCCATGATGGAATTCAAGTGTTCTGGCGCTGATCACCGGCTCCAGAGCGTCAATCGCATATGGCAAATCAATAAGTGTAAACATATTCTTAATCTCTCTTGAAAATATCTCTTGTGTAGACCTTCGTCTGGACGTCATCCAGAGCGGGGTCGTAGCGGTTGGCTATGATGCTGTCTGACAGGCGTTTGAACTCAGCGAGATCGTTAATGACTTTGCTTCCGAAGAAGGTGGTTCCGTCCTCGAGGGCCGGCTCGAAGATGATCACCTTGGCGCCCTTGGCCTTGATGCGTTTCATAATGCCCTGGATGGCGCTCTGGCGGAAGTTGTCGGAGTTCGACTTCATCGTGAGGCGGTACACTCCAACGGTCACTTCCCTCTCCTTGGCCTGGTCAAATGCGCCATTAGAGGAGTAATATCCGGCCTTCTCAAGAACCTGGTCAGCGATATAATCCTTCCTGGTGCGGTTGGAGTCGACGATTGCCTTGATGAGGTTCTCAGGGACATCGTTGAAGTTGGCGAGAAGCTGCTTGGTGTCCTTCGGGAGGCAATAGCCGCCATAGCCGAAGGAAGGATTGTTATAGTCAGTCCCAATTCGAGGGTCAAGGCAGACGCCTTCGATAATAGCCTGGGTGTCAAGGCCTTTCATCTCAGCATATGTATCCAGCTCGTTGAAGTAGGAAACCCTCAGCGCAAGGTAAGTGTTGGCGAATAGCTTGACGGCTTCGGCCTCGGTGCTGCCCATGAAAAGAACGGGGACGTCAGGTTTCAGGGAACCGGCTTTGATGAGGCCAGCGAAGGTGTGTGCTGGCTCGGCCAGAGATTCTTCGCTTCGCTCAGAATGACAAGAATCGTAACCGACAATGATGCGGCTCGGGTAGAGATTGTCGTAAAGAGCCTTGCTCTCGCGAAGGAATTCGGGGGCGAAAATGATCTTCGGCGTCACCACCCTCATTGTCCCGTCAGCAAGGCGTTCCCTATACGAGAACTTCTCTCGGGCCGACTTTGTGAAACCGACAGGAATGGTCGATTTGATGACCATCACTGCGTCCGGATTGACTTCCAGAACAAGTTCGATGACTTCTTCGACATGGGAAGTGTCGAAAAAGTTTTTCTTGGGGTCATAGTTGGTCGGAGTGGCGATAACGACAAAGTCAGCGTCTTTGTACGCTTCCCTTCCGTCGAGTGTCGCCCTCAGTCGCAACGGCTTCTCCGTCAAGTATTTCTCGATATATTCATCCTGGATTGGAGATATCTTCTTGTTGATTTTCTCCACCTTCTCGGGGATCACGTCGACCGCCACGACCTCATTCTCCTGTGACAGAAGCGTCGCCACGCTCATACCAACGTATCCAGTTCCCGCAACCGCAATCTTCTTCATATTTTTAATTTTTTAATCAAAATAAGCTATTTCCAAAATCATAACATTCAAATAGTCAAACACTTAAACCATTTATCCGTTGACAATTTCATTCAACGGCTAATTCTCCATAACTTGCCACCGATTTGCTGATTGGCCAATCAGTCCTGCACCACAAGTTCGTTGAAAAATGTTTGTTATAATCGATTTAATCATTAACTTTGCATTAGATAGATCGAGCCCCTTGAGAAAGGGCACTTTTTGCGATTCAGAGTGCTGCTGGTTTCAGCGGCACTCATGTTTTATTAGCCATTGCGTTTAAAACCGGTTGACGTAGTTCTATTATTCTAACCAGCGGGTTCAAATTAATTACGCAAAAAAACGCTCTATCAAACATGATCAAATTAAAAACCAATCTTTCTTTTGACATTTCTCTGGAGCACAAACTTCAAGAAACCGTCACTAGGACGACAAAGAGAATCTCAAAACTCTTTGTGGTTGCAAAGGAGATCATCTCGAAGCGTCGGCTTAAAAGTTGACGTGAAATCAGTTGTCTGATTCATATTTCCATCCGGTCAAAAGGTGCCCACCGCTGGGGGCTCCTTTTGTTTATTTTCGTCTTATGTGCAGCCTGATGCCTTCAGGGTGCTGCTGGCAGAAGGTTGCCGCATCTTCTACTACCAGGGCAAGGTAGCCTCCGCCGCCGGCGCCGGGCATCTTCCATGCGAGGACGCCAGGGGTGGCGGCCCATTGGGCGATGGTGGCGGGGATGTCAAGGGCAGAGGGCACCGGCCGGACCATGCCGGGGAACATGGCGACCTGGGCGTTGAAGCTGTCCAGATAAGCGGCAGCGAACGCCTTAAGATTCATGGCCATGATGGCGTCCCAGCAACGATCGGCCGCAGCTGCCAACGCTTTGACTTTAGGCTCAGTAATGTCCTTTCCCTCGACCACCGAGCAACCCGGACGCCTAGGCTCCATCGGAATCATCGCAAGATGGTTCTCAAGCCAGTCCAGCACAGCCGGATTCTCACAAGTCTCGATCTTCTCGGGCCAAAAACGGTTGTTGTAATAGTGTCTGGCAAGGCCAGGAATACAAATACCAATTGCATCCTGCGCCCCGGAAATAATGCCATCACTCCGCTCCGGATCGTTCTCGAAACAGAATATAAGCTTAGCCAGCATCTCCGGCTCCATGTCAGGGAGCTTGATAGGCCAGATCTTCTGGATCATCTTCCTGGTCGAGGTCGAGAGGCCGCAACGGTCTCTGACCTCGAAGGTCGGCTCAAGGCTGATAGTAAGCGCCCAACCAGGAGCGAAATACGACACGTAAGGCTGATCGATCCAAGTTCCAGCAAGGTCAAGTCGGGTCGGAATGCTTGATGACTCAGCCTTTAGGTCAGTCGACGAGCGGGCTTTCAGACCCTCGGCTGGAGTGCGCTGGAGAACAACATATTCAATCCCTCGCTCCTCGCAGAACTTGCGCTTCTGCTCGCTACTTCCATCAGCATTGACCACGAAAATGTCGGGCTTCAACGCCTCTACCGTCGGGATGAAGTCCATCACTCCGTCGCCGGCGTTGATAAAGGCATCCTTGACGTAACGTATCGCTTTGACCATGAACAACCTTTCCTGCTCGGGATAAAGGGTCTTATGGTTCTTATAATGCAGTACGGTGGCGTCGGAGCCTATTCCGACATACAGGTCCCCGTAAGCTGATGCCTGCCGGAAAAACTCCACATGACCGCTATGAAGCAAGTCATAACACCCCGACACAAATACTTTCTTCGGCATAATGTTGATTCTAATACTTCCGCCAGACCATCTTGTTGACTATTCCGACGTAGCTCTGGATAATCTTCACCACCTTGGTGCTGACGTTCTCTTCGACATAGTCCGGCACAGGGGTGCCATGGTCGCCGTTCTGGTTCATGGCGACAGCGGTGTCCACGGCCTGCAGCAGCGATTTCTCGTCGATTCCGGCTATGAAGAAGCAGGCCTTGTCGAGGGCTTCCGGACGCTCGGTCGAGGTGCGGATGCATATTGCCGGGAACGGATGTCCCACGGAGGTGAAGAATGAGCTTTCCTCGGGGAGGGTGCCACTGTCAGAGACAACCGCGAATGCGTTCATCTGGAGGCAGTTGTAGTCGTGGAAACCGAGAGGCTCGTGCTGGATGACACGTCTATCAAGCTGGAACCCAGTTGCTTCCAGGCGCTTGCGGCTCCTGGGATGGCAACTGTAAAGGATGGGCATGTCGTACTTCTCGGCCATCTTGTTAATGGCGGTGAAGAGGCTCAGGAAGTTCTTCTCGGTGTCGATGTTCTCCTCGCGGTGGGCGCTCAGAAGGATGTATTTCCCCTTCTCCAGGCCGAGCCGCTTATGGATGTCGCTGGCTTCGATCTGAGGCAGGTTCTCGTGCAGGACTTCCGCCATAGGGCTGCCGGTGACGTAGGTGCGTTCTTTCGGCAGGCCGCAGTCGGCCAGATAGCGCCTTGCGTGCTCTGAATATGCCATATTCACGTCGGAGATGATGTCCACGATGCGGCGATTCGTCTCTTCCGGGAGGCATTCGTCTTTGCAGCGGTTGCCGGCTTCCATGTGGAATATGGGAATATGCAGGCGTTTGGCTCCGATGACGCTCAGGCAGCTGTTCGTGTCGCCCAGGACCAACACGGCGTCGGGCTGGACTTCGACCATAAGCTGATAGCTTTTGGCGATTATATTGCCCATAGTCTCTCCAAGGTCCTTCCCTACCGCGTCCATATAGACGTCGGGGTCGGCGAGGCCGAGGTCCTTGAAGAATACTCCGTTGAGATTATAGTCGTAGTTCTGTCCTGTGTGTGCCAGCAGGGTGTCGAAATACTTGCGGCATTTGTTGATCACCGCCGCCAGCCGGATAATCTCCGGCCTCGTCCCCACGATAATCAGCAACTTCAGTTTGCCGTTATTATTGAAACTTGCCATAATGTTATTTTACTATCTCGAAGTAGGTGTCTGGTTTGTCAGGGTTGAAGATTTCGTTGCAGTACATGACTGTCACGAGGTTCTCTGTGTCAGAGAGATTGATGATGTTGTGAGTGTAACCAGGAAGCATGTGGACCGCCTGGATGTTGTCCCCACTGACCTCGAACTCAATCACCTCGTCAGTCCCGATCTTGCGCTCTTGGATGAGCGCGTGCCCGGCCACAACGATGAAGAACTCCCACTTGGTGTTGTGCCAATGCTGCCCCTTAGTGATCCCCGGCTTGGAAATATTGACGGAGACCTGGCCGCAATTCAGAGTGTGGACCAGCTCGGTGAAAGAGCCGCGATCATCCACATTCATCTTCAGCGGGAAGGCCACCTTCTCCTTGGGCAAGTAGCTCAAGTAGGTGGAATACAGCTTTTTGGCGAAACTCCCGGCGGGAATCTCAGGAATAGTCAGGGTCTTGGGCTGCTCGGCGAACTGATTGAGCAGGTCCACAATCTCCCCTAGCGTCGCCTTATGGGTCGTCGGCACATAGCAGTACCGGCCGGCCTCGCTCGGAATGACGGTGAGCCCTTCAAACTCGCACCTATGCTCATTTCCCTTCAGCGCCTCGATCATCTCATCCACAAGATCATCGATATAAAGCAGTTCCAGCTCGACTGAAGGATCATTCACAGTGTACGGAAGGTCATTTGCCACGGCGTTGCAGAACGTCGCCACAGCGCTGTTGTAGTTCGGCCGGCACCACTTTCCGAACAAATTCGGGAAACGGTAGACCAGCACCTTAGCGCCAGTCTCTACTCCGTACTTCAGGAACAAATCCTCCCCCGCCTTCTTGCTCCGGCCATATTCAGAATTCCCGAAACGGCCGGTCAGCGAAGCCTGCTGCGAGCTCGAAAGCATTACAGGACAAGTGTTTCCGTGCTTTTTTAGGGTGTCGAGTAAGGTGCTGGCGAAGCCGAAATTGCCCTGCATGAACTCCTCCTGGTTCTGAGGCCTGTTGACCCCGGCCAGGTTGAACACGAAGTCACACTCCCCGCACCAGGCATCCAGTTCTTCGGGCCTCGAATCGATGTCATATTCAAAGACCTCTTCCACTGTCATTCTGAGCGACAGCGAAGAATCTTTTCCGCCCAAGCCGTAAGACTTGGCCTTCCCGTCCCGAATATTCCCAAGCTGCGCGCAAAGGTTTCTTCCGACGAAACCCTTCGCCCCAGTGACTAGAATCTTCATTTCATTCAGATTGACTGGGAATTATTCGCTGCGGATATCCTTCGACTTCATCTTGGGCTCGAGACCGAGATCCTCACGCACGAAGCGCAGCTTCAGCAGCAGTGCCTTCATCCCTTCGACATCCAGCCTTCTGGTATTATGGGAATGGTAATCCTCGATCTTCGACATGTCGGCGTTGCCCTTCGTGAAATAGTTGTCGTAGTTCAACTCACGGCTGTCGCAAGGGATGCGGAAATAATCGCCCATGTCAATAGCCCTGGACATCTCCTCCCTCGTCACCAGCGTCTCATAAAGTTTCTCGCCATGACGGGTTCCGATCACCCTCACCTCTGTCTCTCCGTACTTCGGATCGATCTTGGAATATGTCTCCTTAAGTGCCTGGGCCAGAGTGCTAAGTGTCGCAGCGGGAGCCTTCTGGACGAATAAATCACCGTTCTTACCGTGGGTGAACGCATAGACCACAAGGTCCACCGCGTCGTCCAGCGTCATCATGAAACGGGTCATGTTCGGATCGGTGATGGTGATAGGCTTGCCCTCCATCATCTGCTCGACCCACAGGGGGATGACAGATCCGCGGGAAGCCATCACATTGCCATAGCGGGTGCAGCAGATGGTCGTAGCGGCATTCTCGCCAAGGGCCCTGCCCTGCGCGATCGCCACCTTCTCCATCATGGCCTTGCTTATTCCCATCGCGTTGATCGGATAAGCCGCCTTGTCGGTACTCAGCACCACAACGTTCTTAACTCCATGAGCTATTGCGCTAAGCAGCACATTATTAGTGCCTTCCACATTCGTACGCACCGCTTCCATCGGGAAAAACTCGCAGCTCGGCACCTGTTTCAAAGCGGCGGCGCTAAAGACATAGTCGACCCCACCCATGGCGAAGTCGACCGCCTCACGCTGGCGCACGTTGCCGATAAAGAATTTCACCTTACCGGCCACGTCTGGCCTCTGAGCCTGTAGGAAGTGACGCATGTCATCCTGCTTCTTCTCGTCGCGGCTCAGGATCCTTATCTCCTTGATGTCGCTATCCAGGAAACGCCTAAGCACGGCGTTTCCGAAACTGCCGGTTCCACCGGTGATCAGAAGAACTTTATCTTTAAAAACTGACATATCCCAAATTATTATGCCTTCGCTGTCTTCGCGTCAGCGTTCTTGCCGTAGTAACCGTAGTGGCCGTAGTGACCGTAACGGCCATACTTGCCGTAATAGCCTGAACCAGAGGAGGTTCCGTTGAGAGCGTAGCACAGGTTCTTGTACTCTCCCCTCTTGTACATCGCCTCAAGCTCAGGGACGAGCTCCTTGTCAAGCAAGCCGGCCCTGACGATGAACAATGTCCTGTCGACACACTCATTGATTATCTTAGCGTCAGTCACGATGTTGATCGGAGGGCAGTCGATGATGACATAATCATACTGGGTCTTGAGCTCAGAGACGAGCTTTCCAAACCTCGGATCAGCGATCAACTCAGCAGGGTTCGGAGGGATGGTTCCGACCGGGAGCACCTGAAGAGTAGGATAGTTGGGAGACTGGACGATAAGCGATTTGACATCGTCAGTCTTTCCAGCCAGGTAATCGCTAATACCATTCTCCGGGTTGCCGGCGAATTCGGACAATGTCCCGTGGCGAAGGTCACCGTCAATCACCAGAACCTTCTTGCCCTTGATGGCCAGACAGATGGACATATTCATCGTCACGAATGACTTTCCGGAGCCGGGATTGAATGAAGTGGTGGCCAACACGTTGGCGGAAGGATCCTTGGTCATGAACTCGAGGTTGGTCCTCATGACTCTGAAGGCCTCGTTGACAGCGTTCCTGTTGCCATGCTCCACGACAACAGCGGTTTCGTCAAGAGCCTGCCTCTTGATCTTGCCCAAGAGATTCTTCTTCTTGGAAGCGAGAGGAATCTCACCCAAATATGGCAGCGACAAAGCTTTCAGATCCTTCTTGGAGTGGATCTTGTTGTCGGCAGTCATCATGATGTAAAGGATGGCCAGAGGAATCAAGAGGCCGAGCAGGAAGGCTATCAACATGATCTGGGTCTTCTTAGGGGCCACAGGTCCGCCGATAACGGGGTGCTTGATGATACGAGTATTGTAGGCGGTGAAAGCCTGTGAGAGCTCGTTCTCCTCACGCTTCTGGAGGAGGAAGAGGTACAAGCTCTGCTTGACGGTCTGCTGACGCTCGACTGAAAGCAGCTGGTTGGCCTGCTTCGGGTTGGCAGCGATCCTGGCGGAAGTAGCCCTGGACTGGCCCTGGAGGCCGCTGAAACGGGTGTTGAGAGCCAGTATCTCATTGTCCATGGACATTGAGATGGCGCCCCTCATAGATTCGAGGGTCTTGTCCATATCCTTGACGAGCACGTTGTTCTCGCCGGAGTTCTCGACCAGGTTGTTCCTCTCGATGAGCTGCTTGTTATATTCGTTGATACGGCTCTCGATGGCGGAGTTGGTGATGCCCATATTGGCGGGCAGGGGCTGGTTGTTGGAGCCCTCGTTGGCGATGTAGTTCTTTACATAGCGGGCCATATAGAGCTGGTTGTTAAGCTCCTGCATCTGCTGGTTGATGGCCGCGTTCTGCTGCATGTAAAGGTCAGCGGCGGCGCCAACGTCGGGGATCATATTCTCGGATTTGAACGCCGAGATGTCCGCGTCAACGTCGGAAAGCTCGCCCTCAATCACCTTCAAACGGTCGTTGATGAACTCAGAAGTGGCCCTCGCGAGGAGGTTCTTGTCCTGGACCCACTTGACATTATAGACGGCGATCAGAGTGCTCACAACGTCCTGAGCCCTTTGGGTCGAGACGTCATCCAGACCGATAGTGATCATGTCGGCCATCTTGTCTGACTGAGTGACGGTCAGGCGATTGGCAAAGCTGTTGATCGCGCTTTTCTTGGACATCCTCTGGAAGTTGATCTTGGAGTCATATCCTTCGGCGGGGTAAGAACTGGTCTTGGAGACGATAATCTTTCCGAGAGGGGTCACCAGGGTGTCGCCAAGGGCGCCCTTGATGGCAGGCCCGGAGAGTTTGTCCTTCATCAGCACGAAATCGTCCAGGGCAACCTTGCCGTCCGCGGAGTTTTCGATAGTGAAGGAAGCGGTCTGATTGTCAGGCATTTCCAGCATCTCGACCTCGATCGGAAGGGTCGTGCCATAGAGGGTCATATCATAGCGGCGACCGGGAGAGATATAGCTGTTATAAAGCTTGAGCCTGTCGACGACGTCCCCCATGATGTCCGGGGAACGGAAGGCGCGAAGCTCGTTGTAGACGTTGGTCCTGGTCATGAACATGCCCATGTCGGCGAACTCGGTGGAGTTGTCGATAGAGCGGCCGCGGGTGTCTGATTTGATCTGGACCTCAGCCGAGGAGTGGTAAACCGGGGCGGTGGTCAGGACGACAAACGCTCCGACCAAAAGGCAGATAGCTAGTGAGATCACGAACCAGTACCACTTCGCCAGACAGCGATTTAGGAACTCCCGAAGATTGAATTCTTCTTCTTGGGGAATATTGGCAGTGTTGTCGAATGTTTCCATATTCAAGAGATTAAATATACTTGCTGATTCTTTGGATGACGAGGATTGTCGAGGTCACGAAGGAGCCGAGGCTCAACCAGAAGGAAGCTGAACGGACATTGTTGCCGTTGACAGTGGACTGGCGCTTCTTGAAGTCATTGGGCTCGACATAAATGACATCGTCCTGCTGGAGATAGTAGGCCGGTGAATAAATCATGCTACGGGTTGAAGTGAGGTCGAGCGTGTAGGTCTTCTGGTGGCCATTCTCATTCCTGAGCAACTTGACATTTTCCCTATTGCCTTGGATACCGAGGTCTCCGGCAGTGCTCAATGCGTCAAGGACTGTCATACCATCCTTGCCGATCGGGTAGCGGCCAGGCCTGGCGACCTCGCCAAGAACCTGGAAGTAAAGGTTCATGAACTCGACGGTCACGACAGATTCATTGACCTGTCCCTGGTTTTTAAGCTCGTCCTTGATCTTCTTGGCGACCTCTTGCCTGGTCATTCCAGCAACCTTGACCCTGCCGAGGGTCGGGAAGTCGATAGTGCCGTCCGCAGCGATGGTGTAACCGGAGACATAGGCGTTGCTGGATCCGGAGATGAAGGAGTTGGTGTTCTGACCGAGCCTCTGGGCGGTGTAGGGCAGGTTGAACAGGGCGCTGAGCTCTGCGGTCTTGGCGTTGACGATGATCGAGATCATGTCATTGGGCTGCAGCACAATGTTCTTGACGGCCACAATCTCAGCTCCGTCAGCTTGATCCGTGTCCTGGAAATAAGTGATGTTCTTCGGTGTCGAGCACGCCGTCATCAGCGCCGTCGCCACCATGAAAATAAATGCTTTTCTCATTTTTAGTATTTGTTATTTGTTATATTCTTTCTACTCGACCTTTTCAAGCATCGAAGGCGGGATGAAGCGCGTCGCGAACGCCGCCACTCCCTCGATCGTCACAATCAGCTTACGGTCGTGCCGGATCCGCTTGATATGCCCTTCGAAGCCCTTGAATATTCCATCAGTCACCCTGACTCGGTCGCCCAAATGGTACTTCGGCTCATCCTCGCCGAGATATTCCAGGCCAGCCTCTTTCATGTGGCAAAGCTTTATGAACATCTCCATTTGTGCCTCGGGGACGGTAACCGGCGGTTTCGTGCCATCGTCGCGGGAGTAGTCGTAATATGGGATCAGGGACGTGCTGTACCGGGCTTTGATCTCCCGCAGGCCAACCGGCGTGGTCTTTATGAATATCAGGGAGCGCACCAGCGGCTCCTCGATGTATTTCATGTTCTTCTCGATGATGTGGGTCGGGTAGAAATATTCCACATCACCTTCGTCCAACGTCCGTTTGACCAGATTGATCTTCCCGAACAGCACCCTCACCGGATACCAAGTCACCTTAGTCAAAGCCGCATTGGACTTAGGTGAAACCGCACTGGACTTAGGTGAAACCGCTCTGGCCCCTGCTGAAAGTCTGGAGCCAGGCGAAGCCGCTCTGGACTTAGGTGACTTGGGTGCCGCAGGTGCCTTAGACGCCGCCGCGGGAACCTTGGGTGCCTTGAAACTATTTGAGGATTCTTCTGGCATGTATGATATCAAACTATTCGGTCAACGCCCCCGCCCTTTCGTCTCTTCACCCGCTCGCCCGCACACACGCAAAACCATCGCTCCCCCCGCCATCAGCAAGGGTAGTCAACGGTCAATCAGCATGTTAGCAATCTGAACTCGTCCCACTCCAATCCAAGAGCGTCAAACGTGACCATAAAAGTCTACAAATTTAATCTTTTTTCCGCATAAAAAATATTTAATAAAGTATCCAAACGACGAAAACACTATCAAAAAAACGCCATCCCCCTCTATTCTCTGCCCTCTTCTGCGCACGAACCCCGCAACCCCGCCCGGTGTCCCACTTTCTGCCCCACCTGTCACGAAACCCCTTCCCAAGTGCGCCCGGTGTCCCGCTTTCAGCCCCACCTGTCCCGCTTCGGCCGGTTTTCCCATCCCGATGGTGCCGCAAATGGGACACCGGCCGAACTTTGCTGGGATACCAGCCAAACGTTTTTTGGGGGTACGCTTCAGATTTTTCTGTTTTTTATCATAATTTCTGTTTTGTTTGACCATATTTGTCCTACAGGAATTGCCCTGTGGGAATAAACGCTGGCGCCTGCAAAAACCGGCTTGCGCATCTGCCAAACCGGCTTGCACACCGGAGAGACTGATTCGATTATTCTCAGCCGACTGTCGGCAAACACCGTATTATCAACTATTTAATTATCAAACTTTGCTATGAAATCTTTTCTTGACTTAAACAGCTTCAACGAAGATCATCTTGAATTCCAATTGGTCACTACAGATCACCTTTCCGAAAGCATCTGGTTCAGGGATGAACAAGACTTCAAGGTCGGGATGAATTATATCGCCATAATATCCTTAGCGACAGGCATTAACGTATTGGCGTTCATCCTAATGTCCAACCATGTACACCTCGTCCTCCAGTGCTCAAAAGCGGAAGCTGAAAGATTCATCAATGAGTTCAAAAGAAGATATTCCCAGTACATCAACAATCGCTACGGGAAGGTTGAATTCCTCCGGAACAATTCTATTAAAGCAGATACAGTCCGCATCGGCGATGAGTCATTGGAGAGAGCCCTCGCATATACCCTGATGAACAGCGTTGCCGCAAATATCTGCTTGATTGCTTCCGACTATCCCTGGGGTAGCGCGGGGGTTTATTTCCAAATCAATAAACCCAAGGGCAAAAGATTGGGTGATATTTCCAAAAGTGCCCGGAGGAGGCTGCTTCACAGCAAAGCGGAACTACCTGATAATCTTATTGTTGGCGAAGATGGATATATTCTTCCCGAATCTTATGTTCCCGTCGGATTCGTCGAGTCGGTGTTCCGCACGCCGAAGCGGATGAAATATTTCTTGGATAATTCTTCGAAAGCCAAAAAGCGATTAGAATCGGCGGAATTGGGGCTCGCATCTTTTAATGATCAAACCGTAGTCGCCGCGATTCATGATATGTGCCGGACGATGTTCAGCAAAAGGGGTGTTCGTGAACTAAACGATGAAGAACTCTCCGATCTGATCCGGGAGATTCGGAGGCGCTTTTCCGCTGATGTCAATCAGATCGCTCGGCTAGCAGAAATACCTTATTCTGAGGTAATTAGGATGCTTGAGGAGTTCTAACTCTATTCCGACTTGTTAATTTACTGTAGGTTATTCCGCCTTCATTATTTCAAGGGAATCGTTCCGCCTTTTGCGGTGCTTCTTTCCGGATATTCAGTCTTCAATTTCCTTCTCTTTATCAGCCGCCTTTCCTCTCGCCCATTCCTTTTCCCCTCATTTTTTCCTCCAAACCGCTCCGATGGTGCCGAAAATGGGACACCGGGCGGGGTTGGGAGGTCGGTTCAGGGGGTGGCCGAGACAGGTGGGGCGGAAAATGGGACACCGGGCGAGGTTGGGAGGTCGGTTCAGGGGGATTCCTGGACAGGTGGGGCGGAAAATGGGACACTTGGCACGGTGCGGAGGGGTTTTCGGGACAGGTGGGGCTTAAAATGGGACACCGGGCATGGCGCGGAGGGTCAGGAGCGATTCTGCTTGGGGGGTGACGGGTGGGTGGCGGTGCGAGGGTCTGTAAAGGATTTGGCTCTGGGGGAAGGGAATATAGAATATTTTCATTATTTTTGGAAATGGGAAAGAATCAATACTTTTGGGAAACTATTAATATTCAACTATATGAGGAACGTAAGAATGGCGGCGGTATGCGCCGTGGCGCTCGCGGTTTTAGGCGGGCAGTTTTCCGGATGGGCTCAGAAGAAGCCTCTGGATCATAATGTCTATGACTCCTGGAAGAGTGTGTCGGGAGTAAGCAAGAGTGATGACGGACGAGTACTTGTCTGGAATGTGAATCCCCAGGAGGGAGACGGGACGCTTTACGTCCGGGCGAATGGATCGGAGCTTGCGGTCCCGAGAGGATATATGCCCAGATTGGATCCGAAAGGTAATTGGGTTGTGTGCCGGATCAAGCCTGAGTTCGCAAAGACGAGGCAGGAGCGGATCGACAAAAAGAGAAGGGAAGATCAATCTAAAGATACGCTTGCGGTGATTGATGTTACATCAATGACTATAAAGAAGTTCCCGAATATTGATTCTTTCTCTGTCGGAACGACTGGAATGCCTTTCATAGCGTATAAGTCAACCTGGAAGGAGGCCCCGAAAAAGCCCTCCAAATCCGGCCTTATACTCCTGACGCCCGGCACCTGGAAGGCCGACACATTAAAGAATATTGACAGATTCGTATTCAGCAATGACGGCTCGCTCCTGGCGCTGACCTCGAAAAAGGACAAGAAGGACAGCCTGAGCGCGACAGCGATCATATTGGCAAGCTACTCCCCCGTCGGATCCGCCCCGGCAAAGAAGGGCAAAAAGGTCGCCCCGGTGGAGGTGAAACTCGCGCTGGACACCCTCCAGAAAGGTGCGCAGGAGTATTTCAGCCCGGCATTTGACGACGCCCAGAAGCAAATCGCCTTCCTTGCGACCGCAGACTCCAACAAGACCGGAAGCAAGAGATGCGCCATGTTCCTGGCCGGCTCACAGCCCGGCGGCAAGTGGGCAAGCAAGGAGCTGGTCCCTCAAGGAACGGTCGTGAAAGGCACAAACGGATGGACCCTCACCGAGACCAGTGACCTTTACTTCACCCCTGACGGTCAGAGGATTATGACCGGCATCGCCCCGATCCGTCCCCCGAAGGACACCACGATCGTGGACTTCGAGACCGCCCAGCTCGACATCTGGAATTGGGACGCTCCCTACACCCCGCCGCAGCAGAAAAAGCGTATCGACGCCACTCTGAGGAAGACATATCCGGCGGTCATCAACCTCAGCCAGTCCTCGAAATTAATCCCCCTCACGACCTCCGAGTTCGACAACGTGCGCCTGATCGCCGGAGGCAAGACCGGCCTGGCTCTCTCAAGAGACAATTCTGAATATGTCGTCGAGTCGATGTGGTCCGACGGCAGCCTCGGAGATTTCGCACTTGTCAATATCAACGACGGCAGCCGCAAGACAATCGCCAAGGGATTCAATGTCAGCAGGTTCGACGTGTCACCTAAAGGCAAATACCTGATCTGGTTCGACCCTACCGACAGGAACTGGTACACCTATAATATCGCGACCGAAGCCAAAGCCAACCTGACCGGACAGACCGGAGTCGCCTTCTACACCGAGGATGACGACCACCCGACCAAGTATCCCGGACCTTACGAGTCCATACCCAAGTGGATCGAAGGCGACCAGGCCGTGCTTATCATCGACCGCTACGACGTCTGGAAGTTCGCTCCCGATGGCTCGAAGGCCGAGAACCTCACCAACGTTACCGGAAGGAATACCCATAACCGCTTCAGAGTCATCGACTTCCGTAGGGATGACCGCACCCCTAACGAGCGCCGTACCGGTGTCGTCAACGCCTGGAGCCCCAAGGAAAATCTCTACCTCAGCCTCCGCAACGAGGACGACCAGAAGAACGGCTACGGCTCTCTCAACCTCGCGAAGCCGGCAAAGACCCTGAAGTATTTCACCGACACCGTCACCTTCCAGAGCCCCGTAATGGGCCCCGACGGCAACATCGCCTACCTCAAGGGCAACTTCAGGCACCCGTTCGATCTGTATTCAACACCAGACTTTTTCGCCACGAGCCAGAAGCTCACAGCGATCAATCCCCAAATGGCCGACTACCGCTGGGGCAGCGCCAACCTCTTCGAGTGGAAGGCCTACGACGGCACCCCTCTGAAGGGACTCGTATTCATCCCCGACGGCATCAAGCCCGGCGAGAAACTGCCCGTGATGATCTATTTCTATGAGAAATATTCAGAGCAGCTCTACAACTATTGGGCGCCGGCGCCGAGCCGTTCGACCGTCAACTTAAGTTTCTATACTTCAAGGGGTTACATTGTGTTCGTCCCGGACATCGTCTATAAGGACGGCCACCCTGGCGAGAGCGCTTACAACTGCATCTGCTCCGGAGCTGAGGCTCTTTGCGAGAAGTATCCATTCGCCGACAAGACCAAGATGGCGATCCAGGGCCAGAGCTGGGGCGGTTACCAGACCGCATGGCTCGTCACCCGGACCAACATGTTCGCCGCCGCCGGAGCCGGAGCCCCTGTCAGCAACATGACCTCCGCTTATGGCGGAATCCGTTGGGAATCAGGTATGACAAGGGCCGGGCAGTACGAGCACGGCCAGAGCCGAATCGGCAAGACCCTGTGGGACGAGGGCGGCCTCGAGCTCTACCTCGAGAACTCCCCTATCTTCCATGCCGACAAGGTCGAGACGCCGCTGCTGATCATGCACAACGACAACGACGGCGCCGTTCCGTGGTACCAGGGCATCGAATATTTCTCCGACCTGCGCCGCCTCGGGAAGCCCTGCTGGCTCCTTGAATATAATAACGAGGCCCACAACCTCGTCGAGAGGCGCAACTGCAAGGACCTCTCCAGGAGGCTCCAGCAGTTCTTTGACCACTATCTGAAGGGTGAGCCGATGCCCGCCTGGATGAAGACTGGCGTGCCGACCGACCGCAAGGGAGAGTATTTCGGCTTTGAATATTAATAAGTTAGAGCGCCCTACAGCATGTCAGCCAGTTTCTGGTAATACTGCTTGCTGACCGGGATCCGGCCGACGCCCTCCCGGATGAACTCAGTGTAGATAATCCCGTCCTTCCCCCGGCTCAGTAACCTGACATGCCGGGGGTTGACGTAATATGACCTGTGGCAGCGGACAAAGCCATGCTTCGCGGCATCCGCCTCAAAGCTTTTCATCGAGTTTCGCAGCTGGTAAACCTTGACTCTGTCATGCTCCAAATAATTGATTTTGATGTAGTTCTCGTCGGCGGCAATGAAGAGGATCGCTGACGGATCGATGGTCAGTTTGAGGCGCTTGTGCTCATCATAGAACTTAACCAGAGAATCCTCCGGTTCCTTCACGACATTCTCCAAATCGCTGCTCTTGTTAGCTATTATCCGGATTGTAATCGATATTATATAGGGATATATCAAGGTCAGGAGAATGATCCTGAACGAATAATTCAAGGCGGTGAAGTACGGCAGACCACCACTTTTCAAATAGAAGAGAGTTGAATACAGGGCGAAAAAGAAAGACGTGACTAAAACTTCGCCAAGGCACCAGACGACATAATGCCACCACCGGAAAGGGACGTATTTATACAAAACGCTGAAAACAAGCCGGGTCAAAGCGAGCACTCCGGCCATAATACTGATCAGCATCAGCAGGTGGAAGGTCCAAGTCTTGCCTCCGACATTGAAGAAATCCTTGAACCCAAAGGGGCTGTAGACTAGTATGAAAAAGAAGAAGAACGCTGGCAGTATGAAGGCGTACTTAACCTGGTTCCCGTAGCCTTTCGAGACTCTCAAAGTGGTGTCCATAGCTTGATTTTATCCCTTTATACTATAGTGACTAAATCTAATATTCTTTAATTTAGTCACAAATATAGGCAGATTTTCCCGCCAAACAATAGATTAATCACTTTTTAATGGTATCACGCCACAAGTGTTTCGTCACATGATTGCCTTTTATTATTTTTGTTCAGCAAGAAAACAAAAACGATACTATTATGAAAACTTTCGAATACACTATCAGCTCAGACGCCGTCGCCAAGGATGGGATGGTGTCAGTGTCTTCTATATGTGGTTATATAGTCAATGCGGCCCACAGAGCCATGATGGATGAGGGATATCCTGGTTGCATGCTCTCCCGCTGCACTTTTGAGATCGATGAGAGGCCCAGAGAGGGCGAAGATATCAATATAATAGTCAATTCGGGGCTTAACAATATTGTTACACTCCTAAACAGAAGTGTTTCAATTACTGATAATGAGGGATATGAGATCGGAAGAGCATCTATCGAGTGGTTGATGCCTGACGCAGGCCGAAGGGGGCTTGTCCCGGCCAATCCTTCCCGTGTGACACGCCGTTTCATCAATAAATTCCATGGAATATTCCCTGACATCGACGGATCAGCGGGACTTCAGCTCAGGATTGACATGGATTTCAAGGACGGAGCCAAAGATTGCAATGACTTCTCTGTCGCTTTGAAGAAGATTTGCGACTCGCAGTACTTCTTCCTCGCGCGTTCCGGCGCCGAAACCCTCTGTCGCGCCATGTTGCAGACAGCGTAATCCATCGGGATGGGATCCTTTTATATTCATAGAAAAAAATAGGCCGGCACCTCTGAAAGATGCTGGCCTTTAATAATTCTATTCGTTTAAGTTTATTTCACTTTCTTTATTGAGGCTGCTCTGCTGATCGAGATGACATCAACCTTGACATCGGGGTTGTCCTTGTAGCGGAGGTTCGAGCCACCGGTCAGGTCAACGGCCACATCGTACAGAGCATTCAGCTCGCAATACCCTGCCCCGGACATAGAGACCTTGGCGTTGTCGGTCACACAGTCGTAAGTCTCAAGTTTGACCGCTCCGGAACCGAGGAGCTTCAAAGATTCGGCGCTTCCTTTGACTGAGAACACAGAAGCTCCTGAGGCGTCGACTTTGATCTCGCCATAATCTCCTGTGTGATATGCCTTTGCGGCGCCACTCAGTTCCTCTGAGATTATCCTGGCATCCATGTCAAGGTCACATCTCGAAGCTCCACCCGCATCGATATAGGCCTTGTCAAATGTTCCGGTGAGGCGGATATTCGCTGCTCCACCCAGTTCCATATTAAGCTCGCTTCCGGACAGATCAATTCGGGTAACTCTCGCAGCGCCAGATAGTTCCATCTTGAAAGGACGGTTTCCGGTGTCGAAGAAATCTTCGCAATAGAGCTTCGTCGCTCCGGACATTTCGAGGGAATACAG
This sequence comes from Bacteroidales bacterium, assembly GCA_024693285.1. GTDB lineage: Bacteria > Bacteroidota > Bacteroidia > Bacteroidales > UBA932 > Cryptobacteroides. The sequence continues at coordinate 146,016 of JAILLE010000038.1, forward strand.
GGCCGGCATAGCGATCGTGGCGACGACCTCTCCTCCCTTTATCCTGCGGGTGATACGGTCGGGCAAATTCTTAAGGCCGATAGAGAGTTCGCCTCCGCTGACTCTGACGCTGAGGTAAGGCTCGTATTCGGCCGGGAGAGTGACACTGACTTTCCAGTTGTTTGACTTTTTCAGTTCGACCTGCACGATTCCGCTGACGTCAATGCCGGTGAAGTTTTTAAAGTCAAAATTCTTGGTCACGTCCGCGGCGATAACCTCGGGAATCGCCGCCACAGACACGGTGGCCAAAGCGATTAACGCACAAACAAATCTGCTAATTTTCATGACTTTATACTTTATAATTTAAATTAATATATCAAATGGAAATCTACTTTATCCTTCCTATCTTTTCAATGCCTTCGAGGAGGTCGGAATAGTATTCTTTCAGGATCAAAGCTCTCTCCTCCTCACCCATTTCTTCGGGTAGCTGGTCAATCATCGGGATTGTCTCTTCAGCGATTGTCATCAGCTGCGCTTCCTTTGATCCGTCCATATCGGTCATCAGGATGTCCGAATACATCACAGCCATCTGGTCGTAATAAGCCTGGCAGATTGAGGCTTGATCCTCAGGAATATCGGCGAACCAATCCTTCTGGCTAGAGGTCGGTTGGTTAATGAATATCGCGACCGCCGCCACAGCCGCAGCGACACCAGCGATCGCGGTCCACCACCAGACCTTGGCGTGCCTTTGGCCTGGTTGCTGGGCCGGCCTCTCTTCCAGCCCCGCCAGTTTCGCCTCGAACCTCTCGAGATGTCCCTCCGGAAGCTCCTGATCATCAAAAGCTTCCAAATTCTGCTTAATGTATTCCTCTAAATTAGACATATTCGATAACATTCATTTCTTTCAACCTTGCCGCCAGCACTTTCCTGGCCCTTGAAAACTGCGTCCGCAGTGCTCCTGCGCTAGTGCCGGTCAAACCGCTGATCTCCTCATAATCGAGCCCCTCGATAAGCACCAAAGTCAATATAATCCTATATGAATCAGGAAGTTCCCTAATCGCATCCTTGATTTTTTGAATCCCCATCCCAGAGTTCGCACCCGCCTGATCATCTTCTACTGATTCTGAATGTTCCTCCTTCCCTGCGGCTTCATATTCCTCAAAGAACAACCTCTCCCTTTTCCGTCTCCGGACCGCATCAATCGACGCCCTGACACAGGTTCTGAACAACCATGCCGCCATCTTTCCTTCCTGCCAAACGCCCTCTTTCTCTTGGCGGCCTTCCATCTCCTGCCGGAAGAACTTCAGCACAGTGTCCTGCATAATCTCCTCAGCCTCCCCTGAATCGCCGACAATCCTCAAGCTGACATTGAACAACTTGCGTGAATATCTCTTGTAAATATCTATGCACTCTTCCCGTGTCATCGGCATTCTAATCTCTCGCGGAACCGTCCTTCGTGGAGCCCATCCTTTTTCCGGCTCCCATCTAATAAACGAAAACTTTCCCGCATTGTTACACCTCCCCCACAACTTTTTCACACTTTCCAGCATCTGAATCAATTCCCCCCGGCTTTCCGCATCTTAACCGCCCTTCTCATATTCACCTCCCTCTGTTCCATTTTCCCGCCAATTTCTCCGCCACCCTTCGCCAGGTGGTGCTAAAAACGGGACACCGGGCGGGGTTCAGCGGGGATTCCGGGACAGGTGGTGCTGAAAATGGGACACCGGGAGAGGTTTGGAGAGGGTTCAGCGGAGAAATATATCGTGGAAGGGCGGGGCGGTGGGGCCGCTGCCCTTAGGCCGTACTCAGCCGCAGCGAGCCCTAAGCGAAGCGGAAGGGCGATGCGAGAATGGACGCGGCCGGGGGCAGGCGGCACGCCGCACACACAGCACCGGGACAGGTGGGGCGGAAAACGGGACACCGGGCACAGTTCGGCAGGGATTTCGGGACAGGTGGTGCAGAAAACGGGACACTGGGAGAGGTTTGGAGAGGGTTCAGCGGGGAAATATATCGTGGAAGGGCGGGGCGGCAGGTGAAACGAAAATGGACAGACCCTGGGGCCTGTCCGGAACAAATATATAAAAGTATTTGGACAATATTTCAAACTCAGGCGTCGCCACCATCATCATCACCGCCGTACTGGGAGATGTTGTCGTCCGGCAGCGTAGACTCGGCCGAAGCATCAGCAGAGGATCCCGCGACCTCCTCATTCTCAGCATCTTCCTCACCCTCAAGCCAACGCTCGAGAGCCTCAGCGTCATCAGTCTTAAGCTTGATCTTCACCAAGTAGATCGAATCAGGAGTCTCGATCGTCACAGCATTGAACGGAGTTCCGTCCGGCTTGGTATATTTGACGAGGTCCGGCAGATAATCGCTGAACCCCTTGGGATACTTCTCATTAAACACGGCGGCCAATTCCTCCGACATGTTCTCAAAGCTAACCACGTGCCTCTTCCTTGAATCTGGATTCATATTCTTACAACTATTAGCGGTGCAATAATAAGTCTTTTTTCTTAATCGCGACACATATCCGCTACTTTTTTCTGAAGAAAAATGATTTCTGCCGCTTCTTACGCTCCGGATCCCTCTCCACAAAGACCGGACGCATGGTCCGAGGATCCAATCCTGTGTAGTACATGACCGACGAAGTCGTCATCGGAGTGGGAGTGAAATCCTGCACCTGATCCATGAATATTCCACGCAACGCCGGATGCCTAGACAGGTTCTCCATGTCCTTCATCGTGCAGCCCGGATGGGATGAGATGAAATACGGCACGATTCCGGTACGCCTGCCGTTCTCCCGGCAGATCTTATCGAACTCAAAGCGAAGCCTCTCAAAAAGCTTGAACGAAGGCTTTCCGAGATACTGAAGCACCTTATCCTCAGTGTGTTCCGGAGCCACCTTGAGTCGTCCGGAAGTATGGTCAAGCACCAGGGTCCTCAAATATGGCCTGGAAGTCTCATCCACAAATCCCTCAGGAGTCAGGAACAGGTCGTAGCGTATGCCGCTGCCTATGTATGAGTGACGCACTCCCGGAACGGCGTCCACCGCCTTGTAAAGCTCCAGCAACTTGGCGTGCGAGCGATTCATATTCGGGCACACCGCGGGGAAAAGGCAGGACTTGCGGCGGCAAACAGCGCATTTCGAGGGGTCCTTCCCTGTCATCATGTACATATTCGCCGTCGGAGCGCCAAGATCGGAGATATTCCCAGAGAATTCAGGCATAGCGGCAAGCTTACGCACCTCAGCCACAATGGATTCCTTCGAGCGGGACTGGATGAATTTCCCCTGATGGGCAGCGATAGTGCAGAAATTGCAGCCTCCGAAGCAGCCCCGGTGCGTGATGATCGAATCCTTGATCATGTCGTAAGCCGGGATCCGCTTCCCACGGTACCGAGGGTGCGGGAGCTTGGTAAAGGGAAGATCCCAGAAGGAGTCCATTTCCTCGGTCGTGGACGGCGGCTGTGGCGGGTTGACTTGGACGTACCCGTCCCCGACCGGCTCCACCAACACCTTGGCATGCAGCATGTTAGCGTTGGTCTCAATCAGATGGAAGTTCTCAGCGACAGCCTTTTTATCATGCAGACATTCTTCGTAAGACTTCAAAACCAGAGCATCAGATGAACCCTTGAAATGGCCGCTCATCTTGAACGCTATCTGCGGGATCTGGCGAATCTGATGCGGGCTGCGGCGGTCCTCGATGGCCTTTGTCAGCTCCAGCATCGTCTTCTCCCCCATCCCATAGCAAAGGTAGTCAGCCGGGCACCATTCCAGTATAGACGGAAGCAGCTCATCCTTCCAATAGTCGTAATGGGTGAGCCGCCGCAGCGAGGCCTCGACTCCACCAATCACGACCGGAATATCAGGATAAAGTTCCTTCAGGATTCGGGAATATACGCTTACAGCGTAGTCAGGACGGGCTCCAGCCTTACCCTCGGGGGTGTAGGCGTCGTCGTGGCGCAAACGCTTACCTGCGGTGTAGTGGTTGACCATGGAGTCCATGGCCCCGGAATTAACCGCGAAATACAGGCGTGGGGCGCCTAGTTTCTTGAAATCCCTGAGGTCATCCCTCCAGTTGGGTTGCGGCACCACAGCGACCCTGTAACCGAACTTCTGCAGCCAGCGGGATATGCAGGCCGTTCCGAAGGACGGATGGTCAACATACGCGTCCCCCGTGAAGAAGATGACGTCGATGTAGTCCCATCCGAGGGCCTCGACCTCCTTCTTCGACGTCGGAAACATGTAATCTGGCGCCATTTCCTTCGACAGGGAGTCTTACATCCTCTCCGGAAGCTCGATCCCGAGAATGGCCATGGCTCTGCGAAGGACGCCCGAAAGGGTGTCAATCAGCGTCAAACGAGCCTGGAGCATAGTGGGATCCTCTTCCTTGAGGATCGGTGTGTCGTGGTAATACTGGTTGAAATCCTTCGCCAGGTCGTAAGCGTAGTTGGCGATGACGGCCGGTGAATATGCTGCGGCGCCTTCGGCGACCTTTGAAGGGAATATATTCAAAAGCTTTATGAGACGGATCTCCTTAGGACTTAGCTCGACTGAAGGAATATCCGACAGTGAGTAGCTCACTCCCCTCTCAGCGGCCTTGCGCAGGATCGAGCGGATCCTGGCGTGGGTGTACTGGATGAAAGGACCGGTGTTGCCGTTGAAGTCGATAGACTCCTTGGGGTTGAACAGCATGGTCTTCTTGGGATCCACCTTGATAATGAAGTACTTGAGAGCACCAAGGCCGATCATCCGGTAGAGTTTCTCCTTCTCCTCCTCAGAGAGGTCGGCAAGCTTGCCGGACTCCTCGGAGGTGGCTTTGGCCTCCTGGTACATCTTCTCGATCAGATCGTCAGCATCGACAACGGTTCCCTCGCGGGATTTCATCTTACCCTCAGGCAACTCGACCATTCCGTAAGAGAGATGGAAGATGCTGTCCGCCCAGCTGAATCCCAGCTTCTTGAGGATGAGCTTAAGCACCTGGAAATGGTAGTTCTGCTCGTCACCTACGACATAGACATGGGAGTCGAGATTATACTCGGCGAAACGCCTTTCAGCGGTGCCGAGATCCTGGGTGATGTAGACCGAGGTCCCGTCCGAGCGGAGAAGAAGCTTCCGGTCAAGGCCGTCGGCGGTCAGGTCGCACCAGACCGAGCCGTCAGGATCCTGGGTGAATACTCCCTTGTCCAGTCCTTCCTGGACAAGAGACTTGCCAAGCAGATAGGTCTGGCTCTCGAAATATACCTTGTCAAAGGATATTCCAAGCGCTTTGTAGGACTCATCGAAGCCGTCGAGCACCCACTTGTTCATCTTAGCCCACAGGTCGCGGACGTCCTTGTCGCCGGCCTCCCATTTCTGGAGCATCTCATGGGCCTCCTTAAGGCAAGGGGCCTCTTTCTTGGCCTGCTCCTTATCCATTCCAGAGGCTACCAGAGCGTCCACTTCCTTGGTGTATATGTCATTGAACGCCACATACATATCCCCGACAAGGTGGTCACCCTTCTTGCCAGTTGACTCAGGGGTCGCGCCATTTCCGATCTTCTGCCAGGCCAACATGGACTTGCAGATGTGGACACCTCGGTCATTGACCAAGGTGGTCTTGATCACATTGTTTCCGCTGGCACCGAGGAGTCTCGACACGGAATCTCCGAGAAGGTTGTTGCGGATATGGCCCAAGTGAAGGGGTTTGTTGGTATTGGGCGAGCTGAACTCGACCATAATGTTTTTCCCCGTGGAGGGCAGTTGGCCGAACGTGGGATCACCGGCTATCTCAGCGAAGAGCTCGTTCCAATACAGGTTGGAGAACAGGACGTTGAGAAAGCCCTTGACGCAGTTGAACCTGCTGATCTCAGGGACATTAGCCACCAGCCAATCGCCGATCGCGGCGCCGGTGTTCTCAGGTGTCGAGCGGGATATCCTTAAAAGAGGGAAGACGACCAGTGTGTAGTCGCCTTCGAACTCTTTGCGCGTCACGCCCACTTGAAGGGCGGACGGCTCGATCTCCGTGTTGTAGAGTGCCTTTATAGCTTCTGAAGCTTTCGAGGCGAGGAAAAAGTCTGGAGTCATCCTAGCCGAGATAGGTTTTCAGAAGTTTACTGGCTGAAGGTTTCTTGAGCTTGCGGATCGCCTTCTCCTTGATCTGGCGGACACGCTCCCTGGTGAGGTCAAGCCTCTCCCCTATCTCCTCAAGAGTCATCTCCTGGCATCCGATGCCGAAGAAACTCTTGATGATCTCCCTCTCGCGGGATGTGAGGATCTGCAACGACCTCTCGATCTCGGTGCTTAGCGACTCATTGACAAGGCCTTTGTCGGCCATCGGAGAGTCGTCATTGGGGATAACGTCCAAAAGGCTGTTGTCCTCACCCTCGACAAAAGGAGCGTCGACGCTGACATGCCTTCCGGATACCCTCAGAGTGTCAGAAATCTTGTCCTGGGGGATGTCGATCATCTCAGCGAGTTCCTCGTTGGACGGGGCCCTCTCGTTCTTCTGCTCGAACTGCGAAAGAGCCTTGTTTATCTTGTTAAGCGAACCGACCTGGTTCAAAGGAAGCCTGACGATCCTGGACTGCTCGGCTAGAGCCTGCAGGATTGACTGGCGGATCCACCACACAGCGTAGGAGATGAATTTGAAGCCCCTGGTCTCGTCGAACTTCTCGGCGGCCTTGATCAGGCCGAGGTTACCCTCGTTGATAAGGTCCGGAAGGCTCAGGCCCTGGTTCTGGTACTGCTTAGCGACAGAAACAACGAACCTCAGATTGGCCCTTGTGAGCTTCTCAAGAGCGGCTTGGTCGCCCTTACGGATCCTCTGGGAGAGTTCAACTTCCTCTTCAGGAGACACCAACTCCTCGCGGCCGATCTCCTGGAGATATTTGTCCAGGGACGCGCTCTCGCGGTTGGTGATGGATTTAGTGATCTTTAATTGCCTCATATATCAATATAAAAAATTCCCGGCAGGCCCGTGACCGAGTCCCACCGGGAATATCTCAATCAGTTGGCCTTCAACTATTCTTTGCCGAAACCGAAGAATGCCTTGCGACCGTTGGCGGTGACGCCTTCGATGTAGACAGACCTCTTGGCGGCCTTGGCGATGTCCACGACATCTTGAGGTTTGCTGACAGCCTGGTCGTTGACGTAGGTGATGATAAGGCCCTCGGAAGCGCCTGCCTCAAGCATCTTGCCGGTGCTGACCGAAGTCACAAGCACGCCATGGCTCAAGCCAAGCTTGTCCAAAGTCTCTTTAGGGGCTTCCTTGAGGGTGGTTCCGTAGAACGCTATCTCTCCCTCTCCGACCACTGTGCCAGTCTCAGAGCTGCTGCCCTGGAAGGTCACCTCGATGGTCTTCTCCTTGCCTTCGCGAAGAACGGTCAGTTTAGCCTTATCGCCAGGGTGATAGGAATTGACCTTCACCTGCACAGCCGAGCCATTCGCGAGTTTCGCGCCATCAATTGCAAGGAGTATGTCGCCCTTCTTCACGCCGGCTTTGTCGGCCGAACCGCCTTTGACAACCTCATCAATATATACGCCGTCCAGCGAAGAAAGTTTCAATTTTTTCGACATGTCATCAACAGAGTCAAATTCAAGCTTCTTAGCGAGAGCCTCAGTCAGATCGATCATCTGGATTCCGAGGACAGCCCTCTTGACTGAGCCGAAGTCGATGAGGTCTCCGACAACCTTCTTGACTATGTTGGCGGGCACAGCGAATGAATATCCTGAATATGAGCCAGTCTGGGAGACGATGGCGGTGTTGATGCCGACGAGCTCACCGGTCTTGTTGACAAGGGCTCCACCGGAGTTTCCGGGGTTGACGGCGGCATCGGTCTGGATGAAGGACTCAATCTGGATAGTAGCACTCTCCCTAGGATCATGGGCCATCTGGCGGCCCTTGGCGCTGACGATACCGGCAGTGATGGTGCCACGGAGCTGATAGCCCATAGGGCTTCCGACAGCGAGGACCCACTCACCGAGCCTCAGCTGGTCGGAATCACCGAAAGGAAGGGTCGGGAGACCCTCGGCGTCGATCTTGATGAGAGCCACATCGGTGGCCGGATCGGTTCCGATCACGGAAGCGTCGTAAGTCTTGTTGTTATTCAAGGTCACGCGGATCTTGGTAGCGTTGGCCACGACATGGTTGTTGGTCACGATGTATCCGTCAGGACGGATGATCACACCAGAACCGCTGCCCTGGACTTGCCTGGACTGTGGAGCGCTCTCCCCGAAGAAGAAGCGGAAAAACGGATCATCCATCTGATATTGCTGGGTAGCGGTGACTTCCACATAGACAACCGCCTCGACAGCAGCCTCGGCGGCGTAGGTGAGATCAGGGTAATCTGATTGCGCCAGATTGACAGTCTTGGTGACTGTGTTGGTGGCCGGATTTGTCACTTTGTCCGGAGAACCGTTGACGGTGGCAGCTTTTAGCACACCGTAGGCTGCCAGCACGCTGAGCAACACTGACAGCAGGACTGTGATAATACTTTTCTTCATTATTGACATATTGTTTCTTCTAAAAATATTCCGGAGGGGTATTTTTCAAATAAGATGCCACAGTATTAAGGATATTCCGAGGATTCTTCTTATATTTGTCTTTGCGATAAAAACGCGTATTTTTTAGAATATTAAAAACCACACGATATGAAATTCAACGTCTCTAGCACAGAACTGCTCAAAGGGCTGATGAACATTTCCAAGGCCATTCCGGCCAAATCCGCCCTTCCCATCTTGGAAAACTTCCTGTTTGACCTCAAGGGCAATATTCTCGAAGTGACCGCTTCCGACTCGGAGCTCACCCTGAGGACCGAGATCGAGGTTGACACGACTGAGGAGGAAGGCAGGATCGCCGTCCCCGCCAGGCATATCATCGACCTCCTGAAGGAGCTTCCCGACCAGCCGGTCGGCCTCAGGACCTCCAGCGACAGCTCTATCGAGTGCGATTGGACGACTGGTAACTCGGTTCTCCCTTTCTTCCCCGCTGAGGACTATCCTGAGATCAAGGGCGCCGCTGAAGATGCCGAGAAGGTCGCCTTCCCTGCCGCCAGCCTTATCGAGGGTATCAACAGCACCGTTTACGCTACCGCTGATGACGAGATCAGGCCAGCCATGAACGGTATATTCTTCGACTTCGACACTGAATCCACGACCCTCGTGGCCTCGGATTCCCATAAGCTTATATGCTACACCACCAAGGACGCCAAGGCTCCCGCCAAGTGCTCCTTCATCCTCCACAAGAAACCGGCGAACGTGCTCAAGGCCATCGTCGACAAGGAGGACGGTGATGTCGAGATCGCTTTCGACTCCAGCACCGTGGTGTTCTCATTCGGACGTACCACGATGGTCTGCAGGCTGATTGTAGGCAAGTATCCGAAGTATCGTGATGTGATTCCTCAGAACAACTCCTCTGTCCTCAAGATCGACAGGGCACAGTTCCTGAACACCGTGCGCCGTGTGGCCGTCTGCGCCAACAAGGCCTCGAACCACATCAAGCTCGACCTCAAGCCCGGCCAGATGGAGATCACAGCCCAGGATCTGGGATTCGCTATCGCCGCTTATGAGAAAGTCAACTGCGACTACAATGGCGACGAGCTGACGATTGGTTTCAAATCGACCTTCCTCGGCGAGATCCTCTCCAACATGAGTTGCGAGACTGTCATTATGAAGTTCGCCGACGCCCGCAGGGCCGCGCTTATCGTCCCTTCAGAGGAAGACGCTTCCAGCGAGAAGATCTGTGGCATCCTCATGCCGATCATGGTCCAGTAATATAAGGAGTTAGCCACTGTGGAACTATCGCTTAAAAGGCCCCTGTTGTTCTTCGATATCGAGAGCACGGGGCTTAATATCGTTTCTGACTGCATAGTCGAGCTCAGTTTCGTCAAAGTATTTCCTGACAACCACCACGAGATCAAGACGTGGAGGGTCTGTCCTTGGGACTATGCCACCGGCACCCAGAAGAAAATGGATCCGAAGGCTTCTGAAGTGAACGGTATCACCGACGAGATGCTTGTCGGGGAGAAGAAGTTCATCGAGATTGCTCCCGAGGTTGTCAAGTGGTTGAAAGACAGCGATTTGGCTGGCTTCAACTCGGCCAAGTTCGATCTTCCGATGCTCTCTGAGGAGATAGAGAGGGTCCGGGCATATTGCGTCAAGCGCATCGGAGATCCTAAGGTGCCGGAGCACAACCGGGAGAAGGCCAGGCAGATGCTCGCCTCGATCGACATCGATCTTCATTCGAAACAGATGGTCGATGTCCAGACGATCTACCACTATATGGAGCCTCGTAACCTGAGAGCGGCCTACCGCTTTTATTGCGGAGGGGAGGATTTCGAGAATGCCCATTCCGCCGAGGCGGACACGATGGCGACTTACGAGGTTCTGAAGGCCCAGCTGGACATGTACCAGCAGGCTGACAAGTACCATGAGGTGGTTCTGAAGAATGATGTGGACTTCTTGTCAGGTGTCGCCGGACGGCCGAGAACTTTGGATTATGCGGGACGTCTGGTCCAGGGTCCTGATGGAGAGGCTGTTATCAGTTTCGGGAAACATAAGGGCAGGACGGCGAGGTCGGTCTATGAGACGGAACCGGCGTATTTCGCTTGGATTGAGAATGGTGAGTTCACGATGGACACGAAGAGGCAGTTCGCTCTGCTGCGGGAGAAGTTTGACCGTGAGAGGAAGGAGGCGTTGAGCAAGCCGCTTGAGGGTGAGGATTTGAATGATGCGGTGGCTAAGTTGCAGGGGAAGTTTCAAGGTGGTAAATTATTCTAAATGAGATATTTCTGTCGCTTGATTTGGTATTTCGCCGCTTTGGGGACGCTTTTGTGTTCATGCGGCGGGAGTCATCATGGCGACAGGCTTGTCGAGGCTGGTGAGCCGGAGTTTTTCAGCGTCGTCGAGAGACCTCAGGGGGGATGGACCGTTGTGTCCGTCTCCCCTTTTGACGGTTCTTCAGACACCCTTGTTATTGACAGGCCCATGACGAACATCATCGTCATGAGCACCTCCCACTACGGCTTCCTCGATGCTCTCGGCCGCACCGACGTCGTCTCCGGCGTCTCCGGCCCAGACTACCTCTGGACTGACAGCGGTTTTGGAGCCTCCGAGGCCAGCTCTGGTGGCTCGACCGCCTCGCTTCGCGAGGCCCCACCGCTCGCTACGCTGCGCTCCGCTCCGGTCCCCCCTCTTACAGTGCCGAGGGTGGCATGGGTCTCGCCATCCAGACTGGCCTCGGCGGCCTCATCAATTATCAATGACGAAGAAGTACATAGGCGTCAGCCGACATCGGCGCTAGCCGATGTGGGGTATGATGGGGCTCCGGATTATGAGACTATCGTGTCGTTGAGGCCGGAGGTGGTGCTGACGTATGCGGTGTCGGGGGTGGAGTCGCCGTTTGTGGGGAGACTGAAACAGTTGGGAATCAAGGTGTTGACTGTAAATGAGCATCTTGAGAGGCACCCGCTGGCCAGAGCGGCGTATATCAGGCTTTTCGGAGCGTTGACCGGCGATATGGCCGCTGCGGACTCATTACTCTCGGTGGTCAGAACGAACTATACAGCCATTGCCGAAGACATCAAGGAGCGTGGCGTCACGCCCAGGAAAATCCTGCTGAATATTCCCTACAACGACCAATGGTTCGTACCGGCGTCAGACAACTACCTGACTGTCATGATACATGACGCCGGAGGCACGGTTCTGGGCTGCGAGGAAGGAAAAGCCGCATCGACAGTGATGTCGGTCGAGAAAGCGTATTCATTAAGCAAAGAGGCTGATTGCTGGCTCAATGTGGGCTGGTGCTCCACCGAGAAAGACCTTCTCGGAGTCAACCCCATATTCAGCGACATGCTGAAGGCTATTAAAGCCAACGCCACAGGGATGGTTCCGGACGACTTCCCCGTCGTATGGAACGACAACAAGAGAGTCAATACCAAGGGTGGCAACGACATCTGGCAAAGCGGAGTGGTCCGTCCGGATCTCGTGCTGCGGGATCTTGCTGGGATACTTCACCCGATTGAAGAAAATAACAATGTAATATATTATAAACCAATTATTTAATCGAGATGGGAAAGTACGATTTTGATGAGATGACAGTCAGGCGCGGCTCAAACTGCGTCAAGTGGGATGCCGAAAGCCCCGCGGGGCCGATCGATGAGGACGTGCTACCTCTCTGGGTCGCGGATATGGATTTCAAGGCCGCTCCCGAGATCGTGGAAGCGCTCCGTAAAAGAGTGGAGCACAGCGTGTTCGGCTACACTCATATTCCTGACAGCTACTATGAGGCGGCCATCAACTGGTGGCAGCGCCGCCGCGGCTGGCACACGGAGAAAGAATGGTATACCCCTGTGGACGGAATTGTCCCCGGCATGTCGATAGTGACCTATGCCCTGACCCACTATGAGGTTGACGCTGAAGGCAATGTGGTCGAGAAACCGAATGGAGGCAAAGGCCCGAATGGCGAGTTGCCGAAGATCATCATCCAGTCCCCCGCCTACAACTGCTTCTTCTCAACAATCCGCAACGTCGGCTGCGAGCTTGCCGCCAACAAACTCATCTACGACCTTGAGGGCGACCAGGCGACCTGGTACATCGACTTCAACGACCTGGAGAAAAAGGCCGCCGATCCGATGACCAAGATCCTTCTCTTCTGCAACCCTCACAACCCCTGTGGACGAGTATGGCCCAAGGAAGATCTCCAAAAGGTAGCCGACATCTGCCGCCGGAATGGTGTGATTATAGTCAGCGACGAGATCCACTGCGAGCTCGAGATGCCCGGCTACCACTTCACTCCGATGGCCACGGTCGACCAGGACAACACTATCACTATGAACTCCCCTAGCAAGTCCTTCAATATCGCCGGACTAGGAATATCCAACATCATCACCAACAATCCGGATTGGAAGAAGCTGATAGAGAAGGTGATAAATGTCTGGGAGCATTGCGACCTCAATCCTTTCGGCGTTGAAGCCCTGCAGGCAGCCTACAATCATGGCGAGCAATGGATCAAAGAACTCATGGAATATATCCAAGGCAACTACAGGATGCTGGTGGAATACTTCGAGCGTGAGCTTCCGCTCTGCCCCGTCAGCAAGGTCGAGGGATCTTACCTGGCTTGGCTAGATGTCACTGCCGTCAAGATGCCTTCAATGGAGATCGAGAAGAGCCTTATCGAGAACGAGAAGGTCTGGATCAACGGTGGCGAGATGTACGGCCTGGACGGATTCATGAGAATCAACATGGCCTGCCAGAGGGCGAGGCTCCAGGAAGCCGTGGAGCGTATCGCCAAAGGCTTGAAGCGACTCTTGAAATAATCTGATATGAGAAAGATGTTAACCATAGTGGCCGCGATTGTGGCCACTATTCCCATGTTCGCGCAGCCTCTGGATTTCTACAAAACCCTGCGGCTCAACTACATATTCAGCGGTACTGACAAGGATCAGTCCATCACCCTGGCCGAGCTGTGCTCAATCGACGGCTGGGCCGGAAAACGTGTCAACCTCGACAAGGTCCCCGTACGGGGCAACGGCCAGCTGACACTTAGCGTACGGAGTGCGGAAGGCACTGATTTTGACAAGGTTATATACAAGACATCTTTCTCCACACTATTCCAGGAATGGCAGCCTACAGAGGAAGCGACAAAGCTCGCCAAAGGCTTTGAGAACGTATTCCTCGCACCTATGCCTTCAGAGGAGACTCTGGTCACTGTCGAGCTCTTCGACTTCAAGGATGGCCATGTATCGTGCTCATATTCACATGTGGTCGACCCTAAGGACATCCTTATCAGGCCGGTAGGAATGAATCCCGCCCCCTACGAGTGGATCTGGAAAGGCGGCGAGGATCTCGCTTCCGACCCGAAAAGCGACGAGAGAATCGATGTCGCCATAGTTGCGGAAGGTTATACAGAGGCCGAGATGGAGACATTTATGGCGGACGCCAAAGAGGCAATGGCCAGTCTTTGGGCCCATGAGCCGTTCAAGTCTATGAGTGACAGGTTCAACCTGGTCTGCGTCAAGAGTCCGTCAAAGGACAGCGGAGTCAGTGTGCCTCGAGAGGGTCTCTGGAAAGAAACCGCTGTCGGCTCCAATTTCGATTCGTTCTACACTGAGCGCTATCTCACCACCCTTCACCTTTTCCAGCTCCACGACCTGCTCGCCGGCATCCCCTACGAGCATATCGTAATCCTCGCCAACACAGATACTTACGGTGGTGGAGGAATATACAACTCTTATACCTTGACTACGGCTCACCACCCCGGTTTCAGACCGGTGGTTGTCCATGAGTTCGGCCACAGTTTCGCCGGTCTCGCTGACGAATACTACTATGACGACCAGTATTCAGAGTATTACTACCCCGATGTCGAGCCATGGGAGAAGAATATCACAACCATGCATGATTTCGACTCTAAATGGCGTAGCCTTGTCGGGGAGAAGTTCCGGAGCGACGACACCACTATCGATTGGAGGGGAAAGAAGAACATTAAAGAAAAGATAGCCGTCGACCTTTACGAAGGCGGCGGCTATCAGAGCAAGGGTGTCTGGAGAGGTTTCCCGGATTGCAGGATGAATACCAACTCCTACCCGTCTTTCTGTCCTGTCTGCCGTGAGGCGATCAGGTACATGATTGATTTCTACACCAAGGAAATAGCTGATTAATAAAGCTTTGAGCTTACCACAGTGCTGACGAAGTTCATGCTGGCGGTAGGCTCGAACCTGGCGACAACCTCACCCTTCGAGTCCACGAGGAACTTGGTGAAGTTCCACTTGATGTCGGGCTTGGAGGCATAGTTGGGGTCGCTCTTTTTCATCATCTCATCCATGAACTTCGCCTGGGTTCCGTTGCCGAAGCCCTTGAAACCCTGTTTTGACTTCAGGTAAGCGAACAGCGGGCTCTCATTCGCCCCGTTGACCTCGATCTTGTCAAATTGCGGGAATGTCGTATTGTATTTCTCCGTGCAGAACTCATGGATAGAGGCGATATCACCGGGAGCCTGCTCACCAAACTGGTTGCAAGGGAAATCGAGGATCACAAGTCCTTTGTCCTTGTATTTGTCATACATCTCCTGGAGTTCCTCGTACTGGGGAGTAAAACCACATTTGGTGGCCGTGTTGACGATAAGGAGTACCTTACCCTTGTATTGAGAAAGGGAGACCTCTTTTCCGTCCATGTTTTTGACCTTGAAGTCATAGATGCCCTGAGCGCTCATTGTAGTGGCGAGGGCAAGTGTAGCGATGGCCGCTGCTAAAACCTTAAGTTTCATTATGTTCGTTTTGTTTCAATTAATAATCCGAGTGGAATGATCCTGCAAATAAAGTACCAACGAATCAGTCAGCATTGAGCTTGAAGGCAGCCAAAACCGGCCAGGATTCAGCCTTCTTCATCTTGTAAGAGGCCTCTGCCCTGATGTCACAGACGCTCGCACCAAACATCACCTGGTAGTTTCCAGCGGGAGCCTGCCACTCATTCGCGGCCTCATTGAAAGAAGCGATCGAATAATTGTCAACCTTGACAGTCACGGTCTGGCTCTCACCGGGAGCAAGCAATCTGGTCTTCGTGAAGGCCTTAAGCTCACGGTCCGGTTTCTCGAGTCCGCCTTCCGGGGCATGGACATAAACCTCGACCACTTCCTTGCCGGCGACAGCACCTGTGTTAGTGACAGTCACGGAAGCCTCAAAACCGCCCTGGACAGCCTTGACGACGGGTTTTGAATATCTGAAGGTGGTGTAGCTCATGCCGAATCCGAACGGATAGGAGACCTCCACTCCACGTGTGACGAAGTGGCGGTAGCCAACCCATATACCCTCAGCATAGTCTGTGTAGTCAATATCTTTCTGGGCGGTACGGCGGCCAAATCCACCGAATCCGCCGGAACGGCTCTGCTGTGAAGTGTAATTGTAAGGGAAATTGGATGATGAAGGATGGTCGATGAAATTGACCGGGAAGGTCATCGGGAGTTTTCCGGATGGATTGGTCTTTCCGGTAATCACGTCAGCGATGGCGTTGGCGCCTTCCTGGCCGGGAGACCAAGGAAGGAGGATGGCGTCAGCAAGGCCCTTCCAGGATGAAGTCTCAATGACTCCACCAATATTCAGTACGACAATGACTTTCTTTCCCTTTGCCCTGAAAGAGGTGCTCACATTCTGGAGAAGTTCCCTTTCGATCTGGGTCAGCTCGAAATCGTCCATCTGCTTACGGTCGGCGAACTCACCCGCGTTGCGGCCAAACACAACGACAGCGACATCATTGTTCACAGCCTCAGTTTGAATGGCAGAGGCAGGAATGGCCACTTCAGACAGTTTGGAGCCGCCCAAGAACGACCTTGCTCCCCCGCCGTTAAGAGCATTGAAAGCGGCGTCATAGGCCTTATATTCCTTGTAATAATCCTTCAAAGCCTTGTCTAAGGTGAATCCGGCGCCTTCAAGGGCTTCCACCATATTGACGACATAAGCCTTGTTGACATTTCCGGAACCGGTTCCTCCAGCCACGAAATCCAAAGATGTGACTCCATAAAGAGCGACCTTCTCCCCTCCCTTCAAAGGCAAAGTGTTGGCCTCGTTACGGAGCATGACTATCGCCTCTCCGGCAGCCTCACGGGCGACAGCCGCATGGGCTTTGAGATCGGGAGCCTCGGAAGGCTTATATCCTTTGAAATGAGGAGTTTTCACGATGTAATTCAGCATGTTCCGGACATTCCTGTCAAGCTCCTCAGCGGTGATTCTGCCGTCCTGGACAGCGGCCACGATGCGATCGATCTCGTTCTGGTTGCCGGGTTCCATCAAGTCGTTTCCTGACTTGGCCGACTTGACGGTGTTCTCCTTGCTTCCCCAGTCAGTCATGACGATTCCTTCGAATCCCCATTCATCCCTCAGGGCGACGGTCAAAAGCTCCTCTTTCTGCTGAGTGTATTCTCCGTTCAGCTTATTGTATGAACTCATCACGGTCCAAGGCTTTCCTTCCTTGACGGCGATCTCGAAGTTCTTGAGATATATCTCCCGCAGGGCCCTGGGGCTAATGCGAGCGTCGTTCTCATTGCGGTTGGTCTCCTGGTTGTTGGCGGCATAATGCTTGATCGATGTGCCGACTCCGTTGCCCTGGATGCCCCGCACATAAGCGGCGGCCATCTTTCCGGAAAGGATCGGGTCCTCGGAGAAATACTCGAAGTTGCGGCCGCACAAAGGGTTACGATGAATATTCATACCCGGGGCGAGGAGAACGTCCACACCATATTCAAGAACCTCATTGCCCATAGCGGAAGTGACTTTCTCGACAAGGGCTGTGTCCCAGGAACTGGCCAGCAGAGTTCCGACAGGGAATCCCGTGGCATAGAAAGTACGGTTGTCACCCTGACGGGTGGGGCTGATCCTGAGGCCGGCGGGACCGTCAGCAAGAACTGTCATAGGGATTCCGAGGCGTTCGATAGGCCTGGTGTTCCCTGCCGCTCCGGGCACCTGGGCGATCAACCCAGAGGGCACACCCTCGACTATAGCGGCCCTGGCACCTCCTACAAGAAGGGTTGCCTTCTCCTGAACGGTCATTGCCTTAAGGACATCCTCGATGTTATCCTTAGTAAGCTTTGGTTGCGAATATGAGAGAATGGCGGCTCCCATCAACGCCAATGTCAACAATACTTTTTTCATAAAATTGGTTCGTGAGTTATTAATCAGTCTGAAATATAGTCATAAATATCGAAAATCCCAGAGGGAGATGTTCTCGGCAAAGTTTGAAGATTTGTTATATCCTTGGCTGTAAGGCCATTACCCACATCAATAGAACGCAAGGCTTCCGCTGAGGCTTCGAAAGCGAGGCGAGGAGTGTTGTTGTTCTCGCTGAGGTGGCAGAGGAATAAATGTTTGAGGCCAGGATGCCAGAAACGCTTGACGGCCTCGGCACACTCATCGTTCGAGAGATGGCCGTTGCCTTTACAAATACGCATCTTGAGTTCATGGGGATATGGTCCCCCGAATAACATGTCGGTGTCGTAGTTGGACTCGAAAACAACCACATCCGCCTGCGAGGCATATTCAAGGGCCTCCGGGGTCACCCTTCCGGCGTCGGTCATGAGAAAGAAGCCGCATCCATGCCAGCGGATAAAGTAGCCGACCGTCTGGGTAGCGTCGTGTGGCACGACAAATGACTGGACAACAGGGTTTTCCTTCGGATCAGGGCAAAGCGGGAGAGTTGTGGGGCCAGGCTCGAGATCGCACCTGCACAGATCTATCCAGTCCTGAGTGAAACTGTGCCAGGCAAGGGCCTTATGTAGAACTGTGGTGGCGAATACTGGCTTCTGGAGGTGCTTGCACCAGGATCCAAGGTGACGGATATGGTCTAGATGGTCGTGGGTGACAAGGATGGCTTGGAAAGAGTCCAGGCCGTATCCCCTATCAGAAAGTATCTTTTTGAGGCGACGCAAGCTGACACCGGCGTCTATGACGATTCCGGACCTCCCGTCATGAAGGAAATAGCAATTGCCGCAGCTCCCGCTAGAGAGGCTCATGAACTTCAGGGTCAATTCTTTTCCTCCTCGCAATATTTGGAAATCACGCTGTAGGCTTCCCCTACTCCCAACTCACCGGCACGGGAAAGGTCAATGCAGCCTTTCTCCTTGTCTTTCAGATAGATCAGGACAAGACCGCGATTGTAATAGGCGTCACCCATGTAAGGGAACACGTTGATGGCCTTGGTGTAGTTGTCGACCGACTCCACGAACTTCGAGGAAAGGCAATAGAGGTTGCCGAGATTGAAGTAGATATACGGCACTCCGGGTAGTAGCTTGTCTGCGGCGAGCATGTCGTCAATAGCCTCTGAATAATCGTAGGTACGGCTGACCTGGTCACGAACCCTGGCCCTGGTGGTACCCTGGTCGTCCATCGTCAGAGTCTGGACGTTATTCTCAATGGAGGAAATGAAGTCAATCATCTCGGCTCTCAAGACTCCCCTGTTGAGATAATAGAAGGCTTTGTAATACTCGGAATACCGGCCTTCAGGAGGGGCGTTGACCGCGGCGTCAAATTGGTTCAAAGCCGTGGAGAATTGCTTTGACTGGACGCTGTAGAGGCCCCTGATAAACTGCCTGTCGGCTTCTGTCAGACTCTTCGGGTCTCCAGCCGCCAGGTAGGTGTCGCCATATATCGAGGCGTCTATCCCCTGCTCGAAACGAGGTTTCGGGATCGAGTCGGCGTTAGATATCGCCATATTGATCGGAGAATCGGATATGAACTTGTCTATCAGCAGGTTCTCATATCTGTGACGAAGGGCGACATTGCGGTTGTCCTTGGTCGCCGAGAGGCTGAACTTATAAAGCGGCCGCAGG
This sequence comes from Bacteroidales bacterium, assembly GCA_024693285.1. Taxonomy (GTDB): domain Bacteria; phylum Bacteroidota; class Bacteroidia; order Bacteroidales; family UBA932; genus Cryptobacteroides. The sequence goes on from JAILLE010000038.1 coordinate 165,284, forward strand.
CGGATGTTAATGTCACGGTTTTGGAGAAGCTCATTGTCGAAGCCTTTCTTGGCGAAATCAGCGTCAAGGGCTATCAGGGAGCTGTATTTCTTCGTGGTGTCAGCGAAAGAAGCCTCCTCGCTGGCGGTTTTCGCCCTATATTCCCGGACCTTCCGCTGGGCGGTGTCATAGTCCTGTTTGGACGACTTGGTCCGTCCGAGCATATTCTTCACATAGGAACGGTTAAGATACGCCTTGGCGAAGTCAGGATACAACTCGATCGCCTTGTCATAGTCGTCTAGAGCGTCCATCCACCGACCCATTTGGACAAAGTACGAGGCTCGGTTATAATAGGCCAGAACGTTGTCCGGATTGATGTTAATGACACGGTCCATGTCGGCCAAGGCGTCCTCGAAATTACCCACCTGGGCGCTGATGAGACTCCTGTTGTAAAGGGTCAGGGCGTTGCCAGGCTCCTCCCGGAGAACCCTGTTGAGATCCGCCATGGCGGAGTTATAGTCGTTGGACTCATAGAACATCAAGGCCCTGTTGAAATAGGCGAAGGTATTCGTCGTGTCCAGGGATATTGCCTTATCCATATCGGCTATAGCGCCCTTGTAGTTCTTTTGAAGGGCAAAGACCCTACCCCGGCGGATGTAGCCCTCAGGGTCGAAGCGGTCGAGCGCTATTGCCTTGTTGTAATCCGCGAGAGCCTTGGTCGTGTCAGCCAGGAACAGATATGAGGCGCCTCGGTTCAGATAAGCCGAAGGGTCTTTCGGTTCCTTTCGGATGTAGCGGTCAAAGTCGCTCACGGCGTTCTCAAATCTCTGTGCGAGGAAATAGGTGACGCCTCGGCTGAAATACAGGCCTATCAGCCCCGGGCGCAGTTCCATAGCCCTGTCAAAATCCGCGAGAGCCTCATCATATTTGCCTGACCGGCTGAGGGTTATGGCCCTGAAATGATAACCGTTAGTGAATACCGGATTGAGCCTTACAGAAGCGTCAAAGTCGCCCTGGGCGCCCCGGATGTCACCGAGGTTGTATTTGGAAATACCCCTGTAGAAGAAAACCCAACTATCTGTCGAATCCAAGCGTGCGAGGATGTTGAACTGGCTTATAGCGTCAGCGTAACGACCTTCGGACAAAGCCTGCCTTCCCCTGAACATGAAGGCATCCTTGTCGTACTGGGCCCGGCAGACCGTGAACAGTGACAAGAAAAGAAACAGGGAAAAAGCGAGCCTTTTCATTTTAATTTTATAATAAGGGGTAAAATTCCTATTTTTGTCAGTTGCAAAGATAAACATTTATCGTGCCTTGAAAACGAATTCGCTTCATTTTTTATTATATATATTCCTCATAACCGTCTCAGGGACGCTTCTAGCCCAAACCTCAGGGCCCAAGATGATTCCCTCTGGCAAAAACGCCGAGCGTATCATCAATGTTGAGAAGCTCGAAGACCAGGTCACCTACCTGTGCGACACGTTGTTCAATGGCCGTGCCACGGGCACGTCAGGGGCAAATGAGGCGGCATTCTGGATAGCGAGGAGGTTCCGTAAAGCCGGGTTGATGAAGATGGGAGGGCTTTGGAGCAGGTCTTTTGAGGTCGGAGGCCAGGTTGGCCATAACATAATCGGTTTCATGCCTGGGAAAAGGAGCGGACTGAAAGAGGGATATGTCCTTGTGACAGCCCATTACGACAGCCATGGCAAGATAGCCGGATCGGTCTATCCAGGCGCTGACAGCAATGCTTCAGGAGTTGTCGCGATGCTAAGTATAGCGGACATGTTCGCCAGAATGAAAGAACTGGGACGATCCTACGGGAAGAATCTCATATTCGTGGCCACAGACGCCCGGGAGAGGAATTCGCTGGGTGCGGAGGCGCTTTGGAATGATATTGTCGCTGGAGCCCTGAAGGATCCCATCAGCGGAGAGACGATCACCCCGGCGAAGATACAGAACGTGGTGGTGCTGGACATTTTAGGCAGCTCTTTATCTCCTCTTAGAAAGGGACGCAAGGACTATCTCATTATGCTCGGCGGGGCCGGTTACAAGTACCAGCTCCAGAGGGCCAACGACGCTGACGGGCTTAACCTCGATCTTGGCTTCGACTATTATGGAAGCGAGGGTTTCACCGACATGTTCCTAGCGAGAGTTGGTGACCAAGGAGTTTTCTCCAGGGCTGGAGCGCCCTGTGTGGTCTTCACATCCGGCATCACGATGAAGACCAACAAGCAGGAGGATAACGCCCGCAGCCTCAATTACAATGTGTTCAAGCGGAGGATCTTCGTGATATTCCACTGGCTTGAGAAAGTGCTTTGACGATGAAAGGGTTTTTGAATATGATGAGGCGCTACATCGCGCCGTTCAAGAAATACCTCTGGGGATCGGTAGTGCTGAACATCTTGTCCGCGGTGTTCAACATCTTCTCCTTCGCTATGATCGTGCCTATGCTCCGTATCCTGTTCAGGATGACGGACAAGACCTACGTTTTCACCCCTTGGAACGAGGTGTGGAGCAAACCGCTGAAGGATATCGGCAACAGCTTGATGCAGAATGTCTATTACTCCCTTGAGGCCAATATCGCGCAGCACGGTGAGATCAAGGTCCTGCTTGTCCTATGTATCTTCCTGATCGTCACGACCGCGTTGAAGACGGCTTGCTATTTCGGCTCATCCGCCGTGATGATTCCTATTCGCACGGGAATAGTCAAGAACCTCAGGATGAAGATCTACAACAAGATTCTCTCGCTCCCCCTCGGCTTTTTCTCCGAGGAGAAGAAGGGTGACATCATCGCGCGTATGAGCGGAGACGTGCAGGAGGTCGAGAACTCGGTCGCCGGATCGCTTGAGATGCTGATCAAGAACCCGATCCTGATCCTGATCTATTTCGCCGCGTTAATCGTGATCAGCTGGCAGATGACGGCCTTTACAATCATCTTCGCTCCCTTGATGATTTGGGCCATGGGAATCATCGGCAAGAACCTGAAACGCAAGTCGCTTGATGTGCAGACGTTGTGGAGCGACGTGATGTCCCAGGTCGAGGAAACACTTGGTGGACTGAGAGTTATAAAGGCTTTCATCGCTGAGAAAAAGATGTCCACCAGGTTTGACGGAGTCACCGAGGCGATGCGCAAGAAGACCAGCAGGGTCACGATGCGGCAGGCTCTCGCCCACCCTGTCAGCGAGTTCCTCGGGACTGTCCTGATCACCATAGCCCTTTTCTTCGGCGGCACCTTGATTCTAAAAGGCCATTCGATTATCGACGCCCCGATATTCATCTACTACATGGTTATCCTCTATAGCATCATAAACCCGATAAAAGACTTCTCCAAAGCAAGTTACGCTATTCCTAAGGGCATGGCTTCCATGGAGAGGATCAACAAGATCTTGGATGCTGACAACAATATCACCGAGGCCGCTAACCCTATCCCGCTGAAGGGTTTCTCCGACAGCATCTCATTTGAAGGTGTCAGTTTCCGCTATCCCGACGGGTCAAAGATGATATTGGACAACATCAATCTCGAGATCCCCAAGGGCAAGATGGTCGCTATCGTGGGCGCTTCCGGGGCCGGAAAGACTACCCTCGTAGACCTTATACCCCGTTTCTACGACCCCGAGTCCGGAGTTATTAAGATAGACGGGACACCGATCAAGGATGTGCGGATCCAGGACCTCAGGAACCTGATAGGCAATGTCAATCAGGAGTCCATCCTGTTCAACGACACGATATTCAACAATATCGCCTTTGGAGTGGAGGGCGCTACCTTGGATCAGGTCATAGAGGCCGCCAAGATCGCCAATGCCCACGAGTTCATTATGGAAAAAGAGGGTGGCTACCAGTTCGTGATCGGAGATCGTGGAGTCAAGCTTTCAGGAGGTCAGAGACAGAGGATCAGCATAGCCAGGGCTATTCTCAAGAACCCTCCTATCTTGATTCTGGACGAGGCTACCGCCTCTTTGGACACCGAGTCGGAGAAGATAGTGCAGGAGGCTCTGGACAGGCTTATGTCTTCAAGGACCACCGTCGCTATCGCCCACAGGTTGTCCACTATCAGAAACGCTGACGAAATCGTCGTGATGGACGAAGGGAAGATTGTGGAGAAGGGTCGGCATGAGGAGCTCATCGCCCTGAATGGCCATTACCGCAAACTAAATGACATGCAAGCTTTGTGATATTACAGAATATGAAGACAATCAAAAGAATAAAGGTCCCCGTGATAGAAGGGCTCGAGACCATGGGACTCCAGGAACTTGACCTGGTGATGGAAGAGAAAGCCGCCAAGTTTGCCGTTTGTGAGAACAATTGGCCGAAGGACGCCCCCTACGCCCCGGACTGCAACGGCTCTGTGGCGAGGACAAAGACACATCTCGCGGTTATGTACCATGTCAGGGGCCTGGACTTGAGAGCCACTGAGATGGAAGACAACGGACGGAGCTGGGAGGACAGCTGCTGTGAGTTTTTCGTCTCGGATCCATTTGACGGCACTTACTACAATTTCGAGCTTACCTGCGTTGGTTCCCTTCTCGGAGCCAAAGGGGCCGGACGCTCGAATAGGGAAACCAGGGATCCCGCCCTCCTTCAGAGAGTGATACGACACAGCTCTCTAGAGCGCAAGCCGATGGTTGTGAACGGACAGATCATAGGCTGGACAGTCGCGATGTTGATTCCTTTCGAGCTTATCGGGATCGATCCTGACAATCTGCCTGTCAGCGTGAGGGGCAACTTCTACAAATGTGGAGACCTAACCGCCCATCCCCACTTCCTCAGCTGGAATCCGGTAGGTGTCCCGAAACCCGATTTCCATAGGCCCGATTTTTTCGGGGAGCTTATCTTAAGATAAACTTTAGATGAATAAATTTAACAAAATAAGTCTCATTTTATTCCTGATCTACTTAGGTCTGGTGTTCTGGTGCTGCTTCGGTAATTTCTCGGATATGCCTGATATCCAACGGGAGATTCTTGGCTTTCCTACCGACAAGGTGGTTCATTTCGTATTGTTCCTCCCTTTCGTGACACTTGGCCACATGGCCATTAATTTCCTCGGGAAAACCTTTGGCGGCAAACTATGGCTGGTATTACCTGTGCTGATTGCCGGTATCTTGCTCGCTATCGGCATTGAGATTGGACAATCCCTCACAAGTTACCGCACCGGAGACGCCATGGACTTTTTCGCTGACGCCCTCGGCCTTTGTGTCTCAACTGTTATCACAATCATACTTGTCTTTATTAAAAAGAAGGCCTTCTCCTGATGTTTAAAAGAACCCTGCTCACCATCGCTCTTGCCTTGGCTATTCCGGTCGTCTCACAAGCCCAGAAAGTCCAGGAATTCAAGGAGGCTCTGGATTCTATGCAGACTCTCCTTCGTGAAAGGACGACCGTAGCCTCGCAAATCAAGGCGAAGAAGATTGTGAAAAGGGACAACGTCCTTGACTTCTACTTCACGAACACTTTCGGAGATTACCCCTGGAGGGATTCGGACGTCAAGTGGTTCCGTGAGAAATTAAAACCTCTGCTTCCTGGAGACTGGTCAAAGTCCACAATCGGGGATATCTATGTGGGTAACAATAAGATAGACTCTTATGTGATGCCCAAGACTAACAGCTCAGGCAAGCCTCGCACGGCGATGTTCAGGGCTAAAGACCACAGGGCACAGGCAAGGTTTATCACAAGGGTCGGGGAAGCTGAATACACAAAAGGTCTTTCGGGACGTAATATAGCCCTATGGCAGAGCCATGGCAGGTATTACGATGAGAGCACTGACCGTTGGAAATGGCAGAGGGCTCCGCTGTTCCAGACTGTCGAGGACATGTACACCCAGAGCTACGTGCTGCCATTCCTGATGCCGATGCTGGAGAATTCCGGAGCCTACGTGATGACTCCCAGGGAAAGGGATCCCCAGGTCCATGAGATCATCGCCGACAATGATCCCGCTTTCAAGCAGGGTCGTGGCGAAGGAGTCAGGACTGCAGGATTCTATTCTGAATCAGGCTCCTGGCATGACGCGGGAATCGGTTTCGCAGATTTCAAGGCGATTTACACAGGCAGGGATAATCCATTCCGGGCCGGTACCGCCAGGCAGGCAGTATGCTTCGATGACGAGGATACCGACAGGTCAGAGGCAGTCTGGACTCCCGATATTCCGGAAAGGGGCGAATACGCTGTCTATATCTCCTACAAGTCATTCTCGAACAGTTCCGAGAAAGCCCACTACACAGTCCATCATCTCGGTGGCAAAAGTGAGTTCCTGGTTAATCAGAAGATGGGTGGAGGGACATGGATTTACCTTGGTACCTTCGAGTTCGCCGAGGGAAGGAATGGCTATGTCTCTCTCGACAATGAGGCCCCAGAGGGCTATAAGGTGGGAAGCAACACTGTAGTGACTGCCGATGCCGTCAGATTCGGTGGAGGTATGGGGAAGGTTGCCAGAGGGCCCAAAGACGCCGATCCTTCTGAATATACCCTATCCGGACTCCCCTCTTTCGCCGAGGGTTCATATTACTGGACACAATGGGCAGGAGCGGACTCTACCCTACTTGACTTGCACGAGGGCGACTACACCGCTGACTTTGCGGAGAGAGGTGCCTGGGTCGACTGGATGTCAGGAGGTTCCAGGACCAATCCGCAGAAAGAGGGACTCAAGATCCCGGTCGACATGTCATTCGCCTTCCACTCTGACGCCGGGACTTTCCCGAATGACTCGATCGTAGGTACCTTGGCTATTTACACTCTTCTCGCTGACAATAAAGACAAATATCCCAACGGAGAGAGCCGCTGGCAAGGAAGGTTGCTCTCGGATTTCGTTCAAACCCAAGTCGTCGAGGATATACGCCGTACATTTAATCCCAAGTGGACCCGCAGGGGCCTCTGGGACCGTTCCTACAGCGAGTCCCGGACAACCACGGTTCCAGGAATGATTCTAGAGTCCCTTTCCCACCAGAATTTCGAAGATATGAAGTTCGGTCTCGATCCGACTTTCAGGTTCGCCGTCAGCAGGGCCGCCTATAAGGGAATCCTCAAATTCCTGAGCGCGAGATATGGCCATGAATATGCGGTCCAACCGCTTCCGGTTGCCTCTTTCGCCACCGCTTTCAAGAGTGTTCCGGAGCCCGGTAGAGCGACCACTGTGAGGCTATCTTGGACAGCTGTGGCCGACTCCCTCGAGCCTACGGCCACCCCCACTGGCTTCATTTTACAGACCAGGATAGGTGACGGGGCGTTCGACGCCGGTAAAGAGATTGAGTTTGAGAGCGAGAACGGAAAGTGTTTCTATGATGTTACCATACAACCCGGGAAACTATACAGTTTCAGGATAATAGCCTTCAACGAAGGAGGTCGTAGTTTTCCTTCAGAGACCCTCTGCGCCGGTGTCCCGGACAGTGGGGACGGCAAGAGTGTGCTGGTAGTCAACAACTTCACAAGGCTCTCGGCACCGGTTTGGTTCGATTCCCCCGACTACGCGGGCTTCCTCAACCGGCTCGATGCCGGAGTCCCTTACATGCGGGAGATAAATTTCATCGGGGAGCAGTACCAGATAAGACGGGAATTGCCCTGGATAGACGATGACAACCCTGGCTTCGGAGCTTCGTTCAGCGACCACGCGGGAACCATAATCCCAGGCAATACCTTCGACTTCGTGGCAATACATGGAAAGGCCGTTTTAAAGGCCGGATATTCCTTCCACTCAGCTAGTTCCGCCTCCTTTGAGGAATGGAGCGTACCTTGCGGGAACGATGTCGCCCTGGATCTGATTTGCGGGAAACAGGTCACTACCCCACTGGGTAACGGAGTTAAAGGAAGCCGTTTTCAGGTGTTCCCGAAAGCCCTCCAGAAGGCTATCAAGGATTATTCCGCAGCTGGAGGAAATCTGATCGTCTCAGGCGCTCACATCGGCATTGACGTATGGGACAAGATATTCCCGGGGCAGGCTGTGCCAGCCAATGCCGAGCAGACAAAGGTATTTGTCGAAGATGTGCTCGGTTATCGCTGGGCCGGAAATTTCGCCTCCAGGATCGGCACGATAAGACCTCAGCGCAACAGCGTCCTCCCTCTCAAGGGAAAGCTCGTCACAATGGAATTCTGGATGGAACGGAACCCGTTCATTTACAACGTTGAAACCCCTGACGCCTTAGCTCCTGCCAATGAAAAGTCTGTGGCATTCCTCCGTTACGGAGACACTGGAGCCAACGCTGGAATAATCTTTGACGCCGGAAAATACAAAGCAGTCAGCCTCGGCTTCCCTATCGAGGTAATGAAAAGCCAGGGGGATATTGACATCCTCCTGGCCACGATTCTGTCCAGCTTTGCCGGCAACTAGACTATTTGTCGATCAGCAAGGCCTTGATTCTCGAGAATATCTCAATGTTTTCCATAACCTGACCGAACTTCCAGGCGGAAGCGCCGTAGGCGTATATGGGAACAGGAATACCGGAATGTCCGGTTGTGCCGAATTTGACATCAATACCAGTGTCACCTTTGGTGAAATCCTTGCTACCAGAGAGAAGCGTGACTCCACCAGTCTCATGGTCGGCGGTGACCACAACGAGCGTTCCCTTGTGTGTGTCGGCATAATCAAACACGGCGTTCAACAACTTGTCAAACTCTTCCATCTCGAAGGTCAGCTGCTCGGCGTTATTCGCGTGCTCGGCATGGTCGATATGAGAGCCTTCGATCATGGCGAAGAAACCTTTCTTATTGTCGTCAAGGATATCCAGAGTGTGCATGGTTGCGTCCATCAGGAAGTCGGTGTCTCGTTCGATAGCCATAGGATAACTTCCGTCAGCAAAGAGGCCTATAATCGGGGTCTTCGTGGTCGCGTAAAAATCTTCAGGAGTGGCGGCATATGTGAAACCCTCACGCACGGCCTTGTCGATCATATTCTCCGGAACCTTCTCAGGATCAGTAAAATACTTTCTACCACCACCAACGACTATATCCAGTCTTGCCGCAAGCATATCATTGATTATCTGGGTGCTCATGCCCCTGTTGGGCACATGGCCGTAGAAAGCCGAAGGAGTGGCGTCACATACGTGAGATGTCACAACGATCCCAGTCGCGAGACCCTTTTGCTTGGCGAGCACGGCTAGACTGGGAACCGCTGTCGAGTCAGGTCCCATTCCGAGCATACTATTTTTCGTCTTGACTCCACAAGCCATAGCCGTCCCGGATGCCGCTGAGTCAGTAACTCTGTTGTTTGCGGAATAAGTCTTGCTGATTCCGACAAACTGCGCGCGGTCAAAACTAGTGGGAGCATAGTGGTTGTCAATCATCCAAGAAGAAGCGGCAGCAAGCCCCATTCCATCCCCAATGACCAGAATGACATTCTTAACCTTCTCAGTCTTGGGCGCTTTGTCAGCGGAATAACCTTGAGCGAACGGAATAGCAATTGCCAGGAGAATAAGGAAAATTCTTTTCATATAAGCTTAATATTTTGACAAATATAACAATAAAGGCCGGATTTTTCGTATATTGTGACAAATTGAATCACTATGAGACTGAAGGCATTCCTTTTCCCCATCTTGTTGCTGGTCAGTTTCTCAGCATACGCACAGACTGACTCGCAGACGCTTCCTTTCAGTGCCACCGGAACCGTTGTCGACTCCGAAACTGGCAAGCCTCTTCAATATGTCGGTGTCACTTTCACCGGTCAGAGATACGCTACTGTGACTAACGTGGACGGTGTGTTCACCTTGAAGTCAGCGACAGAACCACAAACTATCGATTTCACCTTGCTTGGCTACAAGACCGTCAGGGTCATGTTCCCGAAAGACGGTGAACCACTGATGATCAAGATGCCCCGAGGAGAGCTCACCCTTGATGGAGCTTTTGTCATCGCCGACCCGTACAGCGTGCTGAACAGGGCAATTAACAAGATTAAGGATAATTACCCAAACCAGCCTGAGATATTCGACTGCTTTTACAGGGAAACCGTTCAGAAAAGGCAACGCTTTATCTATATTTCCGAAGCGGTGGCCAGGATGTTCAAGTCCTCATACACTAGGCTAGGCGTCATAGGAGACAGGATAGCCGTGGACAAGAGCCGCCAGCTTGTCAGTCCGGAAAAAAGAGACACCCTATCCGTGAAGGTAGTTGGAGGGCCTACTCAGGCTGTTCAGCTTGACATTGTCAAGAACGATGACCTGCTCAACAAGGCTGAGCTGGCCTACTATGACTTACTTATGGAGACACCGGCCACGATTGGAGACCGCCTGCAATTCGCTATAAGGCTGGTACCTAGGATGCAGGCCGACTATCCTCTATACAATGGAGTAATCTACATTGACAGAGAGACTTACGCCTTCACCCGTTTCGAGCTGGAATATGACATGAGGGACAGGGAGAAGGTCACCAGATCCATACTGATCAGTAAGCCCGCGGGGCTTAAATTCACCCCTACCCAGGTCTCCATCCGGTATGACTACACTCTTTCGGAGGGTGTCTCAAGGGTCAGCTACGTAAAGACTGTGATGCGTTTCAAATGCGACTGGAAGAAGCGCCTGCTGAGGACTGATTACACGGCTATCAGTGAGTTGGTCACGACCGACCGCCATTCGGATAATGTCGAGATTATCCCTCGAAAGGAAAGCTTCAGCAGCAGGGATGTCCTCGCTGAACAGGCCTCTGCCGATTACGATCCAGAGTTCTGGAAGGACTACAATATCATAGAGCCCTCCGAGAGTCTCGACAAGGCGATAATCAAGATCGTTCGGAAGACAGAAAAAATTGAGTAAATTTGCCTGATAAATGGCAAACGGCAGATTATACTTGATTCCCTCCCCTCTTGGGGGAGATGATCCGAGGGATGTGATCCCCGGACCTGTCTTGGAAAGGCTTACCAGCATCAAAAGATATGTGGTCGAGGAGACCAGGACAGCCAGGCGTTTTCTCTCAGCGGCTGGCCTAAAAGGTCATATCGCTGACCTGGAGTTAAGGGAACTCAATGAGCACACCCGACCGGAGGAGGTTGAGAACCTGCTTGAGTTATTCTCGGACACCGAAGGTCAACCAACCGATGTCGGTCTTATCTCGGAGGCTGGTCTCCCTGCCGTAGCCGATCCTGGAGCGGCACTGGTCGCCTTGTGCCATCAGCATGATATACAAGTGGTTCCATTTGTCGGTCCGTCTTCCTTGATGCTCGCCTTGATGGCCTCTGGGCTTAACGGGCAGAGCTTCGCTTTCCAGGGCTATCTTCCAGCCAAACCGGAGGAGAGGCGCAAGGCCATCAAAGACCTGGAAAAGAGGTCATCCCAGCTCGGTCAGACTGAGTTGTTCATCGAGACTCCCTACAGAAACGATTCGATGATGTCCGACCTTCTGGCCACCCTGCAGCCTTCGACGAGGCTCTGCGTTGCTGCCGACATCACTCTCCCGGACGAGACGATAATAACAAAAACAGTCAAGGCATGGCGGTCGGCTCCCATCACTATCGGCAAAAGGCCTTGCGTATTCCTCTTACTAGCGAAATAGTTGATCCTGAGCGATATGATGATAGATAGAGATATAACCATAGAATTGACCGGAATGGAGTTCCACGCCTTCCACGGATGTCTGGAGCAGGAGCGGAAGGAGGGAAACACGTTTGTGGTCGATTTCCGTGGCAAAAGGGACGGGAAGAAGGCCGCTAAAACGGATGACCTGCATAACACAGCCGACTATAGCAAGATCTATGAGATTGTGGCCGCCCAGATGGCAAAGCCTTCGAATCTTCTGGAGAATGTAGCCGGGAGGATCGTCGACGCCATCATGGAGGCAGACTTCGGATTCTGGTTCGTACAGGTCAGAGTCTCAAAGAAGAACCCTCCGGTCGGAGGGGCATGTTCCTGGTCAAGGGTGACCGCAACCTGGGGAAAAGAGCTTCAGCATGAAATAATCAACGAGTCTTTCTGAATATGAGAATAGCCTTCCTCACACTCGGTTGCAAGCTCAATTATGCTGAGACCTCGACTTATGAGCGGGGTTTTGTGGCGGCTGGATTGGAGGTCGTTCCGTGGGAAGAAAAGGCTGATGCTTATCTGATTAACACTTGCTCGGTGACTGAGAGGGCCGAGAAGAAGTGCCGCAATGCGATCCGGAAGGTTCACAGGGTCTCGCCTGATGCGAAGATTGTGGTGACTGGTTGCTATGCGCAGCTTCGGCGTGAGGAGTTGGAGGCTATCGAAGGCGTCGCCCTCGTCTTCGGTGCCACCGAAAAAGGCCGCGTCGTCCCCGATACCTTGAGCTTATTAAGAGAGGGTGGTCTGGAGGGTATACTCCTCCCGGCGGGTAAATCCCTCCCACCAGCTTCGCTGGCGGGCCCCTCCCGTTCACCTGGCCACGGGCGGCCAGGCCCTCCGGGGGGAGTATACCCTCCAGACCAGCAGCCAAACAAAGAAACAGTAGCAACCGGGGACAATACCCTCCCCCGACGAGAAAGCCAAATTCTGGAGGCGTTTTCTTCGGAGGAGCGGACTCGGTCGTTTTTGAAGGTGCAGGACGGGTGCGACAACTTCTGCGCCTACTGCACAGTCCCCTACGCCCGCGGCCTCTCCCGCAACATCTCCATCGCCGACGCCATCGCCCAAGCCAGGCAGATAGCCACCCTCGGAGTCAAGGAGATAGTGATCACGGGTGTCAACACAGGTGACTTCGGACGCACCACCGGGGAGAGTTTCCTCGAGCTACTGAAACGGCTGAACGACGTGGAAGGCATTGAACGTTACAGGATTTCATCCATTGAGCCCAACCTCATCACCGAAGAAATCGTGGACTGGATCGCCTCAGGCACGAAGTTCCAACCACATTTCCATATTCCCCTGCAGTCAGGAGCCGACGAGATATTGAGCCGTGTCAGAAGACGTTACACTACTGAGTTCTTTGCTGACAGGATTGAATATATACGCTCAAAGATGGATCCCAGGCCGGGTGAGCCACAAGGCAACCTGAAGCCATACGTGTTCTTCGGAATTGACGTTATCGCCGGCCTACCCGGAGAGACGGACGAACTCTTTGAGAAAACATATTCATTCCTTAAAGACACGATCAGGCCCGCCTTCATCCACATATTCCCCTATTCATGCAGACCGGGAACAATGGCGGCAGGCTGGAAGGACCAGGTCAAGGATTCGGTCAAAACAGAAAGGGTTGAAAAATTGGAAACTCTTTGTAATGAGTTACATACCGAGTTTGTGGAGAAGAACCGCGGACGACTGTCGCAAGTGCTGTGGGAGTCGGATGTGAAAGATGGGATGATGGGAGGATATTCGGGCAATTATATCAGGGTCGAGAGACCGTTCGATCCATTGAAAGTGAACACTATAGAAGATGTGATATTATGACGGGAAGCGGAGCGAGACTGACTTTTCTTGGCACAGGAACTTCGCAGGGTGTGCCGATTATCGGTTGCAAGTGTGATGTGTGCCGCTCGGCGGATCCTCGGGACAAGCGCTTCCGGGCGTCAGTGTTCGTGGAATATGGCGGGTTGAACATCCTTGTGGATGCCGGGCCGGATTTCAGGATGCAGATGATCGGCCACGAAATCAGCCACCTTGACGCCATCTTATTGACTCACAACCACAAAGACCACACAGGCGGACTCGATGATGTGCGATCACTCAATTATATCGACCGCCGAGCGGCCGAAATCTATTGCGAGCGGAATGTCCTTGAGGACTTGATCCGGGAATATCCCTACGTCTTCAAGTTCCCGAAGTATCCCGGAGCCCCCGAATGGATGCTTCACGTCATCGATGAACACCCCTTCATTCTCCGCAAAGACTCCTCCGACAAAGAGCTCGTCTGGGTCCATGACGTCGGCTACCACTACCGCATGAACGACGGCACCCTCGTCCCCACCGCCCGCTCCCTCGAGGACATGATCAGTACCGCCGAAGTAGCCGGCTCTGGTGGCTCGACCGCCTCGCTTCGCGAGGCCCCACCGCTCGCGTCGCAAAGCGACGCTCCGGTCCCCCCTCTTACAGTGCCGAGGGTGGCATGGGTCTCGCCATCCAGACTGGCTACTTCCGCTCCCTTTAGAGACTCGGAGCAAAGCGACGCAGGGAGTCTGAGGGGAACGCCCCTCAGTCCCCCTAGGGGGCGCAGGGGGGTTGACATAGCCCCCGCATCGGGGATTACGACAGTAATCCCGATAAGGGGGCTTCACGACAAATTGCCGGTACTGGGATTCAGGTTCGGGGATATAGCGTATCTGACGGACATGAGCGAGATTCCGGAGAGCGAATTCGCGAAGCTACAAGGGCTGAAACACTTGACACTCAACACAGTAGGCTACAACAAGCATCACTCCCACTTCAGCCTTCAAGAAACCCTCACCCTCGCCGACCGCATCCGCCCCACCCACACATGGCTCACCCACCTCTCTCACTCCTTCCCCGTCCACGAGCAATTCTGTAAAGAACTGGAGCGGATGTGCCAAGAACAGCACATCCACTCCACAGTCCTCCCGGCTTACGACGGGCTGGTTATTGAATAAGACTTAGAATATGCTGGCCGTCAGTTCTTATCGACAACCTTCTCCGTCTCGTAGCCGAGCTTCTTGATAGCCTTCTCGAGCTTTTCCTCATCAGTCTTGGAAGGATCGTACTTGATCGTGACTTCCTTGTTTTCGAGAGTGACTTTGAGATCCATGACTCCCCTCTCGAAAGACATATTCTCTGTGATCTTCTTTACGCAGTTCTTGCAAGTCATCGAGGTCTTGAAAGTCACTGTGACAGGATCAGCTTTCTTAGGCTTCTGATCACTGATGGTGACTGACTCCTGGGCAGTCAATGCAGGCCCTGCGGGGGCACCCGCCAAAAGGCAAAGGGCAATAAATAACGCTTTCATATTCAATTAGTTTTATTCTGTTTTCCAAATAGTCACTCTAATACCCGCATAGACCGTAGCTCCCATCAAGGGGCCCCATACGGCGCTGGCGTCGAAATCACTTGTGGCGGTGTCGACCATCCCGTCCGCCATCTTCTCACCGAGAATAACATTCTTCTGCCGGAATCCGGTCAAGTTCTCTCCTCCAAGATAAATGTCAAATCCCTTGAAACGCCGGGTCACCTGGGCATAGACCAGAGGATATACCGGAGTCCTGCCTTCCGGATATAGGAGCTTGCCACTCTCATCCTTCAGATCTCTCATGAAATCATACACACGGGATGATCCGTTTACGGATCCTGTCAGGTCGAATATCCAACGGCTTAGGTTGGTCTTATACTGAAAGTTAGCGACTCCCTTGAAACGGCTGGTCAGCGGAACATCGCGTAAACCTCCCGTCATGTAGGTGGTCCTGGCATCGGTGTACCTGGCTGTCAAATCAATCGTAAAATGAGATGAAGGCTCCAGGTGGAAATCCGCTTGATAGCTGTCACTCAATGACTTTCCGTCCAATGGATAGAAGGCGATCTGGCCAGGTGCGAGCTCGTAGTCCACAATCAGCTGATCTGAGAACCTGGTCGAGAAATAGTCCAGGCTCAAATAGTTATCCTCGTTGAAATAGAAGGTGGCATTGCCGCCATAGGTCCAAGAATCCTCAAGCTGGTGGGAAAGGAAGTTCCCGATAAAACCTTTTCCTGTAGAGAACACCCCAAAGTGGTCCACGAGAGGAAGGGCGTTCCTCAATCCCCTGCCGCCATTAGCCCGCAGGACGACGGATTCGAACGGCTGGTATTTAAGGGTGACCCTGGGCGAGAAGCGGAAGCCATTATCCTTGAACCAATCCCCATTCAGTCCGATTATCGCCGAGAACGTGTCCTCAGTATGGAACGTATACTCCGCATAGGCCCTGGCATTCACCAGATTGGTCGTGATCGGGCTGAACGAGTTATTGACTCCTGTAGGAAGATATCTGTCAAGAGACTCGTTGTAACTGTCGATCATTGTGCTCAAGCCTGCCGAGAAATCGTGATTCTCAGAAAAGGCGTCACGAAACATCAGGTTGATAAAACCTGAATGCTGGCGACCTGAATATGCGGACGGCCCGAAGCCGGCATCCATATTATTGTACGTGTAATCCCCTATCACAGCGACACTTGCGGAGTTATCCTCACGAAGGGGCTTTCCTATCTTGATATAGCCATTGAGGCGTGTGTTGGTTATATCTGATTGCCAACCATGATGTTCCTGGCCACCGAGCCTGGAGTCGTACAAGGCGCTGCCGCCCCAACGGATCTGAAGCTCAGGGGTGTACCAGAACCAACGGTTACCGACATTAACCTGCTTTCTCATCGGATCGTCCATGAATCCGTCCATATTCATGTCATGTGACTTGAAATTACCCTCGGCGTGACCGAGGATTATTGTGGACAGTTTCTCTCCGAACTGGAGCGAGGAGGCAAGGTTGAAGTCAGTCTTGGTGTCGGACATGCCTACAACATTGATAAACAGAGGGATCTCATCGGTAGGCTTTCGGAACTCAGTGTTAATCTGTCCGGTCATGGACTCGGTGCCATTGATTACTGATGGCGAGCCTTTGGCGATCTGGATGCTCTCCATCCAAGGGCCGGGAACAAAAGACAACCCGAATGGAGCGCTCAATCCCCTCATGACCGGCCGGTTCTCCTCAAGCATCTGGAGATATACTCCTGAAAGGCCAAGAAGGCGGATCTGACGGGCTCCGGTGACGGCATCTGAATATCCGACCGTGACGCTGGCGGAATTCTCGAAACTCTCGGCCAAGTTACAGCAGGCCAGTTTCATAAGGCCGGCGGATGATATGACTTCAGTGCGGAGTTCCTTGCCCTTGGATAGACTGTTGGCCTGCCTGCGGGAGGTGAAGACTGTAGCTTTCAACGTGTCTTCACGATCCTGTTGGGCATTAGCGGGAACAGTAAACGGGACCAGAAACAAGGCCACCAAAATGATTGTTTTGAGCTTACTCAATCGCAAAAAAAGTCCGTTAAACGCGCCACAATGCTGCAAATTACATACCATCAGGACTCATAAACCGGCACCACACCATCATCAATCAGCTCTCTGAGTACCTCAAGATAATCTTCCGCGATCCCACTAGCCGGATTACCGAACTCAGCGACAACATCCTTCAGCGAATATACTCCTCCCTTAGACTCGATAAAAGATTTGATCGCTCCCGCCACCAGATCTCGTGACTCGACCGCCTCACCCGGAGAGGTCTCACTGGCGACAGGGACCTTCCTCGAACGACAGACGTCACAAGTGCCGCAATCACGCGATTCAGACTGGCCAAAGTAGCGGAGGAGGAAGCGGGAGCGGCATTCGGTGGTCTGCGAAGCGTATTCAAGCATCGCCTGCGAACGACGATGATAATTGTCCTGAAGCATGGCGAATCTCTCCGGCATAAGGTCAATATTCCCTGGCCTCAGACGGTCATGATGTAAGAACACGACATCAGAATGTGCGGCCGGAACGTAATTGATCACATGCTCGAGAGACAACGAATACAGAAGTTGGCGGAGCTGAGGTACGGTCGTACCGAGCCGCCCTGCCACATATTCCTCATCAATCGGCTGGACAAACGCGAATATCCCGGTGTATGTCCGCATCAGGACCTCCAGGAGAGAAGACATATCCTGGCTCGGTAAATCAATGTCATACAACGACTTCCGATCAACGGAAATCCTCACTTTCGTCGGTATGTCGATTTCCTCCGAATATGTCAGGTGGCCCGAGCGCTCAAGGTATTTGAGGGAATGGTAGACAGGCGCTCTCTGGAAACCATAAGCCCTGCAAAAATCCTCGAGAAAGAGTCTTAACTGGCGTCCCATTCCCGCATCGTACGGAATCTCAAAAAAAGCGTGGAGTTTCTGATATACATCCTCTATATATTCAAGGGAGGGAAAAGATACACTTTCAATCTGTGAAAGGCGCCGCTCGTCAATCCCGTTCCAGAGCAGCAAGGCATAAGAGCGCTGCCCGTCACGACCTGCCCTGCCAGCCTCCTGGAAATATGCTTCCGGGCTGTCCGGAAGATCGTAATGAGCCACAAATCGCACATCAGGCTTATCTATTCCCATACCGAAAGCATTGGTGCAAACCATCACCTGGATCTTTCCCTCTTTCCATGCGGCCTGGCGCTCAGCCCTTGACTTTTGGCCCAATCCGGCATGATAGAACTCAGCGCTGATTCCCTGGGATTTAAGCACCGAGGATAGTTCCTCGCATTTTCGCCTGTTCCTGGCATAGACTATCCCGCTGCCCAGGACCCCACGGCATATATTAACAATTTGGGAGTTTTTGTCCTCCACATGACGGACAATATAGCTGAGATTAGGCCGCTCGAAACCACTCCGTAAAACCAGTTTATCCTTGAAAGCGAGTTTATCCATGATGTCCTCGGCCACTTCCGGAGTCGCTGTCGCCGTCAACGCGATCACAGGAGCGTCCAAGTGCTCCCTTAGGATTCCGATCTTGAGGTAATCGGGACGGAAATCATAACCCCATTGCGAGATGCAATGAGCCTCATCCACAACTATATAGCTGACATTCAGGACTTCCAGATATGACTGGAACAACCTGGTCCCGACCCTCTCGGGAGAAAGATACAGGAACTTATACTCGCCATAGGCGGCGTTGTTCAGCGCCAGGTCCACCTCGTGCCTAGACATCCCCGCATGGATAGCGAGCGCCCTCACTCCCCTGTTCTCCAGGTTCTGGACCTGGTCTTTCATCAGGGCGATCAACGGAGTCACGACTATCGTGAGCCCTTCCGCCATCAATCCCGGGACCTGGAAACAGACCGATTTTCCCCCGCCTGTAGGCAGGATCGCCAGCACATCCTTCCCCTCAAGAGCGGCACCGATGATCTCCTCCTGCATCGGACGGAAAGCATCGTAGCCCCAATATTCCTTCAACACCTCGACCGGCTTCATAATTAAAAATTTTAAATCGTTTTATCACAACACTTTGCGAGCGTTTATGGCAAATAATTTGCAGGGATTTTAAACGCCTTTACAAATGTACGAAATTAATCGCCTACAGGTTTGAGTAATGCGCTTTTTTTCCGTAAATTCGCGATGGTTTGCAAGAAATTAGTTTAACTCAATAAAAATTTTAAAATCATTATGGCAAAATTGGATTTACGCAAGTACGGTATCAAGAGGGTTAAGGAAGTCCTCTACAACCCCACCTATGAGGTACTCTACAATGAAGAGACCAAGCCCGGCCTGACCGGCTATGAGAAGGGGCAGGTTACCGAACTCGGCGCGATCAACGTCATGACTGGTGTATTCACCGGCCGTTCTCCCAAGGACAAGTATATTGTCATGGACAAGAACTCCAAGAACACCGTCTGGTGGAACACCCCCGAATATCCCAACGACAACCATGAGATGTCCGAGAGCGTCTGGAAGTCTGTGAAGAAGCTCGCCCAGGATCAGCTCTCCGGAAAGAGGCTCTTCGTGGTCGATGGTTTCTGCGGCACCCATAAGGACACCAGGATGAAGGTCCGCTTCATCATGGAGGTCGCATGGCAGGCCCACTTCGTCACCAACATGTTCATCCGCCCGAAGAACCAGGCTGAGTTCGACCAGGCTCCCGACTTCGTCGTCTACTGCGCCTCCAAGGCAAAGGTCGAGAACTATCAGGAACTGGGTCTCCGCAGCGACACCTGCGTCGCTTTCAACGTCACAAGCAAGGAGCAGGTCATCCTCAACACCTGGTACGGTGGTGAGATGAAGAAGGGTATGTTCTCCATGATGAACTACTACCTGCCTTTGAAGGGCATCGCCGCGATGCACTGCTCTGCCAACACAGACATGAACGGTGAGAACACCGCTATCTTCTTCGGTCTCTCCGGCACCGGCAAGACCACCCTCTCCACCGATCCTAAGCGTAAGCTCATCGGCGACGACGAGCATGGTTGGGACAACAAGGGTGTCTTCAATTTCGAGGGCGGCTGCTACGCCAAGGTCATCAAACTTGACAAGGAGTCCGAGCCTGATATTTACAACGCTATCCGTAGGGACGCCCTCCTCGAGAACGTCACTGTCGACGAGAACGGCAAGATCGACTTCAACGACAAGAGCGTGACCGAAAATACCCGCGTCTCCTATCCTATCTACCACATCGACAATATCGTCCGTCCGGACAGCCACGGACCCGCCGCGAAGCAGGTTATCTTCCTGTCAGCTGACGCTTTCGGTGTGCTTCCTCCTGTCTCCATCCTCAACTCCGAGCAGACGAAGTACTACTTCCTCTCCGGCTTCACAGCCAAGCTCGCCGGAACAGAGCGCGGAATCACCGAGCCCACTCCGACCTTCTCCGCCTGCTTCGGCCAGGCCTTCCTTGAGCTCCACCCGACCAAGTATGCCGAGGAGCTTGTCAAGAGGATGAAGAGAAGCGGTGCCAAGGCTTATCTCGTGAACACCGGCTGGAATGGAACTGGCAAGAGGATCTCGATCCGCGACACCCGCGGTATTATCGACGCCATCCTCAACCACAGCATCGACAAGGCCCCGACCAAGGTTATCCCTTACTTCAACTTCACCGTCCCGACTGTGCTCGAGGGAGTTGACACCGGTATCCTTGATCCTCGCGACACCTACGCCGATCCCACTCAGTGGGAGGAGAAGGCTAAGGATCTCGCCGGAAGGTTCATCAAGAACTTCCACAAGTACGAGTCCAACAAGGCCGGAAAGGCCCTCGTCAAGGCCGGTCCCCAGCTGTAATCCACGATCATGAGATCGATAGCTAGTTATGTCATCGCCGCGATCGCGGCGATGACTTTTCTTTCCTGCGGAGGGAAAGACACTCCGATCCGATTCGCCAACTACAACATGAGAGTTATCATGTCAGCTGATAGCCTCGACAGGGATTTCTACCAGCGGAAACCATTCATTCTCAAACGTATAGCTGACTACAATTTCGACATTATCGGAGCCCAGGAAGTTAATGACGAGATGAAGGAAGCCTTGGCCGAGGATCTTAAGGATACATATTCAGTGTTTGGAGAAGGGCGTAGGGAGGACAGGAAGGGAGAAGGCACTCCTATTTTCTACAAGACCGACCGCTTCGAGCTTCTCGACTGGGGCAGTTTCTGGCTATCTGAGACTCCGGATGTGCCCGGGAGCAAGAATTGGGATGCCTCTGTGACGCGTATCGCGACTTGGAGCAAGTTCCTCGACAAAAAGACAAAGAAGAAGTTCTTCTATATCAACACTCATTTCGACCACAAAGGCCCCGTTTCCAGGACCGAGGCGGCAAAGATCCTCCTGGACAAAGCAAGGGAGCTTCATGACGGGCTGCCGGTATTCTTCACAGGTGACCTCAATACCGGGCCTCAATCAGAGGCGATCGCTATCCTTTCCGACAATGAGCTTGTCAAAGACAGTTACACATCAAGTGAGACGGCCCCGACAGGACGGAAGAGCCCGTATTACGGCTTTGATTTCGACAAGCAGGACACCGATAGGGGCGATTTCATATTCGTACCTAAAGACGCCACAGTCCACTCATACGCTTGCATAGACGATGACATAAAGGACAGGCAGTATTCCTCAGACCACTGCCCAGTCCTAGTAGTAGTGACGGTCAACTAGGATTTATTCCCCTACGACAATCAGCAAGCCCTTTCCTTTGGGGACAATGATCTGGTCGCCTGGCTTCCAGGTGGCTTCTGGCTGGAAAGTCTCGATTTCAGGCGCATGGAGCGTTACTTTCGAGGGATCCAGGCCCAAGGCATTCCAATCTATCGACAGGGAGACTGTAGCGTCAGAATCTTCCCAAGTCGCGATGGATATTAGCGTTCTCTCCCCTGTCCGGCGATAGATTGTCGCCAGAGTCTTGTCACTGCCGGTCTTGACAGGATTGTCCTTGACCCAATAGCCGATCATCTCGGATCCGGCCATTCCGAAGGAATCCCACAGCTTCCAAAGCGGCCCGTTATTCACTCTGGGGCTGCGCCCAGTCATTCCGTAAAGCATTCCACGCCAAGGGTTTCCACCGCCTTCGAGCATCTCACCCATAAGTCCGTAAGGAATACCGGAGACCTCCACTAGCCAGAACTCCGGAGGGAAATCATAGTTGAAATATTCCCCGAACCAAAGCCTGTCCAGATACGGGAAGTGCTCGAGATAAAGGTTGGCGCTATTGGCGAAACCATCCCTGGTATTGTACTGGTTCGCGGAGTGCAGGTCGATAAGGGCGCCAGGGTTAGCCCTGTCGAGGATCTTCCTGATGCGCTTCATGGTCATCCGATCGAAAGCCAGGTCATCGATGTACACACCGTCTATCCCGACGTTTCTGACCAACCAGTCAAGGCCTTCGAGATAGTAATTGTGCCATCTGGAGACTCCCGTGTTGACTATAGCCGCATCCTTGAGGGAAGCGACGAACCAAGCTCCGATGTAATCCTGGTCGTAATGCTCCTGCAGCCATGAATATCCACCTCCAGGGCCTTGCGAGAATATCTCATCTCCAAGGCTACGGAGGGCGAATATCTCCACGCAACTATTTGTAAGCTCCCTGACGGTATCGTAAATCTTGACCTTCATGCCACGGGCGTGGGCCCCGTCAATATACGCTTTCATCTCCTGAGGACGCAGGAATGGATAATTGATGAAAGGATTGATGCCGGTGGCGTGATGAATATTCAAAACCGTGGCGCCCACCTTGCTGACATTCTCAAGGAAATCATAACTGTGGAAGTAACGTTCCCTCCATTGCTTGTCGGTGTCGATAGGACGGAAGGGAGTGACCGCCACGTTGAAATAATAATACAGATTCTCGCCCTTCTTAACCTGCCTGTTCCCGGAATACGCGTTGATCAGTGTCCCCCTGTTCCCTGAGCCGGTTATGTCAATTCCTCCATGTCCCCCATTGCACCAGGACGTTGGCATTATCAATGGTTTCTGATGGTAGAAATTGGTATTGAGCGGACGCTCATACTTATTGTCATAGAAACGGATCTGGATTCCGGCGTTGACATCCCCAACCCATGGGCCGTCCTGATTCTTCTCCACATCCCATTTCCAGCGGAGATTAGCCGGACAGAAACCGCCTTTCTCCCCCAAGCCCATCATATACTGGCCAATTCCCGGGGCAAGGCTTGTCTTAAGAGCTATGTCGCTGATTGTGGCGTCTTTCCGGGCTATGAGGATGACTTTATACTCGATATTCCCGTCAGCCTCCATCTCCCCTTCCAAATCCATCAAGAACAAGTCATTCTGGTTGAGCGCCTTCCATGCGATCGCACCTTGAGCTCGTTTTGTGATCTCAAAACTCATGTTCTCCCACTTGCCACCATCGGCAGCCAGCTCCATGGGAGCCGCAAGGATAGGGCGGCCATCTGTCCCGATTCCGGTCAAAGTCTCTTTGAAGTAGCTGGTGATAGTCTCAGGTAACCCAAGACTGGACAGGGACACTTCACGGCCAAGACAGGAGATGGATTTACCTTTCATGACCAAAGGGGTATAAGGGGCCACAACCTCATTATCGAAACCGATCCTGGAGTTGAGCCAGCGAAGTCTGGAATGCCTCCAAGGCTCGTTATCGCCATGGTTAGCTATCACATTATCAGATACTTCCAAAGACACGGCCACAGTCTTGGACTCGGCGTTATCCGTACTGACGGTAACTGTTCCCCGATATATTCCAGACGAAAGTTTCTCAGGCACTTGGGCCCCGATCCAGAGCGCCTGCACCTTATCTTTTCCGACAGAGAGATTCTTCTCAAATGCGGCACCCTTGACGTCTGTTCCCTCCGTATTGAAACAAGTGAAAGCGGAAGAAGGTATCCGCTCGCCTGTAGCGGCATTGGTAAGACCGGAATAGCTTACTTTCACGCCATTAACTTCCTTCCTGGCCGCCCAAAGGCCAATCTGGAAAACGTAGTATTCCCCCTTGTCCGCCTGTCCGGCAAACGTGTCGTGACGGTCGTCAGCTATCCATTTGTAAGGTATATCAGTGGTCATCCGGATTGGGAACTTCCTGTCCTCCGTGAATATGACATAAGAATCGTCCGGGAACCTTGAGAGCAACTTATCCTTTTCGGAAGCGGTCGCGATCACTTCCATCGGATAGAAGCTATTCATTTGATCAATAGCCTGGAACTGAACGACTTCCGCGGAAGGAAGCCGAGGTGTCTTCTTGCTGTCAAGCTTGTTTTTCTTGATCCAAGCCGGTGACGCGGTCTCCTCGAAAGGAGGATATTTGACCGTGGGGTATGCCCTGCTGCCGCTCATCACATTCTTGAGATAATAGACATAGTACTTTCCCGGAACGGTCTTGGGCTGGAACACTATCTTTCCTATCTCTCGATTCACCTCGAGCCGACAGACATTTGTGATCCTCTCACCTGTGGCGGCATCGATCACGATTATGTTCTTATCCTCCGGATTCAAGTCCCTGCGCCGCCACTGGATTGTGGCCAGAACCGCATCAGAAGGTTTGTCCACAGACACGACAACCCTATGGTTACCAAGCGAGTCCGCATTCCAGGTCCCGACACCGTATAATTCAGGTACAGGAACGTTCTGAGCGTCAAGCGTCGTGAAGACGGACATCAGTAACAAAGCTATAAGCGAATGTCTCATCAGCTATTGGTTTTAATGGATAACGTTTTCTCAAATATAATCATTAAGATTCAATCGGCAAAGCGTACATTTTTCATGACGGATTTGTAAATTCGCGATAACAGGAAACAATAAAAACACTAAGATATGGCACTCGAACAACAAATCCAGGAAGACATCAAGACCGCGATGAAGGCACATGACGCGGTCGCCACAGCCGCTACCAGGGCTATCAAAGGTGAGATTCTCCTTTTCAAGACCTCCGAGGGAGGGAGCAAGGAAGTTTCAGATGGAGACATCCTGAAAATGATCCAGAAGCTTATTAAGCAGCGTAAGGAATCCGCCGAGCAGTTCGTCGCCGCAGGACGTCAGGAACTAGCTGACAATGAGCTCGCTGAGGCCGCAATTATGGAGAGGTATCTCCCGAAACAGCTCAGTGAGGCCGAAGTCGAGGAGAAAGTCAAAGCCATAATCGCCGAGGTTGGAGCCACCTCTTTAAAGGATATGGGCAAGGTGATGGGCGCGGCCAACAAGGCCCTCGCCGGCCAATCCGACGGCAGGACCATCTCCACGGTTGTCAAGCGCTTGCTCGCTTAAGGCAAAATCACTTGTAAACCTTGCGGATCAGTTTCAGTTTCTTTCCGTAAGGAGGTTTCAGGAGGTCGATGTTGAACCAAGAGGACTTGATTAGCATCGACTTCTTGTGTGAGAATGTGTCGAAACCGTCCCGGCCGTGATATGATCCTATTCCGGACTCCCCGACTCCGCCGAAGGGCATGTTCTCGTTGCCGATGTGCATGATCGTCTCGTTGACGCAGCCACCTCCAAAGGACACCTGCTGAAGGACAGTACGGATCTCTTTGCGGTTCTTTGAGAATATATAAAGCGACAATGGCTTCTCGCCTTCCTTGACTTTGTCAATTACTTCTGTCTGAAGGTCTTTGAAGGTGATCACCGGCAGCACCGGGCCGAATATTTCCTCGCCCATGGCAGGGTGATCCCATCCGCATCTGTCAATCACCGTCGGAGAAATATAGTTAATCGACGAATCGACATATCCTCCAATCACGACCTCGCCGTCTGAGACAGGTCTGGCAAGTCCAGACCGTAGCCACCCTCGGCTCGTAAGAGGGAGGGGCCCAGATCGATGGAGAGAGTGGG
Organism: Bacteroidales bacterium; assembly: GCA_024693285.1. Lineage (GTDB taxonomy): Bacteria > Bacteroidota > Bacteroidia > Bacteroidales > UBA932 > Cryptobacteroides. Next base: position 190,891 of record JAILLE010000038.1, read on the forward strand.
AAGACTTGTCTTCACAATCTCTCCGAGAGATGGGAGGGGCCGAGCGAAGCGAGGAG
>JAILLE010000016.1 GCA_024693285.1 Bacteroidales bacterium
ACCATTTATATGAGAAACCTTTCGACCGCTTCGGGCGCCCTGCAGCACGATGATCCGTCTTCTATCTCCGACGTTGACCTGATGCTGGGTGAGGTGCTGATCTCCGGCGATGTCGCCCACGTGTATCTGGAGCACCAGTTCGCCGTGTTCCGCATCGAGGTGACCCTTAGGAACTTCCCGTACGAGGCGCCTCCCGGTTCTCCTTTCGACCAGGCGCGGATCAATTCCATCCGCATCAAGTGCGTGGATCCCGACTCGGACGAAGAGGAAGAGTGGGGTGTGAACGGTGACCCGGTCTTCGTCCGGTTCTCCGGCCTGGATGTGACCACCGGAAGCTACACGGGGACGCCCTTCACGATCAAGAGAGGACCGCAGGACTATTACCTGCTCGATAGCGGCAATAACAGCGACCTCACGCTGATGGAAGAGGATGTGGTCGAAAAGACCTTCTTCGTGCCCGTCCGCTTTGACAAGGACCTTGAGGCGGGATATGAGCTGTGCTTCCAGTTTGGCGGCAACTATTATGATGACGAGGAGCAACGCCGGAATTCGGTCACTGTGTTCCCGGACTGCGACATGCGGAAGACGATCACGAGCAAGCTCTCGCTTGAAAATGGTAAAATCTACGGCTTCAAGGTAACCATATAGGCTTATATCCTGTCTGAAGTCCTTTTGGATTACATTTGCGGCTAACTCTACGCTGCGATATAAACTCTTTTTATATCACAACAATCCCGGCCATATTTTTGGTGGACACTAATGAAAAAATACCATCTTGCTTTTGGACAATACTCAGACGGTATCTATCTGGCCCCGTCAGGCTTCGAAGGATTCGATATTGAGGAAGGAGCCATCGTCACGACGGATGCCGACACTTTCTGGGCGGCACCAGTGAAGGCGGTCTTATAAATTCCAATTTATCGCTCACTTCGGTGGGCGATTATTTCTTTTGATACTTCGCAGACACAATCGCAAGACAGGATTGGACCGATCCATCCGATAACCTCTTGCTTGTCGGCTTTGTGTAGTACCAGGTGTTCAGATCCGTGGCCTTGGCGGCTTTCTTGATGCCCAGTTCCTTGTAAATGATCTCAAGTTTCTCCTTGATCTCTGTCCTGGGAATGGCCACCTGTTTCGGCAATTGTCCATCCAAAAGGAGGAAGATCTTCGTGTCTAGTGTCTCGTGCTCCAACTTTACAAGTTCTCTCTTGATGTTGGATTGGTGGTAGTTCATCTCCCTGACTTTACCGGCTCCCAGTTTCTCATAGGCTTCCTTGACGAGAGGTTTCTCCACCTCAATCCTTGATTTCCGGAAACAGTTGAGATTGAACTTGTCTTTGCACAGATCCACGTATTCCTCGAAGATGTCCTTGAACGGTGTTCTCTCGATACTGGTCGCAAATTTGAGAAGTGACTTGGTCGCAAATACGTCACAAATTCGAGGTCCAATAAAACAAGAAACCGCCCCGGAGGCTTCTCTGAGGCGGTTTGAGTTGTTTCAGGTGATTCCGTTGGGATTCGAACCCAAGACCCACAGCTTAGAAGGCTGTTGCTCTATCCAGCTGAGCTACGGAACCAAGTCGCTTTGAAAAGTTCCGCAAAGTTAAACTTTAAATTGCTATATTCACCGTAATTTTGGAATAAAAGTTCTAAAAAATTATCATGTCAAGGTTTTTTGTCGCACTTAAAGGACTGATTTGCTTTATTTTCGGGGTAATTGTCACCTTATCTTCAGTTGGATGTAAAGATGATGAACAAACAAGTATATCCGTTGAAGGAGTCTCTGTCAACAAAACAGCCGTCAGTCTCTTGGAGGGCGAAAGTGAAGAGCTTTCAGCGACCGTCTCTCCGGCCAATGCTCCCACTCTTGCGGTCTATTGGTCCTCCTCCGACATAAAAGTAGTGAGTGTTGACGGACAAGGTAATATCACCGCTTTAGCTCCTGGCACCGCTGTAGTCACAGTCACGACAGTCGACGGAGGAAAAACGGCCACATGTCAAGTCACAGTTGAGGCCAAGCCGATCCCTATTACTAAAGGAGCATACAAACATGTCTTCATCATAGGCGTAGATGGAGGCGGAGCGTTCTTCAAAGACACTCCAACCCCGAGAATTGACGAGATATTCAAAACCGGAGCGGTCTCCTACAGGACCAAGACCTCTTATCCCACCATCAGCGCCCAATGCTGGGGCTCGATGCTCCACTCTGTCCTTCCTGAGTTCCACCGATTGACCAATGGCACGGTGGGAAGCAGACCCTTCAAGCCGGACAGTCCGTACCCTTCAATTTTCAGGGTTGTGAAAGAAGCTTTCCCGAATGCCAATATGGCTTCTTTCTGCAACTGGAATCCGATTAATGTAGGTATAATCGAGGATAATCTAGGGGTGGTCAAGGGCACCGGAAGCGACCCCGAAGTGGCAAACAAAGTGGTTCAATATATCCAGGGCAATGATCCGACCCTTATCTTCGTCCAGTTTGACTCTGTGGACGGGGCCGGCCACGGTTCAGGATATGGATCGGAGCGGCACTTGGCCTCTATCACCGCCGTTGACGCTTTAATCGGAAATATTCATGACGCTGTAAAGAGAAAAGGCATCCTGGACGAGACGCTTTTCATAGTCTCCGCTGACCACGGTGGCACACCAGAAGGATCCCATGGCGGCGACACGGATGCTGAGAGATATGTTTTCCTCGGGGTCGCGGGAAAGACCGTGGTCGAGGGTGGCCAGATTCAGGAGCCCGAGGTCAGGGACATCGCGGCGATTTCCGCCTATGCCTTCGGGCTTGACTTCCCTGAGACTTGGACGGGAATAGTGCCCGGCGGGCTGTTCCAGGGTGTGGAGGCGATGGAGCGCCATGAGATGGAGCCGGAGGAAATACCTGTGTCTGAGAACCGTAAGCATCAGACAGAGCCCACTCCTGCCCTTGATAATGTCAAGTCATTGCTTGAGGGACATAACGTCATTGCCTACTTCCCGCTTGACGGTGACGAGCAGGATGCTTTAGGAAAGGTTGAGACTGTCACGACGGGCAAGCTTTATTATTCTGACGCTTATTACGGGAAAGGCGCCGATATGTCCGACGGGTATATAACGATCAAAAACACCTCAGTCGGAACCAATTCATTCTCAGTGGCTTTGTGGATAAAGACTAATGGCGTGCCTTCCGACCCGTGCATAATCTCTAACAAGAATTGGAACTCGGGAGGGAATGCCGGCTTCGTTCTGTCCATTCGCAGCGATGAGGACATCAAGTTCAACGCTGGCAACAATGGCGACAGGATGGATGCCGGAGCCGGGTTGCCTCTTGATTACAAAGCCGGATGGATGCACGTGATCCTTGTCGTGGACCGGGATAAGAATAAAATCAGGCTCTTCTATGATTTCGCTTCGGAGTTGGACTATGACATCCCCGAATCGTTAAGGAAAGTCTCCTTCGACGCCCTTGACTTGAATATCGGACAAGATGGGACCGGTCATTACGGAGCCCATCTCGCGGCCCAGCTGGACGAGTTCATCATCACCGCCGACGCTTTAAGCGATGAGGATGTCGCGAAGCTAAAAGCTTATTACATAAAGTGATATCAGGAGTTCTTCTTCTTGGTCAGAAGCTCTAGGACAAGAACTATTCCGGCTCCGATCAGTGCCCAGAGGATGGCTCCCGGGACATGAAGCGTCTCTATCGGCTGTCCGTTAAGGACATTGGCCGCCTCGCAGGCGGCTTTGTCCGTCCAAGGCCAGACTTTCACAAGAGCGCCGAGGGTGAAGCCTATCAAGACCAACAAGGTCTGTTTCTCATATTTTCCGATAAGCCAGTGCAGGAACTTCGAGAATGCCAGAATGCCCAGCACGCAGCCGATGGCGAAAACGACCAGTACGGGAATATTCAACTCGCTGACTGCCTTCATGATGTATTCATACTTTCCTAACAGGACCAGGATGAAACTTCCGGAGATGCCGGGCAGGATCATGGTGCAAATCGCGATGGCTCCGCAAAGGGCTATGAACCAGAGGTCTGAGGTGGTCTCTGTAGGGGACAGAAGGCAGATCACGGCTCCTAGAGCCGCTCCCAGTACAAGCCAAAGGACGTCGGCGCCCTTCCATCCCTTGATGTCCGCGAGCATGAAAACCGCCGAGACGATGATCAGTCCGAAAAAGAACGCCCATGTCTGGACAGGATGATGCTCCAGGACATATCCCATCAACTTGGCCAGGGAGAACACGCTGATTATCACGCCTATAGCGAGCCAGAGAAGGAAGGTTCCATGGATTGCCTTCCAAAAACCTTTGATGTCTCCCTTAAGCAGAAGCTTCCATGAAGACACGCTCAACACGGCGTTGAGGGCCTCGATCAGCTCGTTGAATATTCCGGTAAGCAGGGCGATCGTTCCGCCAGACACACCGGGGATAACATTTGCCGCACCCATGGCATAGCCCTTGAGCGCGACAACCAGGTTCTTGATTATGTTAGCCATTGGTTACTGAATCTTGCCGAGATAAACTTTCATCGCGTTGAAGCTGTCCAGCTGCGAAAGGTCCTTTCCCGCCGGATCGGAGACCACAAGGTCGAAGAGATCGCCGCCAAGTTGCTTCCGGCCGATCTTGAAACGGGCCTTCGAGGTTCTGGCCATATATTCAATGGCGAAATCCGGCTCCTTGATAAGTGAGATGAATACGTCTGGCGCTCGTCCCTCCAGGACACCCATCTTGTACTTGTTAGGACGGCCCAGCCAGTCGAGGTCTTTCTTTGTGATCGTGGTCTGGATGCTGGTGATAAGACGGTCCTCGCTGCCGATCTTCCGGAAGTCCTGGAAAAACACGGCCCCATTGATGTCCATCCCACGGAAGTAATTCATTATGGTTGACTTACAAGTGTCGAATGAAGAGTCTTCCACATCGATGATAGCCACGTAGGTCTTGATTTTCGTAAGGGGCAGGATCTCCGTGGGAACAGTGCTCGCATGCCTCTTCAAGCTTCTTTTCCTGAAAATATTCTTGATGAACTCAAACATGGTGCTTCATTTCAAATTTTGACTGAAGAGATAAGTTGCCGTATCTCATTCTTGGCATCCCTCCAGCGTGGGACATCTATCTTGGTCCCGATCACTTCGACCACTTTTGCCGCAATTATCGAGCCGACTTCGCCGCAAACCTTCAAAGGCATGCCGAGGGAGTGGGCGTATAGGAATCCTGCGGCATAGGTGTCACCGGCTCCTGTGGCGTCAATAGTCGCAGCCGGCCATGCCTCGATGTAATGGTATTCGTTTCCGGCTTGGACCATCGAGCCGTCTTTGCCTACTTTTACGATGGCGATCTCGCATTGTGACGCGAGCTCGTTCAAGGCTTCCCTGGGCTCTTTCTTTGTGAAAGCCCGGGCCTCGCTCTCGTTGGCGAAAACGATGTCGATGTATTTCTCAACCAGATTGTGGAAAAAGGCCTCGTTGGACTCGACCACATTGTAGGATGCCATGTCGATCGAGATCTTGCAGCCGGCATCTTTTGCCATCTGTACAGCCTGGCGGATAAGATCTTGGTTTTGAACAAGATAACCTTCTATGTGGAAATAGTCATATCCTTCGAAATACTCTGGCTTCAGATCCTCTGGAACAAGCTCGAGAGCGGCCCCCATGTAGTCGGCGAAGGTCCTCTCCGCATTCGCTCCCGTGATGAAGCACATGGCTCTACCAGACCCTTTGGTCCCTTCAAGAAGAATCGTTTTCACTCCGAATTGCTCCAAGGTGCTCTTGTAGAGATGGCCGAGCTCATCGTTACCGATTTTCCCAATGTAGCAAGAAGGCATCCCGAAGATGGATGTGCATGTGATTGTGTTGGCAGCGGAGCCTCCCGGGACATATTTCACCCCATATTCCTTAAGCTTAGACCAGATCTGGTCACCGGTCTCGAGGTCAACATGTTGCATGCTTCCCGGAGGAAGGTGATACTCCCGTAGCATCGAGTCATCAGGGAAGACAGCGAGGATGTCTGTCAGGGCATTTCCTATTCCTAAAATCGATTTCATAAGGCAAAAAGCGTGTTCTTGGGCTACAACCTACAAATTTAACGATTATTTGATTAAATTTGTTACCATGAACAAGAAGGTTGGAAATGTTCTTAAGTACGGGGGATCGATCATACTTGCGGCGGTTCTCCTGTATTTTGCTTTCAGGAAGGTCAATTGGGCGGATTTCTGGGCGGCTCTGAAGGCATGCAGGTGGGAGTTTGTGTTGCTTTCCACCCTGTTTGGACTGTGCGGTTTCTATTTAAGGGCTTTGAGGTGGAGGGAGGTGCTGCTGCCGATTGATCCGACCACCAGGACATTGAGTTGTTTCAACGGAGTCAACATAGGCTATGCTGTCAACATGGTTTTGCCGAGGGTCGGCGAAGTTCTCCGTTGCACCTACATAACCGCTCATTCCAAGAAAGATAAAGATCCCAAGACTGGAGAAGAGCACCGTCTGGCCTCTTTTGACAAGGCCTTGGGGACCGCGGTCCTGGAAAGGTCCGTGGATGTGGTCATGCTTGGAGTCCTGCTGGTTGTCTTCTTGATTTTCACATGGGACAAATATGGCGGATTCTTTGCCGAGAAGATCTTCGGAGCGGCATCCGGAAGGTTCTCTTGGGTCGGCCTGGCTATTATCGCGCTTATTCTCATAGCCGTTCTCCTGTCCGGTTGGACAGTTATCCGTTTCGCCAACAGGTGGAAACCACTTGGCAAAGTCAAGGAATTCTGCAGGGGTCTCTGGCAGGGGTTTGTCAGTTGCCTTAGAATGAAAAGGGCCTGGTGGTTCTTCCTTCTAACGATCCTGCTTTGGCTTTGCTATTGGATGATGAGCGCCACCATCCTTTGGGCGGTGCAGGGGATAGACACTTCGACCGTGTCATCAGATCTGGCTTCAGCCGTGAGTACTATCCGGTCCCTGAATATGACTGATGCCTTGTTCCTGATGCTCGCGGGAGCCCTTTCCACCATCGTCCCCGTCCCTGGAGGGTTCGGGGCCTTCCATTTCATAGTGGCGGGAGCCGTTTCCTATGTATATGGCCTTCCTTTCGAGTTCGGAATCATCTTCGCGACCTTGTCCCATGAGTCCCAAGAGCTCAACCAGCTGATTTGGGGAGGCATCTCTTTCGCTATTGAACAATTTAGAAAAGATTGAATATGAAGCCAATCAAAAGAATCCTTCTAGTTTTGGCCGCTCTATCGCCGCTGCTCCTTTCGTGGGGTTTAGCGGCCCAGACAAAGCTGTCTTCCAAGCAACTGTACTCCCAGTTCCAAAATCCGGACACACGCTATCGTCCTTTTGTGCGTTGGTGGTGGAACGGCGACCGGGTCAACGCGGAAGAGCTTGTCCGTGAGCTGCATATCATGAAAGATGCTGGAATAGGCGGTGTGGAAATCAATCCGATATCCTTCCCCGCAGGGAAAGACACTCTTGACACCAAGCCTCTCAAGTGGCTGAGTGATGAGTGGATAGACATGTTGAAAGTGGTCTTTGACGAGGCTGACAAGCTCGGGATGACATGCGACCTTATAATCGGCTCCGGATGGCCTTTCGGCTCAGAGAGCCTTCCGAGGGACGAGCGGGCGGAAGTCCTCCTGACCTATGCCAAACCAGTACCTTCCGAAGAGACTTTGGAGATGTCTTTGTTCCACATATTCAAAGAGATAGACCCTGGGGTCACGATTGTGAACCCTCGCCGCGCTCCTGAGCTGGTCTCAATCTGTCTGGCTCCGGATCCGATGAATGGGCTTGAAGATGCGGTTGACCTGTCAGGGAAGATAAAGGACGGGATTTTGAAAGTGGATGTCCCTGAGGGCAAGTGGCAGCTATATGCGATGGTGAAGTTCGAGTCGTTTGCGAGTGTCATCAACGGGGCGCCAGGAGCGGCCGGTTCAATCCTCAACCATATGGATGCCGCAGCCGTCAGGTGTTATCTCGACCACATGGCTGACACTATCGAGAAAAGGATCGGCCCCCTTTCCGGCCATGTGAGGGCCCTGTTTGTGGATAGCATGGAGCTCGAGGGCAACAACTGGACTTCCGATTTCGCCGAGCAATTCAAGGCCCGCAGGGGTTATGACCTCCTGCCTTGGCTTCCTTTCACGATGTTCGAGGTCGGCAGGCTCGGTGATGTCAAGAGCTTTGAATATGGATCCAAGAAAAGCCCTAAGTTCCAGGAGGAGGTTGACCGGGTACGCTTCGATTTCGAGCTCACCAAAGCGGAGCTTCTCCAGGAGCGTTTTTACGGCACACTTGGCGCATGGATTCGGGAAAAGGGAGTGAAATCACGTGCCCAGGCTTATGGAAGGGGCTTTTTCCCTTTGGAAAGCTCACTTCTGATTGATTTCCCTGAAGGGGAGTCTTGGACCACCAACTGGTTAAAGCATAAGATTGGCGAGGAGATGGGTGATGAGGACTACCGCCGCGGCCGTGGTTACACGATGATCAACAAATACGTCTCTTCGGCAGCGCACCTCTCTGGCAAGAGGGTGATAAGCGCTGAGGAGATGACTAACACCTATAAGGTCTTCACAACCAGCCTGGAGTTCCTCAAGGTCGGATCTGACATGAGCGCCATCTCAGGCATAACTCACTCTGTCTGGCATGGTTTCAACTATTCTCCGCCTGAGGCCGAGTTCCCCGGGTGGGTCCAATATGGCACCTTCCACAACGAGAGGAACACCTGGTGGCCTTATGTGAAGAACCTCAATGACTATAGGGCCCGCATAGCCAGCCAGCTACAGAACGCCGACATGTACACGGACATCGCCATCCTTCCTGCCAACTATGACATGTGGACGACAATGGGTGTCCAGACGGAGCCGTTCCCGGTGAAACTCAACGTGCCTTACACCTCCCTTATCTGGGAGGCGATCCACAAGACCGGAGGCGGAGCCGACTATGTCAGCGAGATAATCCTTGATGACGCCACGGTCAAGAATGGAAAGCTTTGCTATGGGCCTAAGGAATATGGGACCTTGTTCATCGTTGAGGTGACAAGCACCACTCCGGCCACCATCGCCAAACTCGAGGAATTCGTCAAGCAGGGAGGAAGGGTGTTCTGTGTTGGCAAATATCCCGAGAAGTCATTGGGATTCAAGGACTACGAGAGAAGAGACAAGGAGATAGCCGAAGGCGTTGAGCGCCTAAAGGCTTACCCGTCCAACTTCATTCTCCTGGAGAAACCGGAGGACGGGAAGTACCTTGAGTGGTACGAGAAAGTCATGGAGAAATATTCCCTTCCTCACTCGATCACCATTTCCAAACCCGATCGTTTCCTTCTTCAGGACCGCTATGTCACCGATGACAAATCAGATTTCTTCTTGGTGATGAACGCCCACATGACCGAGGCTCGTGAAACAGACATAACCTTCCCGAAATCAATTACTTCCGGAAAGAATGCATGGATTTATGACCCGGCCTCCGGAAGCCGCGTCCCCTTAAGACTCGACAAAGGCGGCAAGGCTCATTTCCGTTTCGGACCCTCCGAGACCTACCTGTTGGTGTTCAACAAGGACGGGCGCTCCACCGGCAAGGTTTCTATCCTTAACAACCCGGTCACCCCTGTCATCCTGGCTGAAGCGAAGGATCTGGCTGAAGCGACCGGACCTTGGAATCTCACTCTCCACCAGCCTCATCTGGACACCACTTGGACAGCGACCTTGGACACCCTCCAAGACTTTAAGGATATGGCTGACACCACCTTCAAGAACTTTATGGGCACGATCGTGTACAAGACCAAGATTTCCCTCGACGGGAACAATCTCCCTACCAAGATCGACCTCGGAAAGGTAGCCGACATCTGTGAGTTGAATATCAATGGACATGACGCGGGGATGAAGTGGTTCGGAGAGAGAATTTATGACATCGCCCGGTTCGTGAAGCCGGGGGATAACACTATTGAAGTGAAAGTCACCACATTGATGGGTAATTATATCCAGACACTCAAGGACAACCAGGCAGCCCAGCGCTTTGTCTTGAGGCGCAACCAGCCTTATGTGTCCGCGGGATTGATAGGACCAGTAAAATTATACAAATGAGAAAAGCGTTAAAACTGGCAGCCTTCGTGCTGCTTCTTGCGAGCGCGGGCATTTCGCTGCGTGCCGCTGACTATTTCGCGAGGGATTTCGGAGCTGTCCCTGACGGTTTCACCCTCAACACGGTGAGCATTCAGGCCGCGATCGACTTCGTCTCGGCCCATGGTGGCGGTCGTGTTGTCCTGGACAAGGGAGACTATGTCGCCGGATCGATCTATCTCAAAAATGATGTGACTCTTTGGATTGATGAGGATTCCGCTCTTCTGGGCTCTCTCAATCCGTTTGACTACATCAAGGATCCCGATGCCAAATGGACGGCATTAGTGTTCGCCATCGGCCAAAAGAACATCGGCATCGAAGGCGGTGGCACCATTAATGGCCGCGGCTTCGACATAGCCACAAGGTTCATCGATTTCGTGCATCTCGGTGTGTTTGAGGATCCTCTCGGGAACGACCGTCTCCAGGAGGCCAAACGCCCTGAGAACATCCACTTCTACAAGTGTGAGGGCATTGTCATCCGTGACCTTCTCCTCAAAGACCCTGGATGCTGGAACCAGCAGTACGACAAGTGCCGCGACATCCTCGTTGAGAGGGTTCATGTGGATGCCAAATCCTACTGGAATAATGATGGTATCGACATTGTGGACAGCAGCGATGTGATCATCCGTGACTGCTTCTTCGATGCGGCGGACGATGTGTATTGCTTCAAGAGCCACAGCACCGACGGTGTCAGCGAGAACATCCTGGTCGAGAACTGTATCGGGCGCTCAAGTGCCAACGGCATCAAGTTCGGCACCTACACCAGAGGCAAGTTCAAGAACTTCAAGTTCAAGAATATGAAGATCTACGACACTTATCGCAGCGCCATCACAATAGCGACCGTCGATGGGGCCACGATCGAGGATGTCGAGATCGACGGCGTGGAGAGCATCCACACCGGCAACCCGATATTCCTCCGCACCGGAACCCGCCACACCCGTGACGATCAGGTACCTTACTTGAAGAATATCGTGATCAAGAATATGTATGCTGAAGTGCCCCTCGACAAACCGGATGCCGGCTACAGCTATGAGGGCCCGGTTGAGGATCTGCCGCGAAATGTCCTTCCCAGTATCATCTACGGCAATCCTAACATCAAGATCGAGAACGTGCGCTTGGAGAACATCGAGATTGTCTATCCCGGACATGCCGATCCTGAATATGCCTACAGGGGCTCTTCCAAAGAAGAATTGGATGCTATCCCCGAGATGGAGACAAGCTATCCTGAGTTCTCCAACTGGAAAGAGCTGCCTGCATGGGGCTTCTACATCCGCCACGCTGACGGGATTGTATTCGACAATGTGAAGATCACCGTGGATGGCGAAGACTACCGTCCGGCTATCGTCACTGACGATGTTAATGGTTTGAGACTCAAAGACGTGGAGATCAACCAAGACACCGCCGAAAAGGGCAAGAAGCAGATTATCACCAAGGACACCAAGAACATCAAGAAGAAATGAAAAAGATATTCATCATAGCCTCCCTGCTGCTTGTTTCGCTGGCGGGGATCGCACAGGATAAGAAGCCTGTTTACAAGTCCTCTTTCTTCGGGATCAGGAGTGACGGAGCCACGGACAATACCACATCCATCCAGAAGGCTATCGACTTCATCGCCGAAAAGGGCGGCGGCACACTTGAGTTCAGTGTCGGACGCTATCTGACGGGAGCCATTGAGCTCAAATCCGGAGTGGACATTTTCCTGAGGGAAGGCGCTGTGATTGTCGGCGCTACCAACATCTACGCTTACGGAGACCATAAGGGTATTCTCTGGGGAGAAGGTGTCAAGGATGTCACAATAGCTGGCAAGGGTGTCATCGATGGTCGTGGTCCCGGACTTCTGCGCAATATCGATGAGCAGGTCAAGATGAGACATATTGACGAGGCGGTTGTTCCGACTCTTGTCTATCTGAAGGATTGCGAGAATGTGAATCTCAAGGATTTCATATGCCGTTATCCCGCTACCAGAGGAACCCTCTATATCATTGAGGGCGGGAATGTGAAAGTCGAAGGCTGCTACACAGACACACGATGAGAAAACTTTTGGTATTATTGTCTCTGGTTCTCTGCCTAGGGCTCAGGGCCGGAGCGGAAGACTATTCCTGGAAGGCCAAGTGGATCAGTAAGCAGTATTACCAAAGCGAGACCAATTCTTGGCTTGCATTCAGGAAAGATGTTGATATTGAGAAAGTTCCATCTTCTTTGGTGGCCAGGATCGCTGTTGACACGAAGTACTGGATGTGGATTAACGGTGAACCTGTGGTCTATGAGGGAGGTCTTAAAAGAGGACCTTCCATCGGCGGCGGTTATTACGACAAAGTCGAGATCGCACCTTATCTGAAAAAGGGTGCCAACAGGATTTCCGTCCTTGTCTGGTTTATGGGCAAGGCTGGGTTCAGCCATATGAGCAGCGGCACTTGCGCCCTGTTGTTCGACGCCCGCAGCCCGGAAATCGAGATTCTCTCAGACGAGACATGGGAGTGTTCCGTCCAATATGGGTACGGTACCGCCTCGCACCCGATCACCAATTATCGTCTCTCAGAGAGCAACATCCGCTACGACGCCAACTTGTTTGATTACAATTGGTTCCAGACTCCTATTCCCGGACCGGACGAAAAACCGGTGCCCCGTAAGGCGCCGGAGTGGCTGGGGTCGTCAATCGAGCTTCCATTCCTTCCCGGAGACGTTCCGATGGGAGAACTGGTGGAAAGGCCGATCCCCCAGTGGAAGAACTATGGTCTTAAAGACTATCTCTCAACCCGCCAGAGTGGAGACACCCTTTACTGCAAGCTGCCGTACAACGGACACTTTTCTCCGTGGTTCAAAGTTGAGGCTCCACAGGAAATGGTGATCTCGATGCACACCGACCATGACATGATCTCCAATGCGAAATGTGTCAGCGCTGAATATGTCACCAAGGATGGTGTCCAGGAATATGAGAGCTTTGGTTGGATGAACGGGGAAGAGATGTATTATGTGTTTCCTCCTGAGGTTAAAATCCTGGATGTGAAGTTCCGTGAAACGGGTTACGACACTGAGTTCACAGGGTCTTTCTCTTGTTCCGACCCTGTTCTCAATGATTATTGGCAGAAAGCCCAGAGAACCCTTTACGTCTGCATGAGGGACACCTACTACGACTGTCCCGACCGGGAGAGGGCCCAATGGTGGGGCGATGAGGTCAACGAGCTGAACGAGGCTTTCTATCTGCTTGACCGCAAAGCGGATAAGCTTGCCCGTAAAGGTATAATGGAACTGGTCCGCTGGCAAAAGCCTGACGGGGTTATGTACGCTCCGATACCTTGTTCCAACTATTTCAAGGAGCTCCCTATGCAGGTTCTCAACTCCATTGGTTGGTTCGGGTTCAGGGGATATGCTTTCTATTCAGGAGACTATTCATTTGTGGCGGATGTCTATCCGGCTGTACACCGGTATCTTCACGAAGTCTGGCAGCTCGATTCAGAGGGACTTCCCATTTACCGTAAAGGTGGTTGGGACTGGCCTGACGCCGGATCTCACCAAGACCGTGTGGCTCAGTTGCATCTCTGGTATTATCTTGCGCTTAAAGCCGAGGCCGAATTCGCCAAGGTGCTTGGCAAGGAGACAGAAGCAGCTGAAGATGAGGCTATTATGGTAAACATTGCGGAAAGGCTCAACTCGAATTACTGGAACGGAGCCGCTTATATTACCCCCGGCTTTGAGGACCTTCCTGACGACCGTGTCCAAGCTTTAGCTGTCATTTCCGGAGTGGCTGGCGCGGATAAGTATCCTATGCTGAAGAAGGTTTTCGCTGAGCGTTACAACGCCACGACCTATATGTTCCCTTATGTCCTTGACGCCCTTTACACAATGGGCGAGCCACAGATGGCCCTGGACAGGATGCGGAAACTTTGCCCTACCATAATGAATGACAGCTGCACCACCCTGTGGGAGCACTGGAATTTCGAAGGTACCTGCAATCACGCCTGGTCGGGTGGAGGTGTCATATCCATGGTTCGTCAGTTAGCCGGAATAGATGCCTTGAAGTCTGGTTATCAAGAGTTTGAGGTCAAACCACAGATGGGTGACCTTAAGTGGCTCAAGACCGGTTTCGAGACCAATTACGGCAGGATTGAAGTCTCCCTCGTTAAGAAGGGTAAGAGGATTGA
>JAILLE010000017.1 GCA_024693285.1 Bacteroidales bacterium
CTTGGCGATAACACCATCCACCTTCTGGTCGGAGATCTTGAACTCCTTTCCGATGGTCACAACAAACTTGCCGTCTGTGAGCTCCTGAGTGTTGTCAGGGCCGATCCACTGGGTCTCGTCGGTGTTCTTAAGCACGAAGCCGGAGTTCTCGGAGATAGTCTTGAACTTGAGGACATACTCCTCGTCAGAGACTTTCTCGAAAGGAAGAGCGCCCCAGTCGGGAGTCAGCTCGCTCTGGCCGTGATAGTACCAGTCAACCTTTGTACTCTTGAGCACGGCGGTCATCGCCACAGGGTTGAATATGAACTTGTACTCACCGGGTTGCGGGATCAATCCATCCACCTTCTGGTCGGAGATCTTGAACTCCTTACCGACAGTGACAACGAATTTTCCGTCAGTGAGTTCCTGACTGTTGTCAGCACCAATCCACATGCTCTCATCACCATTCTTCAGAACGAATCCGGAGTTCTCGGAGACAGTCTTGAAGGTAAGGACATATTCCTCGTCAGAGACTTTCTCGAACGGAAGCTCGCCCCAATTAGGAGTCTGCTCGCTCTGGCCATGGTAATACCACTCGGAACGGAAGCTCTTAATCACGGCTGTCATCGCCTCAGGGTTGAAGGTGAAGACATATTTGCCAGGCTCAGCGATAACGCCGTCCACCTTGTCACCGGAGATCTTGAACTCCTCGCCGATCTTGACAACGAACTTGCCGTCAGTGAGTTCCTGAGTATTGTCAGGACCGATCCAAGAAGACGCGTCACCGTTCTTCAGCACAAATCCGGCATTCTCAACGGCAGTGGTGAGAGTGAGGGTATACTCTGTGTCGGAGACCTTCTCGAAAGGAAGCTCGCCCCATGCATCGCTCTCGCTCTGACCGTGATAGTACCAGTCGGCGCGAACGCTGACCTCGACCTTGATGGTATTGGCGGCATAGTCGAAGGTAATGTCGTAATTACCATCCTCAGGAATCCGGATGTTCTTGGAACCAGCCTCGAAAGCAGTACCGATCTCAGGAGCGTAAACACCGTATACATCGTCAGGATTGATGGTGCTTTGAGCGTTCTCCTCAGGACCACCAAGATCACCACCCCAATCGTGGTCGTGACGGAGCTTGAACTCGTCACCGGCAGCGAATGGCTGGCTCTTTAGAACCCAGATGTCACCCTCAGTGTTGGTCATGTCGAAGTCCTTGTCCCAACTCGTTTCTCCGATATGTCCGATAACGGACCAGACTTTGGGTTTATCGTCTCCACCGGGCTCATCACCACCACCTTCGCCCACGAGCGGGCTGAAGCCGCCGAGGGAAACAACGATCTTGTAAAAGCCTGCGGCAGGATTGACCATCAGGTCATACACACCATCCTCAGGGACAGCGAGGTTCTTTCCATTGGCGACAGCGGACTCCTCAGCGTCAATCGTAACCACGAACGGCTCGGTATCGCCAGGAGCACCATAGTTCTCATCCCACTTCTGGTTGTTGCGGAACTTGAACTGGTCACCCTTGGTAAGCTCAACCCCCTCAGCGACATGCCACTCACCATCGGTGATCATGGAGACATCCTTATCCCAGTTGAGTCCACGGCTCGCAACAGAACCTGTCACGCCCCATGTGCTCTTGTCATCGAAACCAGGATAGGTCTGGAAGGCCTCAGTGATGGTAATAGTCTCGGAAGCGGCATCATAGAGGATGTCGTAATTTCCTTCAGCGGCGACTCCGAGATTCTTACCATTAGGTGTAGCCTCGACCTCGTCTCCGGCGTTCATGACATAAGGTTCAGTGTCACCAGGAGCGCCGCGGTTGTCATCCCACTTCGCGTCGAAACGGAACTTGAACTGGTCGTCAGGTGTGAGCTTGATATTCTTGGCGACATGCTTGGTGCCGTCCGGAGTCATATAAGCAGGCTCATCCTTGTTCCATCCGTTGCCTGTACTGGCAATCGAACCGATAAGGCTCCACTTGCTCTTCTCAGTGAATTCCTCCCAAGGATTACCCTGGGCGACAGGAACCACAATCTCAAAACCACTTATTGATATATGGCCTTGCGAGTCCACATATCCGTTGCGTCCGTTATCCTGGCTTGGAGCCTGCATCGAGGCGCGTATAAACATGTCAAGCGACACAGTGGAACCCTCAGGGTAACCAAGAGACACAAGTGTCTTTGCCAGATTGGTGATAGAAATGGAAATCTCACCATCCTTGGCGGAAGACGGCAAGGTCTTATTGACCTCGGTGCCGTTAACAGATGCCAGGATCAGAGAATGATTCACCGGAATCTTGTCATTGAAGCCCATATTAAAGGCTCCAGGAGTGAAGGTCGCGGTGATGGCTTTCTCACCAACCTCATAGCTCCCGAGGACAGGAGCCGTGGCCTTCGTCTTGTCGAAGGTGGCGAAGTCCTCGTTCACGCAGGATAATGCCGCCAAAGCGACAAGTCCCGCAGATAGTATTGAAAATATCTTTTTCATGGTAGTGATCTGTTAATAGCCGGGGTTCTGCTCAAGTTTCGTATTGGCCTGACGATCGCTTTCAGGAATCGGGAAGAGGGACCTATAGGCCTCGACATCCCTTCCATCCTTAGTCTCACCCTTCCACTGCCAATTGTAACCGGAAGTGAATTTTCCGAAACGGATAAGGTCACTGCGCCTCCAGCACTCTTGATAGAGCTCGCGGGCGCGCTCGTCCAAAATCTGGTCGAGGGTAGGATTGGAGATCGCAGGGACACCGGCACGCGCGCGCACCTGGTTGAAAGCATTGTACCCGTCGATCGAAGCTCCC
Organism: Bacteroidales bacterium; assembly: GCA_024693285.1. GTDB lineage: Bacteria > Bacteroidota > Bacteroidia > Bacteroidales > UBA932 > Cryptobacteroides. The sequence continues at coordinate 2,780 of JAILLE010000017.1, forward strand.
CTGGCCTGGCACTCAGCGGCCATAAGGAGAACGTCAGCGTAGCGCATCATCGGGAAATCGGTGTTGACGAATCCAGGATTGCTCCAAGTGTCATTTTCCTCGTCGTAAACCCTGTTGGGAATCTCTCCGGTACTCGCGACATTACGGAACTTCTGGAAACCATAACCGTACTTAAAGTTACCGATATCATCGATACTCTTTTCCTGAATGTTGTCTTTCCTGGCGGCATCCTTAGTCTCACGAAGCTTCTTGCATTCGTCAGCGTAAGTGCCATTATCCTTCATTTCCTTGATGACTTTCTCGGAGTCTCCCCTATCTTCAGGAGTCTCAGGCATAGCATCCACATCAGCGGTGCTCTTTGCCGTGTCATAAAGGAGATAACGAGCGTCACCAGCGGCGAACTTGTCCGCGAATTCCGGAGTCGTGCGAAGACCGCCCCAACCGGAAGAAATACCCAAATGGTTGACATTCATGGTACCACCGGTGGAAGCGAAGACCAGATAATTGGTCACTCCATAGCTCTGGGTGTAGACACCGTCCTGCTCAACAGCGAATATGATCTCGTCCGTGCACTTGTTATTGTCAGCGAGGAAGAGATCCTGATAGGCATTGTAAATAGTCCCATTAGGAGTGGTATGGAGGCTGTAGCCGTCATCCATGAGGTCTTTCAGGATGGTGGCGCAGTCATTCCAACGAGCGGTACCTGTGTAAACCTCAGCACCGAGATACAACTTGGCGAGGAGGAACTTGGCGGCACCCATTCCGACATGGCCATAAGCGACCGCGTTCTTCTCAGGAAGCTTCCCGTTGGAAATGATGTCCTTCAGCTCATTCTCAATCCAAGTGAAGAGGTCGGCTCTGGAAATCTGCTCAGGTGTAGTACCGACGATATCATTCTCATCAGAGAACGGTACGCTGCCGAAATTGTCAAGAGCGTGGAAATAAGCTATCGCCCTGAGTACGCGAGCCTCGTCGATGTAACGAGCGGAGTCATAGTCAAGATTCTTCGCCTCGCGGATGAACTCGTTGGCGGTCGCCACCTGCATGAATATACGTGAATAGAACGCATAGATAAAGGTGTCGTCCGTGGTCCAGTTCATATAGTGGAAATTCTTGATAGTCTGGTCGTTCCAACCGCAGACACTCTCATCGGTAGTGAGTTCACTATGATGATACAGACCGCGGATGTACTGAGAAGCGCCACCATCAAGTCCTGAAATGGAAGGACCTCCACCAGGGCCATAGTATCCTGATGTGGCGAATCCGAGATAGACACCGGCGATGTAGTCATCGATTGCCTTCTGGCTTGTCAAGACCTTTTCAACAGTGTCGGCATTAGGGTCGATCGGAGTAACGTTCAGGTCACCCACGCAGGAAGTCATAACCGCCGCGGCGGCGATGGTTCCGAGAATATAATTGATCTTTTTCATATTCCTGCCCTTTATTTAGAAGTTAAGCTTTATACCGCACACATAAGTCCTTGGACGAGGGTACAGAGTCTTGTCGAGTCCGTTATGGATCTCAGGATCCACGCCATTGTACTTGGTGAAGGTGTGGATATTCTGCACAGTACCAAAGATGTTCAGGGAAGCGCTGCGGTCAGCGTTGATCTTGAAGAGTTTCGGGAAGGTGTATCCTAAAGTGAAGTTGTCAAGCTTCAGGAAAGAGCCGTCACGAAGATAGTAATCAGAATTGTATTGCGCCTGAGTGAACATTGATTCTTTCGCGGAAGAAACCCTGTTGCTGACGAACTGGTTGGTCCAGAGGTCCGCGAGCATTTCCGTGTCAGAAGCGACGTTGTTGTAAACCCAGTTACCGACCGAGGCGTGACCTGAAAGGGCGGCTGTCCAATTCTTATAAGTGAAATTGGTGTTGAAACCGAAGGTGTAGTCCGGAGCCGGCTTATGGGTAAGATACTTGTCGTCAGCATTGATCTGCCCGTCATTGTTCCTATCCACATAGACGCCGTTGATAGGCTTGCCTTCAGAATCATAGACCTGCTGGTAGAGATAGTAGACAAACATCGGATGGCCCACTTCAAACCTCTGCACCTTGTTGCCGGTACCACCTCCAACGTCATCTCCAGCGTCAATACCGGTGGCGTTCTCATCAGAAGCGGTCAGCTTGGTGATCTTATTGTTGTTGTACGCCATATTGATTCCGGCGGTCCAACTCATGTCACGAGTCTCGATAAGGATTCCGTTGAGATCGATCTCATAACCCTTGTTTGTCATCGTTCCAATGTTGGAATTGAGATAGTTCGTGAGGTTGGAAAGGGCCGGGACAGGAATATAGTTGAGAATGTCACGGGTGTCCCTCTTATAGACATCAGCGCTGAGCCTCAACCTGTCATTCCAGAAACCGAGGTCGATACCAGCGTTGTAAGTAGTCGTGGTCTCCCACTTAAGGTCGGCGCTGTAACCGAGGGCAACGATAGGGGTCGTATAATCACCTCCGTTGACAAAGTAGTAAGATCCGGGAGTATTGATCATAAGGAACTGGGGGAAGGTGTCATAGTAACCTCCAACTTCCTGCTGACCAGTCTCTCCCCAGCTCAGACGAAGCTTGGCGGTGGAAAGCTTTTCAACACCCTTCATGAACGGTTCGTTCTTGATGTTCCAAGCGAAAGCCACGGAAGGGAATATACCCCATTTGTGGTTCTGGAAACGGGAAGTACCATCAGCGCGGAGGGTCGCGGTCAGGAGATACCTGTCAGCGAAACCATAATTGGCGCGTCCGAAGAAGGAAATAAGATAGAGCTCGCCCTTGCCTTCGTGGTTTGCCATTTCCAGCTTATCAGAAAGCCTGTACTTGTAGTTGTGGTTGTTGCTCCAGAAATGCTGCCAGGAATAACCAGCCATCAGATCCACATTGTGGTTCTTGGCGAAAGTCTTATTGTAGTCAGCGTAGAACTCGAGAGTGGTGTTACGACGGGTATAGTCATAGTCCTCGTGGTGTCCTCCACCGGCTTCTTCAGTAACATGCAGAGACCTCTCAGAACCTTTGGCCCTTTCCCTGAAACCTTCAGAAGCGGCCCAGTCAATACCGAGATTGAGATTAAGCCTCAGATCTTCGAAACCATGGACTTTGTAGTCGAACTGAGCGTTCCCGATGAAACGCTTCGACTGCGCCTCGTCCTGCCAATCGTTCAGAAGGGCTACAGGGTTACATGTGGCCATAGAATTGATGACCCCGGCAGCGTCATACCAAGCGGTGTAGCCATTAAGGCCGTTGTTATCATAGACAGGCTTGGTGGGATCATAGTGGTTAGCGGCACCGATCGCCTCCTGGTTGGCATAGATGTTCTTGGCATAAGTGCCCTTTCCGTTAAGGTTGACGGTCAGGTGATTGTCAAAGAAAGTCGGCGAAAGGTTGACAGACAAAGTACCGCGATCCATCTTCGAACCCTTGAGTGTACCGTTCTGGTCCATATAGCCTAACGATACGCGGTAAGGGAGGAATGAACCGACACGTCCGTTGACACTGACGTTGCCGTCATAAGTGTAGGCGTTGTGGTAGATTTCCTTCTGCCAGTCAGTGTTGGCATTACCAAGGGCAGCCTCAGCCGCGGAGTTGGCACCGTAGAAATCCCTGATAAGGCTACGGATACCGTCCGCGTCGAGCAGATCGTTGTACTTGGCGATCGTGTTGACGGAAGTTGTGAAGTCGACAGCGATGTTAGGAAGACTCGAAGCGGTCTTCGAACCCTTCTTGGTGGTGATCACGATAACACCGTTGGAAGCCCTGGAACCGTAGATGGCGGTCGCGGAAGCGTCCTTCAAGACTGAGAAGCTCTCGATGTCCTCGGGGTTGATTGACGACAGAGGGTCGGACATTCCACCGATACCGTCATTGGAGACCGGCAGGCCATCGATAACGATCAGAGGGTCGTTGGAAGCGTTTATTGAGGAACCTCCACGGATACGGATGGTCGCTCCGGAACCCGGCATACCGCTTCCCTGGGTGACGACGACACCCGCGCTCTTACCCCTCAAGAGATCGGCAGGAGTCGTGATGACACCCTTGTTGATCTCATCTGCCTTCACGGTAGCGACCGATCCGGTCATGTCACTCTTCTTGACGGTACCATAGCCGATGACAACGACCTCGTCGAGGAACTCACCGTCCTCAACCAGGGTCACCTGCGCTGGAACCTCAGAAGCTTTGAATGTCTGGGTCGTGTAACCGATGCAGCTTATCACCACAACGGCGTCAGGACCTTTGACATTCAGGAGGAAGTCACCGTCGAGGCCAGTGGATGTGCCGTTCGTCGTGCCCTGCTCCATTACAGTGGCTCCGATGACCGGTCCAAGCGCGTCGACCACGACTCCCTTGACCTGGTATCCGCCCTGGGCGGACACAGTTGTGGCGGTGAGGCAAAGCAGCAACACCGTCACGGCAGTCATAATCCTTTTCATGCTTTTGATTTTGTTGTAATATAAAGTCATATTGAATATCAGTCGTTTACACGTTTCTCCTCGACCAAGCGCACGCTAATGGCACCCAAGACAAGGAGCACTCCGGCGATAATCATCATATTCCCTTGAACACCGCCACAGAGCTTGAGAACGACTCCGCCGAGGGCGGCCGCCACGATCTGAGGCAGGCAAATGGTGCAATTGAACAATCCAAGATAGCTTCCCATGTGCTCACCATGAAGAGAGTTGGTCAGCAGGGTGAAAGGCAAGGCCAACATGGCAGCCCATGCGGCTCCGATCAGGAAGTAAGAGAGGAAGAGCACATACTGGTTGTGGACAAAGGCCACGGAGATGAAACCGACCGCTCCCAGAAGCAAGCTCACTACGTAAGCCAGTCTCAAAGACTTGAATTTGGGAATCACAATGGCCCAGAGGATAGAACCAACGGCCTGGATGGCGAACACGACGCCTACCCAGTTACCGGCGGCCTGGTATCCCTCAGACGCGGTGTCAGTTGCATTCCAACAATTTGCGGCGATAGTGCCGTTGGAATATGTCCACATGTACATGAAAGCGGCCCAGCAGAAGAACTGCACGAGACCGACAGTCCAGAAGGTCTTGGGGGCATGGAGAAGAAGCTTGAACAGTCCTTCCTTGTTTGCCGTATCGTCAGATGCCTTGGCAGGGTCAATTCCATGAAACTCAGCATATTCCTGAGGATTCATCTCCTTGACTTTCATGAAAGTGTACATAACGCAGGCGATCAGGATGGCGGCTCCGCAATAGAAGCTCCAGATCACTGACGGAGGTATTTGTCCCTTCGGAGCCGTGTTGGCTATTCCGATCCAGGTGAAGAAAATCGGGAAGAGATATCCCACAAGGCTTCCGGCGTTGCACAGAAGTGACTGGATGGAATATGCCTCGGTCTTCTGTTCCTCTGTGACCATGTCACCCACCATCATCTTGAACGGCTGCATAGCCACATTGATGGAAGTATCGAGAAATATCAGAGAAAATAGACCGAACCACATCGCCCCGTTAAGGCCGAGAAGCAACTTGGTGGAGAAGTTAAGGCTGCCAGCATTGGGCAGGAAAGCCATCACAAGCACGGCGACGAGGGCGCCAACGAGAAGATAAGGCTTCCTGCGGCCCATTTTGCACCATGTCCTGTCTGAGTATTTCCCGATCAAGGGCTGGACAATCATTCCCATCAGAGGGGGAAGGATCCAGAAGAAACTAAGCTGATGAGGATCAGCTCCCAACGTAGCGAAAATACGGCTGATGTTGGCGCTCTGGAGGGCGTACGCTATCTGAACGCCGAAGAACCCGAAACTCAGGTTCCACATATCCCAGAATGTAAGTTTTCTCTTGTTTTGCATATCGGTTGGTTATTACGTTTCGCGTTGAAATACGGTCAAATATAGCCCAAATACTTATATTTAAAATAAAGAGAAGGACGAACCGCGGGAAAAAGGGGATGAAATGACAGGATTTGTTGATGAACTGAACGTATTTTTTCATAAATTGCGGAATCTAGATGAGACAGGTACGGACATCCATTATCATCCATGGCTTCGCGCTACTGCACGTTGCCGGAGCCATTTTGTGCCGCCTCGGAGGCATCAGCGACGACATTATCCTGACATCTCTGACGATATTCCTGATAGTGATCCTATGCTTGAGATATCGCCAAAGTGTGGAGTTCAGCGCCACTGTAATCATAATCGCCAACATAGTTGGATTCCTGATGGGAAAAGGGATAGCCGCGTTCGTGAGCGTATTCGTGAGTCACCAACTTCTCTCCCCCGCGATCGCCACCTTCACGACCACAGAGACCATCGGCTGGGGACTCGCCCTCTTCTTGAAGCAATACTCAAGTCATTCAAGCTCACAGCGAAAGACGACTTCAAAGGAGATCACATGGTTGGTTATAGCGATCGCTATCGTACTGGCTTTGAGGTTCGTCATAAAGATGTTCAGCTCCACGATATTCAGTGGGGAATTCTTTCTTGGCTCTGTCGCCTTGATGGCAGCGATCCTGATCTATTCAGTCATATATATGGTCGAATATGCCATCGCCGCCAGACGTCAAGCCGAAAAGGAAAGAGACCGCGCGGAACTCGCCAAGTTCCAGTACCTCAACCTAAAGCAACAGGTCAACCCGCATTTCCTCTTCAACTCACTGAACATTCTGGATGCCCTGGTACTTGACGGGAAAGACGAGGAGGCAAGCGAGTATATCCATAAACTTGCGGGCATCTACCGCTACATGCTTAAAAACGAGAATGAGAGCACCGTTCCTTTGAGGGACGAGATGACTTACGTCCGCATGTATCTAGACCTTTTGAAAGTACGTTTCCAGGACGGTCTGGTTGTCGGGATATCCATTCCGGAAGAGGATTTGGCCAAAGCGGTGATACCCTGCTCCGTGCAGCTCCTTGTGGAGAACGCCACCAAGCATAACGCGGTCAGTCCGGATAATCCTTTGAAAGTGGATATTTTCTCTGATGGCGAGACTCTGACCGTCACAAATAATTTGATTCCAAGGGTTTCCCCTTCCCAGTCCAGTGGTCTGGGACTCAATTATATACGAGAGCAATACAATGAAAGGTCACCCAAGAGCGTGGAAATCATCCGCACAGACCAGAATTACACAGTAATACTCCCTCTGCTATGAAAGTCCTGATCATCGAAGACGAAATGATGGCCCGCAAAAGCCTGGAAAAGACCCTCGGAAGAAACTTCCCCGATTTAGAGATTATCGGGGAATGCGGATCAGTGAAAGAGTCCGTGGAGTGGCTTACCGCACATGGAGACGAAGTGGACACCATTTTCATGGACGTGGAGCTGTCTGACGGGATTTGTTTCGAGATTTTCCGGCAGGTGGAAGTCAAGGCCCATGTGGTGATGACAACCGCCTATGACAATTACGCTGTCAAAGCATTCGAGGCCGGCTCAGTGGACTATCTCTTGAAACCAATCGACCTGGGACCACTTACAAGAGCGGTTGAGCGCTGCCGTCAACCAGTCGGAAACGGGGTTCCCGACGTAGAGAAAATTCTTGCCGCCATTGGCAAGGCCAAACGGGATAAGGAATACAAAGAACGTTTCCTGGTCTACCTTAACGACAGGATCGTGCCGGTAAAGACTGAAGATGTCGCCTTTTTCTATTCAGAAGACAAGAATAACCATGCCGTCACCAATGACGGTACAGTCTACATTGTCGACAGCACGATGGATAGCATAATCAACGGGCTTGACCCCGAGCTTTTCTTCAGGATATCAAGAAGTTGCATTGTCGCCAAAGAATCCGTTGAGAGCGTCACCAAACTGCTTGGTGGCAGACTCCGGATCACATCAAAGGTTATTCCTTCTATTAATATAGGACCCGAGCCAGATCTCACTGTCAGCCGTTCCCGGAGTGAGGAGTTCCTCCAATGGCTTGAGGGCTAAGCCTCCCCAGGGTGAATTGCCACAAAACCACCCCGATAGCGACAGACACGTTCAAAGAGTGTTTTGTGCCTAATTGAGGGATCTCCAGCGAGAAATCAGACGCGTCCACCACTTCCTGACTGACTCCATCCACTTCATTTCCGAATATGAAAGCGTACTTCCCGGTCCCTGAGCATGTCGAAGGGTTGAAATTCTCCAGACTGACCGAATTGACCGTCTGCTCGACGCTCACGACAGTATAACCATCTGATTTCAACTTATTTACGACATCCAACGTACTCCCAGAATATTCCCAAGGCACACTCTCTTCCGCACCAAGAGCGGTTTTACGTATCTCGGCTGATGGAGGAGTTGCGCAAATCCCACATAGCCATAATTTGTCCGCCTTAAAAGAATCGCATGTACGGAATGCTGATCCGACGTTATGAGCGCTACGGATATTGTCCAATATAACAATCATTCCAATATCAGGACTAGCCTTGTATTCCTCCGCGCTTATCCTTTCCAATTCTATGTTCAAAAGCTTTCTGAGTTTCATCTTTTTGTATATAAAGGTGCGTTAATTACAAATCGTAATATTTAACGGTTTAATACAAATTTAGTCATTATTTCCCTCAGAAACTTGAAAATACGGAATAATTTGTCTAAATTGCCAAAGTATTTAACTATTGGGACAATTATCATTCATTACACACTGATAAATTAATCCATTATGACCAAATCTCTTTTGCTTAAAGCGATGCTTTCCACCGCGTTGGGCCTATTCGTCGGCTTTGCCGTCTTTGCCCAGCAGAGAAGCATCAGCGGAACCGTAAAAGGTGAAGACGGCCAGCCCATCCCGGGCGTGACCGTCATGATCAAGGGCACTTCCACAGGCGCCTCCACTGGAGCCGATGGTAAGTACACCTTCAACTTCACGCATCCCAATCCTGTGCTTGCGGTATCTTGTATCGGTTATGTGGGACAAGAGGTAGAGATCGGTAACCAGAGGGTTATTGATTTCGTCCTCGTCGAAGAGACGACATCCCTCGAAGAAACCGTCGTTGTCGGTTATGCGGTCGGTAACAAACGCACCATCACCGGTGCTGTTGACCGTGTCACCGAAGAGAACATGAACACTGGTTACGTCGCCACAGCGGTTGACGCTATCCGCGGCAAAGTTCCCGGACTTGTTATTTCCTCCAATGGTGGTAACGTCCAGGACAATCCGACCATCCGTCTGCGTGGTACCACCTCCCTCTCAGGAGGTAACACCCCTCTCGTGATCATGGACGGTATCTTCGGCGATGTGGGAATGCTCTTCTCTCTCTCTCCGGATGACATTCAGGAAATCACTGTTCTGAAGGACGCTTCCGAGACCGCACAGTATGGTTCACGTGGTGCCGCTGGTGTTATCGTCGTCACCACCAAGAAGGGCCGTGAGGGCCGTTCCCAGATCGAGTATCGCGGCCAGTTCGGTATCTCCAATCCTTACAAGAAGCTCCAGGTGCTTGACGCTGCCGGCTACAGGGCTCTGAACACCGGCAAGTTCGGTGGCGCAGGTCTTGACAAGGGTGATGACACCTACTGGATGGACTGGATCATGAACGATCTCGTAACCCAGAACAACCACAATATTTCCTTCACTTCCGGTAACAGCAAGTCCAACTTCAACGCCTCACTCGGCGTCAGGCAGCGTGACAACGTTGTCAAGAACGCTGGCAATACCAACTATATGTTACGTATGTCCGCCAGCCAGAAGGGACTGAATGACAGGCTCACCCTCGAGATGAACGCCATGGCCACCTTAATGGACAAGGATTGGATCGACACCGGTATCTTCACAGGTGCCGCCGCTTACAATCCCACATTCCCTGGCCACCGCAACACCGAGACCGGTCTATGGGACTACGACCCCAATGCCGAGACTATCACCCACCCCGGTGACTATATGGACTATATCCATAAAGAGGCTGTTTACCGTGTGGTCGCCAGCGCACGCGCGACATATAAGATTATTGACGGTCTTACCGCCAGCATCTTTGGGTCCTACACCTACACCAACCGCCTGAACCGCAACTACTTCCCGCACGACTTGAAGAGCTATAGGGTCGCTCGTGGTGAGGCTAACAATTCCACCAACCTGAACACCAATGGCATGGCCAGCTTCCAGCTCGCCTATAACAAGACCATCGGTAAGCATTCCTTCAGCGCCCTCGCTCTTACCGAGGCCCAGAGGTATGACTACTGGTACAATTATTCCAGGGCAACAGGTTTCGAGAGTGACTACTTCACTTACAACAACATGCAGGCTGGTTCAACCGTCAAGTGGGGCTATGTCCAGTCCTCTGCTACCCAGTATACCCTCATGTCATATCTCGGCCGTCTGAACTACATGTTCGACAACCGTTATGTCATTACGCTCAACGCCCGTGCCGACGGTTCCTCAAAGCTTGGAGCCAACCACAAGTGGGGCTTCTTCCCTTCAGCATCACTGGCATGGATCATCAGCAACGAAGGTTTCATGAAGAACCAGCACCTGTTCAACAACCTTAAGGTCCGCGTCGGTTACGGTGTCACCGGTAACCAGGATGCCATCGATCCTTACAGGTCGCTTTCTCTCATGGCTCCTAACGGCACCACAACCTACAACGGCGCGACCGTCACCACCTACGCTCTCGATTCCAACCCGAATCCTGACCTGAAATGGGAGACCAAGTACACCTTCGACGCCGGTATCGACTTCTCGATGTGGCGTAGCAGGTTCAGCGGTACTATCGACGTCTACCGGTCAACGACCAAGGACCTGCTCTACACCTATCAGGTTCCTGTCCCTCCGTTCACCTACACCAGCCTCTTGGCCAACATGGGTCAGATGACCAACAATGGTGTTGAGATCGGTCTCCATGTCGCTCCTATCGAGACGAAGGACATGGGTCTGACCCTCCAGGGCAACGTCGCTTTCCAGAAGAACAAACTCGTCAGCCTTTCCGGAACCTATCAGGGTCAGGAACTGACGACATCCAAGTACATCTCTCTCGCTGACGCGAGCTGCAACGGTTTGACTTCCAACACCAACGTGGTTTACATGACCGAGGGTTATCCTGTCAACATCTTCCGTCTTCCCGTCCACGACGGCTTCAAGACCGACGATACCGGCAAGAAGACCTATCAGGTCAAGGATGTCAACGGTGACGGTGGTATCACCCTCGACGACGAAGGTGACCGCGAGTTCCTCGGACAGGCTACACCTAAGGTGTTCGCAAGCCTCGGCGGTACTTTCCGCTACAAGAACTGGGATCTCTCGACACAGCTCAACGGTGCCTTCGGACATCACATCTACAACTTCACAAGCCTGCGTCTCTCCAACCTCGGAGCCTTCCCGACCTACAACGTCCTGAAGTCCGCTGAAGAACTCGGAGTGTACAATGCACAGCATACGTCCTACTGGCTCGAGAAGGGTGACTATGTCAACCTCGAGTACATCACCGTCGGTTACAACCTCCCGGCCTCCAAGCTCGGCCTGACCTACATCAAGGGTCTGAGGTTCGCCCTCTCATGCAACAATGTCGCTACATTCACGGGATACTCCGGTCTGACTCCTATGCTGAACAACGCTACCATCGGAGGCGGTATCGACAACAACGTCTTCCCGATCATGCGCACCTACACCGCAATGCTTTCGGTCAAATTCTAAAGAACATCTTAAACATAGAATATCATGAAGAAATTACTCTATAGTGCAGCTGTTCTGGCCCTGACTTTCTTTATGTCCGGTTGCTCCCTCGAAGAGACACCGTTGAGCAAATTCGACGAAGGCGAGGCCTACAAGAGCGCTACCCTCGTGTACGTCAACACCGTCGCGAGCCTGTACAATAAGCTGAACAGCCGTTTCAAGGGTGGTGACGACAACTACAACTACATGTCGGAATTCACCGCCGACGTGCTCTTCCTCCCGGGACGCCAGGGTGACTGGGTCGACGGTGGAAAGCACCAGAACGCCTTCCTGCACAGGTGGGATCCTTCCACTGACTACATCCGCAGTCTCTGGAACAACTCCTATTCAGATATCGCACTCTGCAACTCTTCGCTGAAGAAACTCGAGGAGATCAAGGAACTTGGTTCCCTGGATGAGTCTGTCGTCGATTCCTACATCGCCGAGGTCCGCGGTATCCGCGCCTTCTATTACATGTGGCTGGTCGACTTCTTCGGAAGGATTCCGATCGTCACTTCGCCTGACGCCGGTATCGGTGACGTGAAACAGGCCAGCCGTACAGAGGGTTACAACTTTGTACGCGACGAACTCTGCGAGATCATCCCCAACCTTGCTTCTGCAAAGAGCCAGGATGTCAACAGTGAGTATTACGCCCGTGTTACCAAGGCTGTCGGCTATGCAATGCTCGCCCGCCTTGCCATCAACGCTGCCGTCTTCACCCAGGACAACTGGAACCAGGGTCAGTTCACCGGCGGTATCGCCAAGGTCGAGCCCGGTGTAACCAAAGCCGGCATCGATCAGAAGATCACCGTCAACGGCAAGACCATGAACGCCTGGGAGACCGTCGTCTATTGCCAGGAGCAGATCAAGGCTGAGGGCTACGAGCTTGCAGCCAGCTTCAAGGACAACTTCAAGAACGGTAACGAGTCCTCCAAGGAGAACATCTTCGTAGAGCCTATGGATGACAACGTGCACCGTACTTCCGACACCCAGGTCACACGTTCACTCCACTACAATCACGCTTCGACCATCGGCTTCTCTTCCTGGAACGGAACTGCAGCCACCGTCCACGCGCTGAACGTATTCAACTACAAGGAGAACGCTAACAAGGACAATCTCTCCGCCTCCACTTTCGAGTGCGACGACCCCCGTTTCGAGATTTCCTTCTTCTACGGACCTTGCTCTGTGAACGGTGTTACCGTCAAGGCCGGTGTTTCCGAGGACAAGTATCCTGAGGGAATCTATATCGGCTACGAGGCACGCAACGACTTCTCCACCGACGACTACAGCGACCCTTGGGGACTGTACCTCGTAAAGTGGGCTGGCGTGCGTATCAAGAAGTATGAGTATGACCCGACTACCTCCGGTCAGAACTACTTCAACGCAGACCGCGTGATCTTCCGTTATGCCGACATGCTCCTCCTTGCCGCAGAGGCACAGTACCGTCTTGGCAAGAAGGCCGAGGCTCTCGCCCTTGTCAACCAGGTTCGCGCCAGGGTTGGTGTCGATGCACTCACCGACATCACCATCAAGGACATCCTTGACGAGAAACTCCGCGAGGAGATCTGGGAGACCATGGGCCGTCGTGGCGACATGGTCCGCTTCGGAACCTACACTGAGGCCGACGAAGACAAGTACCAGGGTGTGAAGCACGCAATCGTCGCTTCCGACTGGGTATATGACGCCACCGGTTACACCACCGTGTTCCCGATCCCCGTCTCTGTCATCAGCCTTAACAGCAACCTCACCCAGAACCCCGGCTACTAATAGTATGAGTACTGTGAATGATAAAGGAGGATGGTCCGTTCGGGCCATCCTCCTTTATTCATATATA